>MGSI01000141.1 GCA_001798455.1 Deltaproteobacteria bacterium RIFCSPLOWO2_02_FULL_57_26 | reverse complement strand
CCCTCGGTAAGCCGTCGCCCCATCACTGCCAACTATAATGCCAAACTCCATCTCACCGCTGTTCATGGCCGGCAACCAAGCAGGGGGGCCCGGGTGAGGGCGAACCACCATCGTCATCGGCGAGCGCTCTGACACCATCTTGGCAACTACACTGCCATCCGCATGAAAGCCAGTACCCACCGCATGGGTCGCGATCACAATAGAAGCGGGAAGGCTCTTACCGTCCGCTGCTGCGCTTAACCCAGGGAAAAGGCTCGGTGCCGCAACTGCAAGGAGCAGCGCAAGCCACAACCAGAGCCTGCCCGAGAAATTTTGAATTCGCGGTAGTTCCATTTTCTATCTCCTTTGCGCAGTTTGGTCTTGCTGCGCGATGAAAGCCTTTCGTGAACGGCGCTTTTATCTTTTAGACCGGTGATATTACGTCGCGATCACCGTTGTCAAGTCAAAGCGGTATGAAGACTACAGCGCGTGGGCATAAAGTCTAGACCCTACCGTCTTCCGATCTGGACACGCATTCATATCAAGACCTTTCCTGCTCAGTCAATCCGCCCGTGTTCATCTATCCCTTTTTCCAGCGCGGTACTTTCTTCCGGTTGGGAATACCGTCACCAAAAAGTGTTCTTTGTCCGAGGGGAAATTTCTTCGGCGGGATACCTCCCATGATCAGAAAGACAACACCACGTTTGGAATCGTTGCCGATGGCCCGGTAAACCCGCGGCGAAACCCTGACGACAGTTCCCTCGGGCATCGAGATACGCCGACCGTCCAGGATGATGGTCCCCGTGCCTTTCAGGGTCATAAAAACCTCTTCCTGAACCCGATGGCGGTGGACATATGTGGCGCCCTGACCCGGCTTGTACCTAACCAAACTGAACCCCACGCCCTTACAACCCATGGGACGGGCGAGAAACTCTTTTTCTTTGACTTTGCTTGTTGGACAAAAGACCTTGGTGTATTTCGCCTGCGGCATAAAGCCTCCTTGAGAAAAATTTAGTGCGGTCAGCGGTGGAGAAGACTGCCTGTTGACCTTTGACCCCTTGAAGAACGAAAATAGCCTGCAAGGGGTTCCAAAAGCAACCCGATTGGGTCTTCCCAGAGCACGATGTTCTATCGCTACAACTTTGAAAACGAGATCTATCCGACGCAGAGCCGCATCCCGCTCCACGTGCGCATGAAACTCGACCTGACGGGCGTCAAGATCTCGCTCAAGAATTGGCTCGCCTTCAGCCTCGAAGAGCGGCAGGCGCTGTGCCATCTGCCAGTCGATACGGAAGAGGAAAAACAAACCTTCGTCTCCTATCTCGACTTTCTCTCCCGCCGCTACTTTGGCGAAGCCGCTTCGTCGGTCCCACCCGTGGCCGATCCTCCGTGGGAAAACCCCAGCCAAATCCCGGACTCCGTGCTGGCCAAGAGCCGGGAGACCGGACAGAGCGTCACGGCCGGAGAATGGCGCGGGTTGAATACGTGCCAACGGTACGCCCTCTACAAGCTATCTATTTCCAAGAACGAACCGGAGCAATTCTACGCCGTACTACGGGAATTTCGTGAAGCAGTCAGCCGCAAATCTTAGTGGAGTGATTCTGGCCGGGGGAAGAAGCACGCGCTTCGGCCGGGACAAGGCGCGGCTGGAGATCTCGGGGAAAACGGTTCTGGAGCGCCTCGCCGAGATCCTCAGCGAGTTTCCCTTCCAGAACCTGGCCGTCGTCACCGCCACCGGCAGGGGCGGTGACTGGCCCGAGAGCGTCAGGGTGCTTCTGGACGATCAGGAAGGGCTCGGCCCGATCGGCGGTATTGCGACGGCACTCCGGCACCTTCCCGCGGGCATCCTGGCGGTTGCTTGTGACATGCCTTGCGTCTCCGGGTCGATGGTCGAGTGGCTCCTCGGCCATTACGACGCGCATGTCGACGCGGTGGTTCCGCGCCATGCAAACGGGATCGAGCCGCTCTTCGCCATCTATCAAAAGAGCTTTCTCCCCGCCCTGGAGGGAGCGATCAGCAGGCAGCGCTATGCGCTCCACCCGCTCTTCGACCAGGCCAAGGTCCGCTTTGTGGACGCGCCGCAGCGTTTCTCCCCGGAGTGCGAGTTTGCTAATATCAACACGCCCGCGGACTACGAGCGGGTATCGAAGCTAATAACAAAACCAAGTGCCTAAGCTTAGATCCAACGACACCTGGCTTTCCCGCGTGGTCCCCTTCGGTCTCGCCGGCCGGGTCAAACCCCATCACTTCTTGGAAATGGCCGCCCTTCTCTGGGAGAACAAGACGGAGCTGCCCTACGCTTGGAGCATCCTGCGCAAGGGGGTGTGCGACGGCTGCTCGCTGGGGCCTTACGGTCTGCGCGATAATGTGATGGACGGGATCCACCTCTGCACCACCCGCCTGAAGCTCCTTAAACTGAATACCATGGGGGCGCTCAGACTTTCGGTTATGAGCGATGTTGAGCGGCTGCGGCAACTCGACCAGGAAAGGCTGCGCTCGCTCGGCCGGCTCCCGTTTCCCCTGGTACGACGCAAAGGTGAAAGAGGCTTTTCCCGCGCCTCCTGGGAAGCTGGCGTAAGCGTCGTGGCCGAAGCAATCCATAAAACGTCGCCCCAGCGCATGGGGTTCCTCGCCACACCGAGAGACCTGACCAACGAAGTCTATTACATCTTTCAAAAGCTCGCTCGCACCCTCGGCACCAACAACGTGGATCTCTGCTCGCCCTTCTGCCATGCCGCGAGCGTTTATGGGCTCAAAGCCACCCTGGGAGTGGACGCGCCAACCTGCTCCCTCTCCGACTTCATCGGCACCGACCTCCTGGTCATCTTCGGCTCGGACCTCCCCAACAATCAGCCAGTGACCACCAAATACATGCGTTACGCCAAGAAAAAGGGCACCCGCATTGTCGTGGTCGATCCCATGCGGGAGTACGGCCTGGAACGCTACCGGGTGCCGTCGGTGGTGAGCAGCGCCGTCTTCGACACCAAACTCACGGACGATTTTTTTCAAGTCCGCGTCGGGGGCGACATCGCCTTCATCAATGGAGTGCTCAAGGCTCTGATCGCCACCGACCGGATGGACCATGAGTTCATCGGCCGCCACACGCGCGGTTTCCCGGAGCTGAAGACTGCCCTGGAAGACCAGGCGTGGGAGATGCTGGAGGAGCGTTCCGGCCTCTCCCGCCAGGAGATGGAGCGCTTGGCTAAACTGTACGCTTCCGCGCGCAGTGCCGTTTTCGTCTACAGTATGGGGCTCACCCAGCACGAATCCGGGGTCGAGAACGTCAAGGCGATCGTCAACCTCGCTTTATCCCGGGGAATGCTGGGCCGGGAGAAATGCGGCATCATGGCGATCCGGGGTCACAGCGGGGTTCAGGGAGGCGGCGAATGCGGGTCAGAGCCCGAGCGGTTTCCCGGCGGTTTCGAGGTCAACGAGGAAAACGCCCGGCGCTTCTCCAATCTATGGCGTCACCCCGTGCCCGCGGCGCCCGGCCTCAAAGTGTTCCAGATGATCGAGGCGGCCCACCGGGGGGAAATGGATTTTCTCTATTCGATCGGAGGAAATCTACTAGAGACCATGCGGGACCGGCGCTTTGTGGAGGAGGCATTGGCACAGGTCTCCGTGCGGGTCCATCAGGACATCGTCCTCAATAGCTCCATGCTGATCGATGCCGAAGAGGCTGTGGTGCTACTGCCGGGGCAGACCCGCTACGAGCAAAAAGGCGGCGGAACCACGACCAGCACCGAGCGAAGGATCCGCTTTACCCCCGAGATCCCCGGCCACCAGATCGGAGAATCCCGTCCGGAGTGGGAGATCCCTTGCCTGATCGCGCGCCGGGCCATGCCGAACGGGAATCTTCTCTTTCCCTATGGCGACACGCAGAGCATCCGCGCGGAGATGAGCCGAGTCATGCCGATGTACCAGGGGGTCGAAAAGCTCACCAAACAAGGCGACTGGCTACAGTGGGGCGGGGCTTATCTCTTTAAAGGCGGTCAATGCCCCAACATGCCCGAGGGGCGCGCGCTTTTCAGCGTACTCGTGCCGCCGGCTCCGGAAGCGGAGCCGGAAAAGTTATCACGCTAAGGAAATCGACGAAAAACCACCAGGCCGCCATTTGGTCAGGCCGGTGGGGGTCAGAGACCTGACCCTATCCCCCGTAGCCCTTCCCCTTTACAATCCCCATAGCAAAGAGTAAATTTCCGCTCAACTGCGGAGCGTTATCTGGCTAAAAATGCGCAAGTGTCATCAAACGGGAGGTGCAATATGGAGAAGGCTGAACTGAAGAGCTTTGGGAAGCCCGATGAGGTTCGGGAGTTCCCAAAGGGACGTCTGGAACTCATCAAGGTCGGCGGCGCGACCATTGGTCGCGCCATCTTTGAACCGGGCTGGAGGTGGGCAACGTCAGTCCAACCCCTTGCCAAGACGAAGAGCTGCGAAGCCCCGCACTTCCAGTATCACGTGTCTGGCGTGCTGAAGGTTCGAATGGACGACGGAACCGAGTTTGAGTGTCGGCCTGGCGACGTTTCGTTACTCCCCTCGGGCCATGACGCGTGGGTGGTCGGAGACGAGCCGGCGGTCGTCGCCGATTTCCAGGGGATGGTCGATTACGCAAAGTCGAAGTAGGAGGTTCCCCGTAGTTCTCACGGTTTGACGCATGAGCTCCAGGTAATGCTCAATAGTAAGGTCAGCGCATCTGACAGACTACGTCCACTAGTGCAGGCTGACCCTCTTTAACCACCTTGAGCGCATCGCGCAGCGCCTTGGAGAGAGCTTTCGCCTCTGTGACCGGCGCGGCAGACCAGATTCCATAAGAGCGCGCCATCGCCGCGAAATCCACCGCCGGATCTTCGATCCGAATGCCGATGGTCTTATTCTCAACGGGTCTGCCGCGCGCCTTCGCCATCCGTTCTTGGTGTTCCTCGTCGTTGTAATAGGAGCGATTGCTGCAAACGACGATGAGAAGCGGGATCTTGTGGTGGGCCGCCGTCCAGAGGCCGCTTACGGTAAAAAGGAAATCTCCATCCGGCTGGAGATCCACGCAGACCTTACCCGAGTTTTTATGCGCGAGCGCGGCGCCCAAAGAGGCGGGTAGGCCATAGCCTAGACCACCGCCTTTATATTTCCCCAGAATCTGGTTGAATTTCTTTCCGGGAAAGAAAAAATTCTCCCTGCCCGAAGAGGTCCCGTTCGTAAGCACCCAATCCTCATTCTTGAGAAGCTCCGCCATCTCGCTGTAGAGCCGGCTGGTAGCGACGGGCTTCTCATCCCACTTCTTGCGGGTCTGCTGAGCCATCGCCTCTTCCCTCTCCCGATGGAGCTTCGCCCACTGCTCCCGTCTCTTTGCGATCTCCGGACCTTTCTTTTTGAGCGTTTCTTTCTCTCCCTTCAGCCGCCGCACCAGCTCGGGCAGAAAGACCGAAGTGTCGGCCATAACCGAGAGGTCGGCCTCGCGCAGCTTGTTGAAATCGTGAGACCAGGCGCGCACCAAAAGATCGTCCAGGCCGACGTTGATGATTTTCACCTTGGGGGAGAGCAAAGGGATGGCCGTGCGCTGCCCCATCTCCTGAACTCTTTTGGTCACGGCGCCTTCCAGGTCCGGCACGTCCAAGACGAGCAAGAGATCGGCTTGACCCATAACCTGCTCATGCATTCCGGTCAGGTTGAGCGGGTGGTCAGTAGGGAAGTTGAACCTGCCCCACTGGTCAAACACCGGCATGGCGAGAAGTTCGGCAAGCTCGCCGAGCGCGTTGAACCCCGCCTCCCTCCTGCCCACCCAGTCAGCGATGATCACCGGCGTCTTTGCCTCCAAAAGCCAGCGGATCGTCTTCTCAAAGCCCTCTTCCGGTGCCTGCATGGGAAGCGGCGCCGCATAGCGATCAAGCGAAGGGAAGGGAATCTCACCCTCGAGCTTCTTCTCTTGCACGTCGCCGTCGTAGCAGAGGTAGACGGGACCCATGGGGTCGGTCGTCGCCAGACGGTAAGCCCGGATGAAGGAGTCCGCGACGGCTTCTACGCTCCCCGGCTGGTCATCCCATTTGACAAAGTCGCGGACCAGATTTCCCTGAACCAAAGCGGTGTGCACCCAGTCGATCCAGGGCCGGCGACGCGCCGTATCCATCGGCCCGGTGCCTCCCATCACGATGACCGGCAAGCGGTCGCACCAGGCGTTATAAATCGCCATCGTAGCGTGCTGGAGGCCCACAATGTTGTGGACCGCGGCCGCCATCGGTTTTCCCTTCGCCCTGGCATAACCCTGGGCCATGGCTACGGTGATCTCCTCATGCGTGCAGGTGATGACCTCCGGCATGTGATTGCCGCCGTAGTTGACCAGAGAATCATGCAAACCGCGAAAGGTTGCGCCCGGATTGAGCGCCACATATTCAATCTCAAAGGCCTTGAGCATATCGACCACCACGTCGGAACCGTACTGCGGGCTAGGCCGCTCGGCGACTCGCGCTGCTTTACTCATGGCTAACTCCTTTCTTGAAAACGACTCCCAGGTATTCGACGGCGAACATAGTCCAACTCAAGGGCTGTGGCAAGAGGCCAGAAACCGGTTACGAGCAGGCGGTGTCCGTCCTTCACCGGCTCCGTCGGGTCGTAAATCGATTTGTGAAGAACTAACAGTTACTTGAAAACCCCTTCTCCTTCGAGCTTCCGCACAATCCGATCATCGGCCATATCTTCTATTTTGAGGCGCGAGAATTTCGGATCGACCCTGCTGAGGACGCGTTGGGTATTGTGCAGCCCCTCCTTGGTGGGAAAGATGCGACGTTCATAGAGACCTTTGATCATCTCGTACCCCGCTTCGGCATCCTCTGTGCGCTGCAGCCGCAGCCATTTGGCCAGAGTTCCTGTCACCGCCTTTTTGTTTACCGGCTCCTGAAAATAGGCGATCGCTTTAACCAATGCCCTGAGCGTTTTCTCTGCAACCTCAGGGGACTGGGCGATAAAACTCCTGCGGGCTAGAACGCCAATCCCTTGATAAGGAATGTCGAGTTTGGCGAGATCGGCCAATACGCGGAACCCCTGGCGCTGCACCACCTTGCTGAACGTATAGCCCAAGTAGGCTGCATCAACAGTCCCGGTTAAAACAGACTGAGCTATGACAGATTGATCTCCTACAATTCTAAACTGTATTTTGTCTCGCTCTGGCACCACGCCCCAGTAGTCGAGGGCTAACATCGTGAACATCCAAATCCCGCCGCCAATACTCTGCACGCCCAGGATTCTGCCTTTGAGGTCGGACGGGTTTTTGATCTTGGGTGAGACGACGAAATCCCCGTCAAGTTTATTGACTATGCCGGCGAGGAAGACCAAATCCAATCCCGCTGCCATCGCCCCGAGGGTGGCGCCCGTGGCGGAGGCAGTGTAGAACTGGGCATCCCCTGCGGCCAGAGCCGATATGGCGATAGGTCCGCTGCGCACCTGCACGATCTGGGCATCCAATCCCTGCTCCTCAAAAAAGTGTTGATCCTTGGCGACGAAGAGAAAGCCGCTCCTCTCATTAAAACCGGCAAAGGTGATGACGACTTTTTGCATGGCGGCGGCAGCATCGGCCCATGCGGCCGGAAAAATGAGGG
>MGSI01000140.1 GCA_001798455.1 Deltaproteobacteria bacterium RIFCSPLOWO2_02_FULL_57_26 | reverse complement strand
AGTGACGGAATTAAATAAATTGACATCAAATCCCCCCTTACCCCCCTTTTGTAAAGGGGGGATGGGGGGATTATAGTAATTTTCTTTTTTCCTTCACTATAGTTCGAACCGTTCGAATGGTTCAGGGATCATCAGAACGCCTTGAACGATTTAAACGATTCGAACAATTTTATGCGCTCAAATTCTATTCCGCCCGCCTGGGATTAGCTGCTTCCTTCACAAACAAAAAGCCCGATCCCTACAGACAGACTCGTCCATCTGATAGAGAATCGGGCTCCCGTCCTTCCTTCGAGTCCCCTCAGGATGGTGAGCAGCTTGTCGAACCACAGTCCGACCCGTGCTCGGGCAGATCCTTTACCCCAAAGGGGGGATAACTTCCACGTTCCCTTCTGCCCTGCCTACTCGGAATAGATAGACGAAAAAACCAGAAAAAAATTCGCGCTAGACCTTTTTTCGCCGGCGTGAGATGTAATCGACCAGCAGATACTCGCCCAGGCGGTCGGGACGGGTATAGAAAGCCCGGCCCTTGTTGATGCGGGTCATCTCATCGACAAAGCCCTTCAACACCGGGCTATCGTCGAGCATGAACGTATTGATGGTGATCCCCCGGCGCGTGACGCGCTCCGCCTCGCGCAGCGTCTCGTCCGCCGCCCTCTGGCTGATCCCGCCGAAGCTGAGAGGCCATTCGCAATAGAGGCGCCCCTGCCGGCAGTAGGCGGTGGGCTGGCCGTCGGTAATCACGATCATCTGCTGGTTCTGGCTCGGCCTTCTCTCCAAGAGGTCGGCAGCCAGGTGCAGTCCGTCTTGGAGGTTGGTGAAAGGATCTCCCATATTCCACGTCGCCTCAGGGAGATCCTTGGGCTTGAGTTCCACGGCGCGGGTGAAGAAGCCCACGATGCCGAAATAGTCGCGGGGATAGAGCGAACGCACGAGGCTCTCCATCGCCAAGGCCACCTTTTTGGCCGCCGCAAACCTTCCCTCCCAGCTCATCGACCAACTCATGTCCAAGAGCAGCACGGTGGCGGCGCGAGTGGTGTGCTCAGACTCGTAAACCATAAAGTCCTGCGGCCGCAAACGCAGCGGTAAACCTCCGTTATGGAACAGGGCACTTTTGAGCGTCTGAATCATGTTGAGGTGGAGGTGATCGCCCTGGACATAGGGGCGGCTTTCCTCGGTCACGAGCTCCTGAGAACCGTGGGAGCGTATCGGGTGCCGGCCGATCACGTCGCGTTTGAGCTGGCGGTAGATATCTCGCAGAGCGAGCTGTCCGACCCGTCTGACCCCGCGCGGCGTGAGTTCGAACCGATCACCCCGATCGATGACATAGCCTCCATCTTCCAGCAGAGACTCCATGCGCGCAACCCCATCGAAATCCTGCCGCGCATCCTCCCCCAAGAGCCTCTCCAGCAACTGGGAGTCTACATCCTCCAGGTTCATGCTCGAGAGCTGGCCTTCCAGGCGGCGCAGCTCCTCGATCCGGTCTAAAAGCTCTTGTGCCTGCTCCATATCCAAGGGTGTCTGCCCGCGGAAAAGGCTACCCTCCCGGCGGATGGCGTTCTCGAGGCGTCGGACCTGCTCCAGCCGGGAAAGCAGGGACTGAAAATCCGTCTGGGCCTTGGAATCCTCGAAACTGTAAGAGGCGAGCTTCTCGATGGCCTCGCTCGTCTTGTCCGGCAGACGATCAAGAAATTCCTCTTTACTTTCAATCCCGGGTTTGGCATCGCGCAGCTCTTGGAGGGTCCGGCGCTCCTGCTCCACGATCGACCGAAGCTCCTGTTCCACCTGCTCCATAGCCGACTGGATCCGGTAACGGTCGTAAAGGCGCCTCAGCTCGCGGCTCAACTGGGACATCAGATCTTCCAGTCCCGCCGTCTTTTTCTCGCCTTGCTTCAAGCCCCGCTGCATCAGACGGCGCATAGCCTGCTGCAGGTCGCCCGTCTCGTTCATGTAATCGTTCAGTTGCTCGAAGACACTCTCGGCTCCGAGGGACTCAGCAGAGGAGCGATTCCAGCGACTGTATCGAATCCGAAACATAACCGGCGCATTACCTACTTGCCGTAGGTGATCCTCCCTCCCTCAACCTCTTTGTTGAGCTTCTGGTGGAGGTGTAACCCTTCCATGATAAACTCTGTGGCCGAAGCCATCAAGGCCGGAGACTCCATGGGTCCTAGCGTGCGGATCGCCTCTTTCAATCCCGGAATCTCCTTGATCCCTTCCAGGTAGTCCTTGGCGGGCATTCCATCCGAGACCTCCACCCCCCAACCGGAGTTGAAATAGTCAACGATTTTTTGCAGCGAGCTCACGCTGAAATACTGATCGAACACCTTCACGAGCGCACGGTTCAGCAGCTTTTGGACCACCTCGTCCTCCTTCCGATCCTCCCCCACATATTCCATCTCGATTTTGCCGCTGGTCGAGGCTATTAGGCAATGCAGGTCGCTGACGCGGGGAACGACCTCTCCTTCGCGCAGCCGCAGGGCCCGCTTCTCCGCGTTGCTGATCATGCTCTCGTAGTTGTTGATCGTTACCCGAACGCTCACCCCGGAGGCCTGATTGATTTCGTTCGACCTGCGGGCCTCGAAGGTCACGTTGGCGATGATCTCTTTCATGAATTGAGGTGTCCGAACCGTGAGGCTGCGCTCGTTTAGAGAGATCGCCTCTTGCTCCATAATCGTGATCTCGTCCTGGATGGTCCGGGGATAATGGGTCCGGATCTGAACGTCGAACCGATCCTTCAGGGGCGTAATGATCCGACCGCGGCTCGTGTAATCCTCTGGGTTGGCGCTCGCCACGATCATGACGTCCAGGAGGAGACGGATCTTGTAGCCCTTGATCTGGACATCCTTCTCCTCCATGAGATTGAAGAGACCCACCTGCACCTTTTCGGTCAGGTCGGGCAGCTCATTGATGGCGAAAATCCCGCGATTCGTCCTGGGGATCAAACCATAATGAATGGTCTCTTCGTCCGCAAGGTATCTTCCCTCCGCTACCTTGATCGGATCGATCTCACCGATGAGGTCCGCTATGGACGCATCCGGAGTGGCCAGCTTCTCGCTATAGCGTTGCTCCCTCCCGATCCACTCGATGGGCAGCGCGTCTCCTTCTTTCTCCAACCGCCGCCTGCACACCCGACAGATCGGATGAAGCGGGTTGTCGTTGATTTCGCAGCCCTGGACGATCGGGATCCGCTCGTCGAGAAGGGAAACCAATCCGCGGATGATGCGGGATTTGGCCTGTCCCCGCTCGCCCAGAAAGACCATGTGGTGGCCCGAGAGGACCGCATTCTCAATCTCCGGGATCACGGTGTCGTCGTATCCGATGATGCCTGGTAAAATCCGACTGCCGCTCTGGAGATACTGCATGAGATTCTTGCGCATCTCCTCGCGCACAGAGAGCACCGGATGGCCGCTTTTTTTAAGTTCTCCCAGGGTCTTCAGCTCTTTCACGCTCGCACGCCTCCCTGCAGCTAAATTCGCTCCTTGATGCCCGCCCCCCCGCTCTGGCCTTCTCGCTCGCCGAAAGCCTGAATCTCCCGCTCCAGCGCAGCGATCGCCCGATCTTTTTCTCTGAGGGCCCGTTTGAGAGACCACTGATCGAAGAGAAAACCCACCCCCGCCAGCAAGACGCCCAGAAGAATCGCGAACAGGACCAGCAAAAAGAGAGGAATAGGAGGCGTCTCCAAACCAAAATAATAGCGCAGGCGAAGGGGCTCAGCATTTTCCATCGAAAAGGTAATCCCCAAGATAAACAACAGCGTAACAAAAACCGTCTTCAATACTTTTATCATTCTAGCAGATCAGAACGCTTCAAAATAGGGCCTCAACCGGTCATAGCTCTCTAAAAGATGCTGGGGCATGACCCGGACCTCTCCCACGACCGGCATGAAATTCGTATCCGCGTCCCATCGTGGCACCACATGCCAGTGGAAATGATCCTCGACGCCCGCCCCGGCGCAGCGCCCGAGATTCATCCCCAGGTTGATTCCCCCCGGATGGAGCGCGGCGAGGATAATAGCCACTGATTTCCTTAAGGCCTCGCTCAAGTCCCCGTACTCGTCCACAGACAGCGCGGAGAGCTGCTTTTCATGCCGCTTCGGCGCCAACAAGAGATGGCCGTTGTTGTACGGATACTTATTCAACATGACCAGGGAATGGGCTGTTTCCGCCAGTACCAGATTCGAGCGGCGGTCTGGCCCCTTCAGCTTATCGCAGAAGATACACCCTTCCCGCTTGTCATCATCAATATAGGTCATGCGCCAGGGGGCCCAGATATTCTTCATCAGGATCCCTTGTGCGGTTCTCCCTTCCCATCGACCCTCAACCTGAGCTCCTTCCCGACTTTAAAGAAAGGAACTCTCTTGGCCGAAACCGACACTACGGCTCCGCTCTTTGGGTTTCGCCCTTCCCGCGCGCGGCGGTGCTTCACCACAAAGCTCCCAAACCCCCGGATCTCGATCCTCTCCCCCTGTTCCATGGCGCTGACCATAGAATCGAAAACGGAGTTAACGATCACTTCAGAATCGCGACGCGAGAGGTGGGGAAACCTCTTATTGACTTCGTCAATCAGATCTCTCTTCGTCATAATCCCCCCTCATCGAAAAAGTCTCTCGGCTGCCAGCCTCCCCGGACCCTTGTTGGAGATACTCAATGCATGAGCTGGGGCGACCACTCGTAAAGGAGCCCCCATCTTTCACTCCCGCCCAGCCGCCGACCGAAAAAGGAAAAGACAAGCCTTTCCCACCAACTCTTTTCGTCACCCCGGGAGTAAACGACTTGAGGAACGCCTTCGATGCCCGCACGCTTGGCGGCCAGATCGATCGCATCCTCCAGGTTCCCTAGCTGATCCACCAACCCCAAAGCCTTGGCCTGCTCCCCCGAAAAGACTCTGCCGTCAGCGATTTCTCGCACCTTTGCCTCGGGCAATTTCCTTCCCTTGACCACGGCGCTCACGAACTGCCCGTGCACGTTGTCCACCAACCCCTGCAAGATGGCCCGCCCCTCCGGTGTGAGAGGCCGCAGGGGAGATCCAACATCCTTATGCGGTCCGCTCTTAATCGCAAATCCCTTCAGGCCGAGCTTGCGCATCAGCTCCTCGACGTTCCCCAATTCCATGATGACGCCGATGGACCCGGTCAGCGTCCCCGGGTTGGCCACCACTCGGTCACACGCGCTGGCAATGTAATATCCCCCCGAGGCGGCCATCCCCCCGAGGGAGGCGATGACGGGTTTTTTCTTCTTAAGCTTGCCGATCTCTTCGGAAATCTCCTGCGTGGGAGCTACCGCGCCGCCCGGGGAATCAATGCGGACGACCACGGCCTTGATCCCTCTGGCCTCCGCGAACTGTTTGAGGCCTTGAATGGCTTCCCGCGAGCTGTTGATGGTACCCTCGATCTCCAGCACCCCGACGGAGTCCCCACCCAGAAGGGTGAGCACCGAGACCTCACCCCCTGTCAGATAAGCATAGAAAAAAAGGACAAAGGAAAAAAGCAGGATGGATAAAAAAAGGATTCCCAATCCCTTGAGCAATCTCCTAGCCATCGACCGCGCCGCAATCTCTACTAGAGATTGCCCCCCTTTCGCTTCCCCGCGGGCCGAGGCTCCTCATCACGATCGAGTCTGAGTTCCTCGTTCAGGATGGACTCGAAAGAAAACCTCCCTGCCTCTTTCTCCCGTTTCAAATAATCCTCCATCTCCCGGCGCTCCTCGCTCTTTTTGAGCGCGCGGACACTGAGGCCGATCTTCCTTTCGTGCGGGACCAAATGGATGACCTCCGCCTCGACCTGGTCGCCAACTTTGAAAAGACCCGAAGGCTTATCCACCCGATCTGTACTCAGCTGCGATACATGGATTAAGCCCTCCACACCCTCCTCCAAGCGAACGAACACGCCGAAGTCAGGCACACTGGTCACCTCCCCTTTGATTTTGCGGCCAACGGGATACCGCTCAGCGATGGTTTGCCAGGGATCGGTGGTAAGCTGTTTAATCCCCAGGGAGAGACGCTCGTTTTGCACATCCACCCCAAGGACCTTAGCCTCCACCACATCGCCCTTCTTATAGAGTTCCGAGGGATGCTTGATCTTTTTGGTCCAATGGAGGTCGGAGATATGGACCAAGCCATCGATACCCTCCGAGACTCCTACGAAGACACCAAAATCCGTGACGTTGCGCACCGGACCCTTGATGACGCTGCCCACAGGGTACTTCTCTTTGAGCTCGTCCCAGGGATTCGGCATGACCTGCTTCAATCCCAACGAGATGCGGCGGTGGGTTACATCCACGTTGAGCACCGCGACCTCGGCGATTTCCCCGACTTGAAGCACCTTCGAGGGGTGGGGGACCTTCTTGGTCCAGGACATCTCGGAAACGTGGATGAGACCCTCGACCCCCCTTTCCAGCTCGACAAAGGCACCGTAGTCGGTCAGGCTCAGGATTTTCCCGCGGACCCTTGAACCTACCGGATAGTTTTCCCCGACCGAATGCCAGGGATCGGGTAAAAGTTGCTTCATGCCGAGCGAGATCCGCTCCCGTTCCGGATCGAATTTCAGGACCACGACTTTGATCCGATCCCCTACTTTGAGGACCTCGGAAGGATGGCTGATCCGCCCCCAGGACATATCGCTGATATGTAGGATGCCATCGATGCCGCCCAGATCCACGAAGGCGCCATAGCCAGTGATATTCTTAACCGCGCCTTCCAGGATGACTCCCTCTTCCAAAACCTTGAGCACCTCTTTCTTGAGATTCTCGCGCTCCTTTTCGAGCAGCACCCTGCGGGAGAGCACGACATTACCCCGCTGGCGGTTGAATTTGAGAACGGCAAAACGGTCCTTCAAGCCCACGTATTTATCGGGATTGCGTGTGGGTCGAATATCCACGTGCGAGCCCGGCAGAAACCCGGGAACACCCACGTCCACCTTGAACCCTCCCTTGACCTTGGCCAAAACCACGCCCTCGACGCCGGAGCCCTCTTGATAGGCCTTTTCGATCTCCTCCCAAAGTTTGATACTCTCCGCCCGTTCGCGGGAAAGCAGAATGCCTCCATTCTCGCCCTCTGATGACGCGAAGAAAACATCGACTTCATCCCCCTCCCGAACCTGAATCCTGCCCTGGCTGTCCAAAAACTCCCCGATCGGAATCTGACCTTCGCTTTTGTACCCGACATCGATCATGACATGGGTGGGTGTGACACCTACAACCCTCCCCTTGACTACCCCGCCAGGCTTTACGGTACGCATGCTCTCTTCAAAGAGGGTCTCAAAATCTTCACCGCCACTGGCGGTCTCGGGTTTCCTATTTTCTTCATTTTGGGCCATGAAATAGCCCTCCCATCTCACTAAATTGCTCGCAATTTATTCTTGATTTCTCGCATAACCTGCTCCACCACCGCCTCGGCGCCGAGGCGCGACGAATCGACGACCAACGCATTCTCTGCTTTGCGCAGGGGTGCCACGGCGCGTTCCTGATCGCGCCGATCCCTCTCCTTCATCTCTTCCAACGTCTCCTCCAAAGTGACCTGCTTGCCCTGGCTTCTGAGCTCCGCGAAGCGGCGCCTGGCCCGTTCTTCGGGTGAGGCGTCAAGATAAATTTTGACATCCGCTACGGGAAAAACAACCGTTCCAATGTCTCTTCCCTCCGCCACGACCCCGCCCTGAGAACCCATCGCCCTTTGGAGCTCGACCATTCTGTCGCGGACCACCTTCAGAGTCGAGACCTTCGATGCCATCTGGCTTACCTCGGGGGCGCGGATCTGTTCGGTCACATCCACCTCGTTCAGGAGCACCCGGAGTTGGCCGGCGTGCTCGACCAGCCTTATCCTCATCTGTTGAAGGATTCTTCCCAGCTCCTTCTCGTCTCCCGGATCTATCCCCTCCTCCATCACCCTCCACGCAAGCGCCCTGTACATCGCTCCCGTATCGACGTAAACATAATTGAGCTCCCTCGCCAAGCGTTTTGCCAGCGTGCTCTTCCCAGCGGCCGCCGGCCCGTCGATCGCGATGATCAGGCCCCGCAACGGTTTACCGGCCAAGGGCTGGCTCATCACCTTCCCGGCGCCGGGCTAAGAACGGCATAGCCCTTCCAGGAGTTCAAAAAAACCGGGAAACGAAATGTCGGCGCATGCGCTATCGTCAATCCCGACGCCTCCCTCAGCGGAAAGCCCCGCTACGGCGAGGGCCATGGCGACCCGATGATCCCCGTAAGTTTTGACCGGACCTCCCCGAAGCCGCCCCCGCCCCTCGATGATCATGCCGTCCTCGCGTTCCTCCACCTGCACGCCCAGTTTGCGCAACTCGCCCGCCATCACTGCAATGCGGTCGGACTCCTTATACCTCAGCTCGCGCGCGCCGGCGATAGTGGTCACACCCTCCGCTAACGCTCCAGCGACCGCGAGGATCGGATATTCGTCGATCGTTCTAGCAACCATTTCGGGTCCGATCTCCACCCCTTTGAGCTTTCCACCAATGACTCGCAGGTCTGCCACCGGTTCCCCACCCTCCTCCCTCAGATTCAGGACCTCAATCGAGGCCCCCATCCGTCGTAAAACCTCCAGCACCCCGTTTCGGGTCGCATTACACCCCACTTCGCGAACGAGCACAATCGAGCCCGGAGTCACCGCGGCGGCGACAAGGAAAAACGCCGCCGATGAGAAATCCCCCGGAACCCGCACTTCCCTGGCTGAGAGAACCCGACCTCCGGTCACGGAAACCGATTTTCCCCGCACCGAAATCTCAGCGCCAAAGGCCCGCGCCATGATCTCGGTATGATCCCGGGACTGTTGCGGCTCCTCGACCACCGTGGTGCCTTCCGCCTGAAGCCCGGCCAAAATGACTGCCGATTTAACCTGGGCGCTGGCAACCGGAGAAACATAATGGATCCCGCGCAGCCGCCCGCCGTGGATCTCCAAGGGGGCTAATCCCTTGCCGTTCTGGCTCAAGATCTGAGCACCCATCTGGCCGAGCGGGTCGATGATCCTCTGCATTGGCCGCCGCTTGAGAGAGTCATCGCCGTCCAGCGTCGCGACGAACGGACGGCCTGCCAACACCCCGGAGAGCAGGCGCATCGTGGTCCCTGAATTGCCGCAATCGATCACCCGGCGCGGCGGGCAAAGACCGTCCCACCCTTTGCCGTCGACGCACAGCACCTCGCCATCCCTTTGGATCGCCACGCCCAGGTCTTTGAAGGCCTCGACTGTTCTCAAGTTGTCCTCGCCCGTGGAGAGGTTAAAAATCCTACTCCTCCCCCGGGCCACGCTGGCGAAGATGACCGCCCTGTGGCCGATGGACTTATCGCCCGGTACGCGTAACTCTCCCCGCAGCGGGAGCTTTACCTCTCCGATCGTTTTCATCGAGCTCGCCTAAATCATCTGTCTTCTGATCACGTTGGCCCGCGCAAACTCCCGCTGGAGCAGATCGCCCCTGCCATCTCTGATCCATCTCCGGAGCCGTTCCAGCTGCTTGATATAGTCGGTCAAATGTTTTCCGATGGCGCGGCGGTTGACCAGACAGATATCCCGCCAGATCTCCGGGCGACTCGCGGCGATGCGGGTGAAATCCTTAAACCCGCCGCCACAATAATGCGTCGGATCGATAGAGTCCACGGCAGTTCGGCCGAGCGCGTTGACCATCGCGTAAGCTAAAACGTGGGGGAGATGGCTGACCACGGCCAGAATGCGGTCGTGCACTTCCGGGTCCATAATCTCCACCCTGGCCCCGGCGCGCCGCCAAAAAGAGGCGATTCGTCTCAGCGCATCGGGATCGGTATGGCTCGTGGGGGTTAGAATGCAACGGCGGCCGGAAAAAAGATCCGGCACGGCGGCCTGCGCTCCCCACTGCTCGCTTCCCGCGATCGGATGGCTGCCCACAAAAGGGATCTCCGCGGGAAGCAGCTTCTCCATCTCCCGCACGATCTTTGCCTTCGCGCTCCCCACGTCGCTCACCAGACAACGCGGCTCCAGAGCGGGCAGAAAGCTATCCGCCAGGGGCACCACCGCCTGCACGGGCGTGGCCAGGATCAGCAGATCAACACCTTCCGGGAACTCCTCCTCGCGCAAGAAATAACGGTCCACCATCCGCTCTTTTCGCGCCACTCGGAGATTTCTCTCTCCGCGGCCAAACCCGACGATCTCTTCGACCAGCCCGCGTCGTCGCGCCGCTAGGGCGAGGGAGCCCCCGATCAACCCCACCCCGGCTACGACCATCCTGCGGAACATAAATCCCACTACAGCTCCCTCCCGACCGCCTGGGCTACTTTCCTGAGCTGCAACATCAGCGCGGCAAATTTCTCAGGCTTCAGCGATTGCGGACCGTCGCTGAGGGCTAGCTCCGGCCGCGGATGAACCTCGATGAGAAGCCCATCCGCACCCGCGGCGATTCCGGCCAGGGCCATCGGCGCCACCAGATCCCATCTCCCCGTGCCATGACTCGGATCGACGAATACTGGCAGATGGGAAAGCTGCTTGAGCAGAGGGACGGCGCTCAGATCCATGGTATTTCTCGTCTCCGTCTCGTACGTCCGAATACCCCGCTCGCAAAGAATGATCTTTCGGTTACCGCCCGACGCGATGTACTCTGCCGAAAGCAGGAACTCCTGGATCGTCGCACTCATGCCGCGCTTGAGCATGACCGGCTTGTCGAGCTTCCCCACCTCCGTGAGGAGTTTGAAGTTCTGCATGTTCCGCGCCCCGATTTGGAGAATGTCGGCGTAGCGGTAAACGAGATCGAGATCGCGCGGGTCGAGCACCTCCGTGATGACCGGTAGGCCGGTTACCTTGCGGGCATTGGCGAGGTAGTTCAACCCTTCCTCCCCGAGCCCCTGGAAGGCGTACGGCGAGGTCCTGGGCTTAAAGGCCCCGCCGCGCAAGAATGTGGCTCCCGCCTCTTTAACGGGAATCGCCGTCTCCAGAACCTGCTCGCGCGACTCCACGGAGCAGGGACCTGCCATGACGTGAACTCTTTTGCCGCCTATCTTCTGACCGTCGACCTCAATAACGCTATCCTCGCTTTGAAAATCGCGGCTGACGAGTTTATAGGGCTTTAAGATGGGCAGCACTTTCTCAACGCCGGGAAACGACTCCAGCGTCTGGTCAGCCAGCAGCCGCTCATCGCCGATGGCACCTACGATCGTTCTCTCTTTCCCGACCGAAATGTGCGCCTTGAGACCCAGACTCTCGATTCTCTCAATCACTTTGTGAATATCTTCTTGGGATAAACCCGGTTTCAAAACGACAATCATTACGCCTCCACGGATCTAGAAAAGGGTTTAGTGATCGCTTGAAGCTCTTTTATAAATTTCCGGTTTTCTTCCATAGTGCCGACCGTCACCCGAATATGTTCAGGGAAGTCGTAACCCCCCATGGGGCGGACAATCACCCCGCACCGCAGCAGCTGTTGGAAAACGGCCTGTCCATCACCCACGCGGAGGAGGATAAAATTGGCCAGGCTCGGTATGTGTTCCAAACCCAACCGGGAAATCTCCCGTGTAAGATATTCCATCCCGTCGCGGTTCACCTCCAGCGTGCGCCGCACGTGTTCGCGGTCTTCCAAAGCTGCCAAGGCCGCCCACTGAGCTGCGGCGTTGACGTTAAACGGCTGCCGGACCCGGTGCATTAAATCGACTATCTCCTGACTCCCAATACCATAGCCAACCCTGAGTCCGGCAAGACCGTAGAGCTTGGAAAAGGTGCGCAGCGTCAAAATGAACTTTTCCTTTCCGTGGTACACCAGCGACTCGGGATAGTCGGGATCCGAAACATACTCGAAGTAGGCTTCGTCCACGATCACCAAGACCTCCGGGCTGATCCGGTCAAGAAACCGCTCCCATGGTTTTCGGCGATAGATCGTTCCCGTAGGATTATTGGGATTCGCCAAAAAGACAATCCTCGTTCTAGGCGTGATCGCGTCGGCCATAGCCTCGAGGTCATGAGTAAAGGCCTTCAGCGGAATGACGGCGCACCGGCCCCCTATCGCCTGCACTACCAGACGGTAAATAATGAAGGCCTGATGGGCCATGACCGCTTCATCGCCGGCGCGCATGAAGGTGCGCACGGCTAATTCGATAATCTCGTTCGAGCCGTTGCCAAAAATCAACCGCTCCGGGGAAACCGCCAATTTTCGCGCCAACCCCCGTTTCAAGTAGAAGCAATCCCCATCGGGATAGAGGTGAAGCGCGTGCAGTCTGTCCTGCAACGCCCGAACGGCCTTTGGGGACGGCCCCAGGGGATTTTCGTTCGAGGCGAGTTTCACTGAACCTGCAATGCCATACTCCCTTTCCACTTCCTCGATGGGTTTACCGGGAGCATATGGAACCAGGGAGCGGATGTATCCGGGAACCGCGTCAATTATACTCATAAGCCGCTGGGGTACGAGCCAAGGACTTTAATAAAAATGCAACTCTTTTCAAGTTTTTTGATGGCCTTTTGGACCCTTGGCTCCCTGATATGGCCCGCAAAATCCAAGAAAAAGAGATACTCCCAAGCCTTCTGCTTCAGGGGACGCGACTCGATCTTGGTCAGGTTAATCCGGTTCCTGGCAAACGGCTCCAACATCCGGTGCAATATCCCCACCTCGTCCTTGACCGAAAAGACGATCGAGGTCTTGTCGTCCCCGCTCGGTCGTGGCTCGTGATCTCCGATGACAAGGAAGCGGGTGGTATTGTTGGCGTGGTCTTCCACGTTCGCCGCCACTACCTCCAAGCCATAATAGTCCTGAGCCATTCCGCTAGCGATGGCGGCCGCGGTACCATCTTGCAATGCCGTTTGGGCCGCCTGAGCCGTGCTGGCCGTCTCCTCGACTTTCAGGCGGGGGCAGTGGCTCGCGAGCCAGCGGCGGCATTGAGCCAGGGCCTGGGCATGAGAGACGATCCGACGGATCTCCTCGAAGCGCCCGGAGCGGGACAAGACGTTGAGATGAATCTCCAGGAAGATTTCCGCACAAATCCTGACCTCCGCCTCAACCAGCATATCAAGGGTGTGCGTCACCGCCCCCTCGGTGGAATTTTCTATCGGCACAACGCCGTAGTCCGCCCTTTGTTGACTCACCTCCTGAAAGACGTCGGCTATGCTCGGCAGCGAGATAAGGGTCGCCGAGGACCCGAACTTTTCTCGCGCCGCCATATGCGTAAAGGTCGCCTCCGGACCAAAATAGGCGATTCGGATGGGCGCCTCGACGGAGCGGGAGGCCGAAAGGACCTCCCGATAGATAGAACGAAGGGCCTCCTCTTGAAGGGGGCCACGATTTAGGCTGGGAAGCCTCTGAAGGATCTCCTTCTCGCGACTGGGGACGTAAACTTCTTCTTTCTCCAGACTCTTTGCTTGCCCGATTCTTCGGGCAAGCAAAGCCCTTTCATTCAGAAGTCCTACAATCTTTTCATCGACTTGATCGATCTTTTTTCTAAGCGCATCGAGCGACTCTTGACGGCTCAATGAAAACCTCACATGGGCGCGACCTCTTTCGAATCAGCACAAAAATTACGCCAGCTGCTGTAACCTATCTTAACTTCTAAGGAATTGCAAATCTAGTTCCAGCCTCTCTAGCCCCTTGACGAGGCCCGAACCGGGCCGCTATGAGGAAAGCATGCCCAGGGAGATCATCATCCCCAAAGACGAGCAGCCCAAGAAGCTCGAGAACTTCCTGAAGAAGCGGTTTCCAATCGGATACGTGAGGAAACTGTTTCGCAAAAAAGGCGTCCGGCTCAACGGCCGACGTGCTGGGCCAGCGGAAATGGCGGTGCCCGGGGACAGAGTCCAACTCTTCATAGCGTTCGAAGAAAAACCCGAGATCGCGGGGGAACAAATCTCGCCGGACCTCAAGCCCGAAATCATCTTTGAAGACGAAAACCTGCTCCTCCTCCATAAGCCGGCCGGGATGGCTGTCCACGAGGGCAAACAGACCCTCAGGCAGCATTCCCTCCTGGGGATGCTGGAGATCACCTATCGGCCGAAAGGCACGCTCCCGAGGCTCGTGCACCGGCTGGACAGAGACACCTCGGGTGTCCTTGTGGTAGCCAAAAGCGGAGAGCTGGCCGAAGAACTCCTGCGGCGCTTTGAAGAAGGCGAGGTGGAAAAAGAATATCTCGCCTTGGTGGTGGGGCAGCTTCGCCCTCGCGAGGGCAAGATTAGTTTGGCGCTCCCCGGGCGGGAGGGGAAACCGGTGCCGGCACTCACGCTCTACCGGGTCGAGAAAGAATTCTCCGCGACAAGTCTCGTACGGGTCAGAACCGAGACCGGACGGATGCACCAGATCCGATTGCACTTCGCAAAGCTTGGCCACCCGGTCGTCATGGACGCGCAGCACGGAGACTTCCGTTTCAACCGGCAATTCCGTAAGGCCCACGGTTTGAAGCGACAGTTCCTCCACGCGAGTAGGGTTGCTTTCGCTTACAAGGGAAAGAGGAAAAAGTGGACCGCGCCGTTGCCAGCGGACCTGCAACGGACACTTGAGTCCTTGGAGCAAGAGGTCAGATAAGAAGGCCGCCGGCAAAACGATTTATCGACCCGGCGGCCGCGTCGGGAATGATTTCAGGCCCCTGCCAGAAAGTCGAACAACACCACCAGGCCGATGTAGGCGAGTATGGAGCCACAGGAAATCGATCCCGTAAAGAGGTATTTGAGCAGCGGCGCGCGCTCGGTGCGGAAAATTTGCACGCTCGTATAGATAGCCGGTAGGCCGCAGAGAACGCCCAATACGCCTCCGCCGAAAACGATACTGACCGGCAGAGCGATCCAGGCGTATTCATACCATCGGAGAGGTCGAGCCACGCGGAGGACGCGCCCTCCGACATCGATCCTTGGCGCCGGATCCAACCCATTGAACCGAAATAAAAATTCAACCTGATTCCCCCGGTTGTCTCCCAGCACGTAGCGCTTCCTTTTCCCTTTGACCTCCTGGCCATCGATAAAGAGTTTGGGGCCTGCGAAAAAACTCGCGGTTCGAAGCTTGAGGCCTCTTCCCTCGAAACCGGCAATCTCTACGGGAACTTCCATCGCCATCGTTCGCATCCTAAACGCACATGCCCACGACCGGGCTTTTTCCAAATGCGAGAACTGTGCCAACGTAAGCTGGGCCATTCAAAAACTGACTTTTCCCCCTGAAATCAGAAGGTTAAATAAAATCAAAATGGCCAGGTCCGCGTTGACAAGAGTGCCAGAATTGATCCGCCGGGCACAAAAATCGGCCAGTTGTCCCTTGACCAGCCTACTATACTATCGTTCAACGAGGATCCCGGAACGATCGGCAAAGTCCGTGTTGACTCCCCGGAGACTCGTTGTTACGCTTGAGCTAAATTTCGTTGGGGAAACGGTCGATGACCGACGCAGGGAACAAGCGAGTACCGGTAACCATTCTCACCGGCTTTTTGGGCGCCGGGAAAACCACTCTTTTAAACCGTATCCTTACCACCGAGCATGGCCACCGCGTCGCGGTGATCGTCAACGAATTCGGCGAAGTCGGAATCGACCACCACCTGCTGATCGCCTCCGAGCAGGAAATCGTCCAGATGAACAACGGCTGCATTT
>MGSI01000139.1 GCA_001798455.1 Deltaproteobacteria bacterium RIFCSPLOWO2_02_FULL_57_26 | reverse complement strand
AAGAAAATTCTTTTCACGGGAAACGTCTGTGCTTCTTGACCTGCCTGCTAATGGGTGACACCGATTCCGATTCGCCCGCCCCGAGTGTTATCTGACTCTAACTATTATCGTTTGAGTCGCTGACGAAGCGCCAAACCAAAGAGACCAAGGAGTACTGGTCCGAAGATGCTGGAGAACGTGTGTATCACCCTAGCGAAACCTTTCGGCGTGAATTCTGTGACAGGTACGTGAAATATTGTCTGTACTGCATACACAATGGCCCATCCCCAATGAATTAGCGAGTTAACCGACAGACGGATTGCATGTTTGTCAGCGGCTATTTCAAGGCCGTGAACTAGGCCTGTAGCAGCGGTAAGTAGCATAACCAAGAAAAGCCACATCAGGGGCCGAAAGTAGTTCTCGCCATACCCACTTATTACCTTGTAAAGCGCAAGCAGGAATCTGAGATCAAGTCTTGTATCCGGGTTTCGAAGCCTCATTTCTTTTTCACCAATATGAAAATGGCCAGCCCGCTCATAGTCGTGACGCTCTTCATAGTTTTGCTTTAACTGCCTGTACAACTCCTCTAGCTGTTCCCAATCTCGTCGTTCTCCTTCATTAAGAGGGATACTTTCGTCGTAGACACAGTATCTACTCCCAATCTGAGGCCAACGAACCCCTATAAACCGAGCTCTCCTAACATCAGAACCAAGCAATCGACATCTACTTAGCTTAGCTCTAATAAAAACCAAGGACTCGTTCACGATCACAACTCTCTCGAAATTGGCTTCTTTTAAAAATATCCTCTTCTCGCTCGTTCCACTGAATTCCACTGGCCCTAAAAACCGGGCGGAGCCGAAGTTAGCGAACTGCTCGAAATCAGCGTCGGAGAATGCGCCTTCTTTAGCAAAAATGGCTCCCGAAAAATCAGCATCTCCGCTAAAACTCACACTATTGAAAATGAAGTAACCGTTAAACCTCACATATTGGAAAACAGCTCTCTTGGGGAAAGTTAGACGGCGAAAGACAGCATTTGACGTGAATGTGGCGGAACTAAAATCGGCACCGCCGTGGAACTCTGTATTATGGAAGCTAGCTCTTGCAAAACTTGCACTGCTCAAATTGGCATTGCCCTTGAACTTAGCGCCTCCGAAGTCGACCCGGCCTGAGAACTCCGCGAGAGTGAAATCAGCGTCTGACTCGAATGTAGCCTTTGTAAACCATGCATGTGCATCAAAGCTTGCTCCTGAAAAGTTGGCATATTCAGCAAATGTGCACAATGTGAAGCGTGCGTACTTAAAAAATTTTGCTTCGTAAAAATTGGCACCTTTAAGGAATGTCGTTCTTGAAAAGCTAGCCCCCTCGTCGAAGGTCCTGCCTGACAGATCTGCCTCATAGGGAAAGGCTATGTAATCGAACTTGTTGGCTCGTTCTTTGATTTGTTGGTGGTTCTCAAATGCTTGTCGAAACGATGCCTGACTCTTATTAGGATCGCGGCAATGGAGTATACAAAGGTAGTCGTCAATCTCGCCTGGATCCTCTATCCCACAGATCTCGTAGTGCTTACACTTACCCATTCGTGAATGGTCCCGCAAAGATGTGGTCTTTGGGAGGATTACTTTCGGACATGAATTCTCTGTAGGGGGTGCTGGGGTCTACCATAGGATTTTGGTGGTGACACTACAATCTAAACAATCTTTCTCGATCCAACTTTTTCCTCTGCTAATCGACTTTCTTAACTCCTCGGACGGATTTCCGCCCTTCCGTATTTTGCGGCCCTTTCTTTGACGATAAAGCCGATGTTTCGTTTCTTGGGCTCCGGCGGCATCATAAGCTGGCGGATCGCTTCAAAGATCACTTGGATCTGTTCGTCATGGGAGCCTATTCTGCGCTCCAACTCAACTTTGGTTTCACCTTTTGTCACATAGACCTACGCAGTCTTGCGGCGGACGCGCCGCTGCAAACTCCAGCAGGTCGAGTTGTTTTCGAAGCTTAGCGGACATGCGTGGATAGAGCCTCCGACGGAGACGGCGCTTGCTTTCCAGGCGCCGCCATAGACGCTCGTCGGCGTTGAATTGGGCCACGAGCTCCTGAGCGCGTCGTTGCTCCGGGGAAAAATGGTAAACCGGGGTCATACCGTAATTCCCATATGAAAAGATTCTTGTCGGGCCTGCTCTATGTCTTGATCCGCCGAATCCCGGCGACGATGATCGGAAAGCCGCTCGGCATCCAGCCTGCCTTTGGCAAAGCCGTTCATCTTCCAAGGCTTGCAGAGAAGGCAGCCGGACCGGCGGTTTTTGGGTCGCCTACGCTTGTGATGTGCCATAACCCGTTAACCTCAGGCGCTGATCTCTATTTCTTCGATGCGAGAGCGGATAGGCTGAATCCTTTTAATTTTTACGTACACGATCGGCTGTCCTTTTTCAGCCTGCCGCTTTGCTCCTTCTTGACTCCACTGATTGAATTCCTCGTCTCCTTCAACCAGCATGGCCACCAGCGCGTTGTCTGGAATCCGGTCGGCGAAGTCCGGGTGCTCCCGGACGTAACGGTCAAACTCAGTAACCAGCTCGGCATTCTTCTGTTCAAAAACATTCATGGAAAATCTCCTCGTAGAAAGCGGTCTTGGTAAATATCCCAATTATCGTTAATGTCTTTGTCTGCGAGGTCCAGTGATTCCGCGTAACTTAGCGGTATCTCTTCCTTATCAAGATCGCCCTTCAGATTGTAGCGGTCACGATGGGCGAAGTTGTGCGCGCAATCATAACGAATCACCGGTTTCCAGACTCCCTCTTCCGCCTCTACTTCCAGCTGCACCATAAAGCCGACCACTTGCCCTTGATCGGTTTTGTGATAATGCCGCTTTCGTGCGCGTCCCCCGAGATGAATGAGATATTCCTTTTCAGCCAAGGGCTATCGCTTTCTTGGTGTCACTTTTGTCCAATTATACCCTGGCTCTCTCTGCGGCTCAATGAACCAATCCGGACAATGATGTGGAATCAAAGATGTGACCGGATCGGGAGACCCAGCCGAAGTTATTTCCGCGTAAAATAAGGCAAATTTACAGGGAAGGCAACAGAAAAAAACAGGCAGGCCCTTCGGGATAAGGAGCAACGGCACTAGCGAACTTTCAACCCCTTTTTCTCTTTTTCCTGCACCACCCTCCATCCGTCCTCGGTATACCACTCGATCTGGCGGAAGAGACCAATTAAGATGCGCACGTCTTTTTCCTCCAGGCCGGCCCGGCCGAGGACGCGGCGCAAGGCGAGAAGAATATGGTCGGGATTCTGCGAGTCGAGAAAGCCGATCTTGAGCAGCGATGCCCGCATCCGGTCGAAAAGCCGCTCGACCCGCTCCGCGGGGGCACGTATGATCTCGGAGCGCGGCGGCTGGCCGAGTTGAGCGACGAACAGCTCATAGATGCAGACCATCACGGCCTGCGCCACGTTCAGCGAGGGATACTCCGGATGAGCGGGGATCGTGATGAGCAGGTGGCAGTGATTGAGGTCGCGATTGCTGAGGCCGTGGTCTTCGGGACCGAAGACGAGCGCGGCTTTCCCGGTTCGAGCCGCGGCGAGGATCTCCGGCGCGACCTCCCTGGGCGAGCGGCTGTGGCTCCGGTAGAGACCTCCCCGGCAGGTAGCGCCAATCACCAAGGCGCACTCGGCCACCGCCTCGCGTAGCGTGGCGAAGCGACGGACTTCCTTCAGCATTTCTGCGGCATGCACTGCCATGGCCCGGGCCCAAAAGCTTTGCGTCCGTCCGCCTCCGACCAAGACGAGATCCCTGAGCCCCATATTCTTCATCGCCCTGGCCACCGAGCCGATATTGCCGGACCCTTTAGGTCCGACCAGAACGACGCGAATGTTTTGTAACATCAGACACTCAATTTTTAATTCTTAATTTTAAGTTTTGAATTGAACTTCAAGGACCCTAATTAAAAACTAAAAATTCAAAATTCAAAATCTACTTTGCAAACGGGCAGAACTTATTTTTTAAAATCACCTCCCGGCTCTTGTTGTCAAACTCCGTTCGGTAGTCGAAATTTTCATGCATGATCGAGTTGATATCGCGGGTGTGTTCCGCGCCGAAGATATGTCCCAATTCGTGAACCAGCGCCACCACATCGATATTCGGCTCCGTGTTCGGCCCGTGGTAGCGGAATCGGCCTGAAACCGAGCTCACCAGGTAATTGCCCAAGCCTTGCTGGCAGTTTCCGATGCGGTCGACCCGGGCTTTGCCGTCGGAATAAATATTCACCAGCTCCCCGGTGAAAGCGATGATGAGGTCGTACCTTCCGTTCTCGTCGGTTAAAGGAACCTGCCGTTTCACGCGTGCAAGGAGCAGGGCGGTCGAAGCGATTCTTTCCCGTTCCGGCCAGGGGCTGACCCTCTGCGTGACAAGGCGGATGCCGAACTCCCTCTCGAAATAGTCTGAAGCCGCTTCCACCAGGTCACGCAGCTCTTCGACCCAGCGCGGATTTTCCTCCCTCAGCTTGGGATCCGCCAATACCTTGACCCGCACGACCCTCTGCGTCGTCTCAGGGGTGCTGAGGGCGCAGGCGGATAGAAAGAGCAGGCTAAGGGTGGAGCAGATTATCCGTCGGGGCGTAGTCATCGGTGAGCACCGGAACGTCGTGATCGGGTATGTGAGACTCGACCAGGGAGACCGCGATATCCCTGACCGGGTCCGGAAACAGGCCTCGTCCCAACGAGGTGGCTCGGGTGGTTATCTCTCGGATGTCGCGCCGCTGGCTTTCTTTGGTGGCGATCACGATGACGTTCTGGGTTGTATCCAGGCTTGCGTAGTCCGCGCGGCGCGCGGGAAAAAGATAGACCTGGGGAAAAACCTCACGCAGGGTCTTAGCGATCGAGCGCGTGATCCTTCCTCCCGGACCCGTGACGGCCCCGATGACGTTGATCACGACGATCCCGTTAGGGGCGAGCTTGCGCTCGGCGGTGCGGAAAAACTCGCGGGTCGTCAAATGAAACGGGATCGCGTCGGTGAAATAGGCGTCGAGAAGGATCAAGTCATACCGCTGGGACGTGCGGGTGAGGAAAAGCCTGCCGTCCTGGGCGTAGACGCGAAGGTTTTTTCCATCTTGCAAATGAAAGAACTTTTTTGCCACCTGAATGACCTCAGGGTCGATCTCGGCCACCTCGATCTCCATGCCGGGGAACTCCTTCTGGTATTTCTTCGGGATGGAGCCTCCTCCCAGACCGACGATCAGGACCTTTTTGGCATCCGGCCTGAAGGCCAGCCCGATCGAAGCATAGCGCGAGTAAATCAACCTCAAGGCGGTGGGATCGTTGAGATTCATGGCGCTTTGCAAGGTCCGGTCGAAATAAAGGTAGCGGGCTTCGTCATCCTCCTCGACTCGGATGCGGTGATAGAAGGAGTCCTTCTCAAAGAGCGTTTTCACGCGCGCCCACAGAGTCTGTGGAAACGGCACCGAGATCACGGCGAGCAGAATGACGGCGGCGACCGCTTTCACCGTTTCCGCAAGCGGAATGCGCGCCAGCGGCCAGAGCATGAGCGAGAGGAAGACGAGAGTTACCCCCAGCGAGTGAATGATGTTGCTGACGCCGATGGCCGGGATCAGATAGAAAGCGGTGAACAGCGTGCCGAAGATGCTGCCGCAGGTCGATAGCGCGTACAGAGTCCCGGCGGTGCTCCCGACCGTGGAAAGGGTTGTAGCGGCGAGGCGGATGGCGTAGGGAGAGACGGTTCCGAGAAAAATCCCGGGCAGGAGGAAGAAGATGCTGCTGGCCATGAGGGGGTTGAGCCGGAAACCGAAATCGACCTCGGCGATCCAGAGATTGACTTGCGGATAGATGAAGGGGAGGAAAAAGATCAACGCGCCTGGAACCAGCAGCAGCACGAGGAGCCTTCCGAATGAGGGGTTGCGCTCGGAGAGCCATCCGCCCCAGTAATAGCCGAAGCTCAAGGCCGCCAGGACCACAGAGATCAGGCTGCCCCAGACAAAGATGGAGTTGCCGAAATAGGGCGCCAGCACCCGGCTCCCGACGATCTCCAGGCCCATCAGGACCGCCCCGCTGACGAATACTACGACGTTGAGCAAAAAACGAATCATATCTATTCCTCCCAGCCTCGATTCTCTTCTTCTTCCACCAGGGTCACCGGCTCCAAAAGCTCCTCAGGGATGCCGTCGATGAATTGAGATGGTCTCGAAAGGACGGCGCGCAGGCCACGGTCAAAGATCTTGATCGGATAGGTGATAAAAAGGTTCTCCTTGGCCCGCGTGGCCGCGACGTAAAGCAGCCGCCTTTCCTCCTCCAGCTCCTCCTCGGTGTTGATATTGTAATAGGAAGGAAATCTCCCTTCGAGAGCCCAGATGATGAAGACCGAATGCCACTCGAGTCCTTTGGCCGAATGGATCGTGGAAAGCACCAACGGTCCCTCGTCCGGGTCCACGGCCAGGACGCCGTCGACGCTGTCGGTCGGGGGCTCCAGAGCCATGTCGCTGAGCAGCCGCTCCAGGTTCCGATAGCGCTCGGTCATGCCCTGGAAATGCTCCAGATCCCTCAGCCGCTTGGGATAGTCATCCGGATATTTTTGCTTGAGGATCGGGATGTAGTACTGCATCAGGTACTGGCTCTGCTCCGCCGGCCGCTGCCCTTCCGCACAGGTTTGCAGGATCTGCGCCAGAGTTCTAAGACCGTGCGCGACCTTGCCCTTGGCTTCAAATGACCTGAGCCTCTCTGCGGGATGGGGCCCGGGCAGGACCCAGTGGATAATCTTTTGGCTGAGCTGAGATCCCACTCCCTCCAGGAGCAGGAGCACCCGCCCCCACGAGACGGCATCCTGCGGGTTGGAAAGGATCCTCAGGTGGGCGAGGAGGTCCTTGACGTGGGCGGTCTCCATGAATTGGAAGCCGCCTCTTTTTACGAAGGGGATGTTGTGCCTTGCCAGCTCGATCTCGAGATCGAACGAATGAAAGCTGGAGCGGAACAGGACCGCGATATCCCACAGCGGCACTCCTTCTTCTCTGAGCTCCAGGATCTTCTGACATACAAAGCGGGATTGCGTCTGCTCGCTCTCCGCACGGACCAACATGGGGACCTCGCCATCCCCTTTGCGCGTATAGAGGTTTTTTTCATACCGCTCGCGCGCCCGCCGAATGATCTCGTTGGTCAGGCTCAGAATCGGCTGCGTGCTGCGATAGTTCTCTTCGAGAGAGATGAGGCGCGCCCCGGGAAATACTTTGGCGAAGTCCATGATGTTGCGAAAGTTGGCCCCACGGAAGGAATAGATGCTCTGGGCATCATCCCCGACCACCATCACGTTATCGTGCGTCGCTGCCAGAAGGCGGATGATGTCGGCCTGGAGCTGATTGGTATCCTGATACTCATCGACCATGATGAACCGGTAGGTTTCGGAGAGGCGGCGGCGCACCTCCTCGTGGCCGGCCAGGAGATCGCGGAGCTTGATCAAGAGATCGTCATAGTCGAGCAGGGATTTCCCGCGCTTGTAGTCCACGTAGCGCTCGTAAAGCCGCAGGAGATCCTCGAGCGCATCGCACAGGTGGGGATAGTCCCGCTCGACCAGGTTCGGAATGGTCCATTGCTTGTTCAGGGCCATGCTGTAAATCTCGGCTGCGGTCTGCTTGCGCGGAAAGCGTTTCTCTTTGGTATTCAGACTCAGCTCCGTGCGTAAAAGCTGGATCAGGTCTTCGCTGTCGGATCGATCCATGATGGTGAACGCCGGTTGGAGATCGATTTTCCTGCCGAACTGGCGCAGGATGATGTTGGCGAAGGAATGGAAGGTTCCCCCGGATACCTTGGCGCAGCGATTGTCGATCAGCAGGCTTGCCCGGCGCAGCATCTCCTCCGCGGCCCGACGCGTGAAGGTCAGAAGCAGGACCGAGCGGGGATCGACTCCCATCTCGACCAAGCGGGCGACCCGGTAAACCAGGGTGCGAGTCTTCCCGGTGCCGGCCCCGGCGATGACCAAGACGGGCCCCTCGTGCGCCATCACCGCCTCATGCTGGGCCTCGTTGAGTTCCTGGCGATAGTCGGTGCCTGAGGCGCTGCGGGGAGCCAAGCCGCTGCCCTTTAGAAAGTACTTGCGTGCCAACTGGACTCCATTGGAAAGCTAAGTTACTAATTTTCTCCGAGCAGGGCAAGGCATCGTTGTCTCGATTCCGCTTTTTTCCACGTACCTTCCCTGGATCGCGAAAAACCAGGAGACAACGGGAAGTATTGACCGGTGGTCTGCATGCCTGTAACCTGGTTTTCGACCGGGCCGGCTGCGAAGAAGGGAGCTGGTAGCGGGAGGGCACGGCGAGTGGTGTTTAGGATGAACAGGATGGTAACGACGCTTGCGCTTTTTCTTATCCTCTGCGTAGCGGCGGGAGCGCAGGAGGGTGGAACGCGACCGGATGCCAGGATCTCACAACCGGATCGTGATCACTTGGGTGGATCCGAAATCTCAAGACTCGATGCCGATCTCATGGGGGCCATGACGGTGTACCGGGAAAGCCTCGAAAGGGTGCTCAACATCTATGAGCGCGAGGTTCAAAAGCTCACCGAGCAAGTTGCGCAGTGGAGAGAGTTCTATCAGCGAGGCTACATTGCCAGAGTCGAGCTGGAGGAGAGAGAGCGCGTGCTGGCCGTCGCGAAGGCCAATGTCGAGAGGACAGGATCCCGGATTGAAGAGACTGGGATCGCGATCCGCGAGGCTGAGGCGCAGGAGGAACTCATGAGGCAACCTCCCGCGCTGGCGGGGGCCTCCGGGCAGCCAACAACTTCCGTCCGGTATGAGGCTGTGGGGCGTTGGTCCCTGGCCGATGCAAACTCGATCGTGAGATTTTTTTCCGCTAGCTTTGGTCGCCTTCTGCCGATCACCGCGTTGGGCCAGACGCCGCTCCATGAGCGAATGGGATTGGACCATCGCGACGCTATGGACGTGGCGGTTCACCCCGACAGCCCGGAAGGCCGCGCCCTGATGGCCTACCTGCGCGGGAATGGGATACCGTTTATAGCTTTTTGGAACCGGGTGTCAGGCGCGGCGACGGGGGCGCATATCCATATCGGTAGGCCCTCGCTGAGAATGACCTCCAAGTGAGGCAGGGTAGGTCCGGGGCGATGAATTGACGGTCCTGGAAGAAAGGCGGGTTGTCGAAGAAGCGGAAAAGGCCAACACCGACCTGATGCAGCGTTTGCGCGCAGTGCCTCAGTAGCTGATAAGTAGCCGTTAAGGATCACCTAACTCGGAACTCGCAAAGGGCGGAAGAGGTCACATGGCGGAGTAGAAATTTCCCATGCGTTACTGTATGCCCCCCGATCCGAATCCGAGCAAACCCAGGTTTCGCCCGCCGCCAAATTCGTGCGACACCCATTTCCACATTTTCGGTCCCCCGGATAGATTCCCTTTCGCTCCAACGCGGCAATATACCCCGCCCGCTGCGCCCCTCGAACACTATCTCAACATGGCGGCTGTCCTTGGAGTTGAGCGCGCCGTCGTGGTGCAGCCCAGCGTGCATGGGCTGGACAATACGGTTACTTTGGATGCCATAGCGAGGATGCCCGGGCGTTTTCGGGGCGTTGCCCGGACGGACGACAAAACACCGAGGGAGGAGTTGAGGAGGTTACACGAGGGGGGCATCCGAGGGGTCCGTTTTAATCTGCTGAACCGACCGGCAGGCAATATTGCGCTCGATGTCTTTGACCGTGTCGTGGAACGAGTTGCGGAGCTGGGCTGGTCTGTCGACCTGCATATAGATCCCAGGAATTTATTGGAGCAGGAAAGGCGAATGCGCGCCCTGCCGGTACCCGTCGTATTCGACCATCTTGCGCGCATAAAACCAGCGGAGGGTTTGGAACAACCGGCCTTTCAACTGCTTCTTGATCTTATGAAAAGCGACAGGTTCTGGGTCAAACTCAGCGGTATCGACAAAATCTGTAATCTTGATCTCTACTCCGGTAGCGGGCTTCCTTACCAAGAGGTGGTGCCCTTTGCGCGTTGCTTGATCGATGTCGCGCCGGATCGCGTTATCTGGGGGACCGACTGGCCGCATTCCAATATTTTCTTGCCGGGAAGGACGCCCAATGACGGTGATCTCCTTGATCTATTGCTTGATTTTTCGCCGGATGAAGGGACGCGCAGGAAGATCCTGGTCGATAACCCGGCGGTTCTCTACGGCTTTGATAACCAGGTCTTTAAGCCTTGACGCCCCGACCCGCTTAAAATTAATACCCGCGCTCCCAGTCTATGACATTTTCCAACGGGCGGCCTTCCAGATAGCGGCCCAGGTTCTCGCAAAATAACTCCATGCCGCGGTGCTCGGAGGCGTCCGTTCCCGCGGAAACATGGGGCGTGATGATTACGCGCTCATCGTCCCACAGGCAGGCATCGGGCGGGCGCTCGAATTCACCGACGTAGACGTCCAGGGCGACGCCGCGAAGTTTCCCTTCAGCCAGGGCGTCGAGCAGAGCCTCTTCGTCGACGATCTCGCCGCGGGCGATGTTGACCAGGACCGTTCCCGGTCTCATCGCCGCAAAGGCCTCTCGGCCGATCAGCTTCGTCGTCTCCTTCGTCCACGGGCAACAAACGGCCACGAACTCGCTTTTGCGGAGCAGGTTAAGGAGAGCGTGAGCCGCTTCCAGGCGCGCAAAGCCTGGCGGGAGCGCGGCCGCGGGGACGACGCGTCGGCGCGTGCCGACCACGCGCATCCCCGCTGCCGCACAGAGTTTCGCCACCTCCTGGCCGATGCCCCCCGCGCCGACGACGCAAACCGTCTTGTCCCGGAGCAGCACGGGATTGTAGGTTTGATGATCGAAAAGGTGCCGCCTCTGGTCCCGGTAGCTGAAGTTAAGGCCGCGGGAGAAGTGGAGGAAGCTCGCCAGCACGTACTCGGCCATGGGCCGCCTATTCGTTAACCCGCGAGAGGTGGTCACCAAAACATCCGAGCCCCACAGATCGGTGTCAAAGAAATTGCTCGCTCCGGCGGGAAGCTCGTGGACCCATTTCAACCGAGCCGCACGCCCTCTTAGATCCTTCAGCGGCGGCCAGCCCAGAAGCACGACCTCGGCGGTGGCGAGCGCGCGGTTGCGCTCTTCCAGAGTGCTCGCGGGATACTTCCGGGCGCCCAGATAGCGATCCACGGTCCACTGGGGCCACGTGGCTCGAATCTCGGCGTCAAACCATCCCCTGGCGTCGACGACCTTGACCCGGGGGCTGACGTTCGCAATTCGGGCCAGCGCCCCATCCGAGACCTGCGGGATCACCAAAACTTCGACGCTCTGCATAGGTAGCGCACCATCCTAGAGTTCATTCACCCGGTTTCTTTTATCACCTACTAGCCTGGGGGAACAATGACGAGGGAAGCTGTTCGTGGGAACGGTGTGCGACGAATGACCTCCCGGCTCCAGATGAAAGCGAAAGTGCTGGAGAGAAAAATTATCAATCCTCTGGCTTGCATACCTTTTCTGGATTTGTTAGACATATTTTAAGCCGGAGGAGAAAATTATGTCCGTAGCCCAAATGTCTCAAAAGGGTCAAATTCTGGTTCCCAGGCAACTGCGGCGGAAACTCGGGCTGAAACCCGGAAGCAAAGTCCACCTGGCTGAGGAAGAAGGGCGTCTGGTGCTCACGCCAGTCCCTCCAGATCCGATCGCCACAGCCACGGGCTTTCTCAAGGGAAAATTCTCCTTGACCAAAGATCTCCTGCTCGACCATCGTGATGAGGCCCGTCGTGAGCGAAAAGCTCGTCCTCGATAGCTTCGCCCTGGTCAGCCTTTTTCACCGGGAATCCGGCTGGGAGGTCGTGCAGTCCGCTCTCTATGAGCAGGAAAAGGCCCATACCCGGTGTATTTTGAACTGGATCAATTGGGGTGAGTTTTTCTACATCATCAAGCGCCGGGTAGGCGCAGCCAAAGCCACAGAAGCCCTTCGTCTTCTTGAGCAGCTTCCCATTGATCTCTTTCCGGTGGACCAGCCGCTCGTCAAAGCAGCGGCGGAAATTAAGAGCGAGCATGCTGTCTCCTATGCTGACGCATTCTGCATTGCCACCGCCCAGCAGCTTAACGCCACGGTCTTGACCAACGACCCTGAGTTCCGCTCGGTCCAACATCTCCTCAAAATGCGCTGGCTCACGAAGTAATGTCCTTATCGTATCCCGGAAACCCAGCATGTCCTTTTACGGGATCGCGCACGGGGGAGATTAGAGAGGCCTCGCCGCCAGAATTTGAAGCCGAAGGCCGGTTGGTGCTACATTGCAGTCCAAGGCTAGGCTATTTATGGAAAAACATACATCGATCCATACGGCTATCCGGGAAAAAAGGGGTCTGGAGGTGCCAAGGGATGCGACTGTCATCGATATTCGAGAATACCTGAAAGAGAGGAAGAACCTGATCGACCATGCTTTGGAAAGGTACCTGAAAGAATGCAAACACCAACCCCAGACGCTTTATCGGGCCATGCAATACGGGCTTTTCCCGGGCGGTAAAAGGTTTCGGCCTATTCTCACGGTGGCCTGCGGCGAGCTCTTCGGGGGAAAGCACAAGTCGCTGCTACCGTTTGCCTGTGCCCTCGAGCTGATCCATACCTACTCTATCATTCATGATGATCTTCCCGCTCTGGACGACGATGACCTGCGTCGGGGAGAACCGGCGACGCACAAGGTTTTCGGCGAGGGTATCGCGTTGCTGGCCGGGGATGCGCTTCTGACCGAGGCCTTTCACTTGATGACGGGTCCTCAGGTCGCGCGCCTATTAGGGCCGGCGCTCATCCTCCAGCTCGTTCACGAGATCGCGCGCGCCGCAGGCATCGTTGGCATGGTGGGGGGGCAGGTCGTGGATCTGGAGGCGGAGGGTAGAGAGGTGGATATCGCCACCGTGGACTATATTCATGTGCGAAAAACCGGTGCCTTGATCCATACCGCGGCCCGCGTTGGAGCCCGGATTGGAGGGGCGTTGCCGAAGGAATTGCGCCGGATCAGCCGGTATGCGGAGTTTTTGGGCCTGGCCTTCCAAGTGACGGACGACATTTTGGATGCCGTGGGTCTTCCTACGACGACGGGCCAAACGGAGGCAAAAGACAGGGAGAAAGGAAAGGCCACCTATCCCTCCGTGGTGGGGCTGGCCGCGGCCAAGGGGCGGGCGCAGGAGCTATTACACCATTGCTTGAAGGAGCTTCAAGTTTTCGGTAAAGACGCAGACCCGCTGAGGGGCATTGCTTATTACGTGACCCAACGGGTTCAGTGACACGGAGCAGAAATCAAGCTGCTTGAGGGAATACTGAGATGGCAAGGCTTCTTGATGGCATCGATGGTCCGGCGGATATTCGCAAGCTGAAGCTTGAGCAGCTCTCTACTCTGGCGCAGGAGGTGCGCGAGGAAGTCATCTCCGTCGTTTCCGAGGCGGGGGGACATCTGGCCTCGACACTCGGCGCGGTGGAGTTGACCCTCGCCCTCCATTACGCCTTCGACACGCCCCACGATCGGATCGTTTGGGACACCGGCCACCAGGCCTATGCCCATAAGCTGATCTGTGGCCGGCGCATCAAGCTCTCCACCATTCGACAACTGGGCGGTCTCAGCGGTTTTTTGAGCCGCGAGGAGAGCGAATACGACGTGTTTGGCGCCGGGCATGCGGGGACTTCGGTTTCGGCGGCGCTCGGCATGGTGGTGGCCAAGAACCTCCAGGGGGCGAAGCACAAAGTCGTGGCGGTCATCAGCGACGGCTGCCTGAGCGCTGGGCTCACCTTTGAGGGGCTAAACCAGACCGGCCATCTAGACAAGGATCTGATCGTTGTCCTCAATGACAATGAACACTTCATCGATCCCCGGGTTGGCGCCCTCTCTTCCTTTTTGAGTGAGCAGTTGACTACAGGTCTGGCGGTCAAGTTGCAGAAGGGGGTGCGAGACTTCCTGCGGTCGCTGCCCCGTGTCGGTGAGGGGCTCTACCATCTCGGGCGCAGGATCAAAGAATCTTTCATCGGTTTCGTGACTCCGGGGCTGCTCTTTGAAGGTCTCGGCTTTCAGTATGTGGGTCCGGTGGATGGTCATAACCTGGAGAAGCTCATCCACACGCTGCAGAACGCGAAAAATATCGAACGGCCGACGCTGGTCCATGTCCTGACGAGGAAAGGGAAGGGCTACGAATGGGCCGAGGAAGATCCGGTCAAGTACCACAGCGTCGCGCCGTTCCATGTCCTGACGGGAAAGCCAAAGAAAGAAAAAGGCCCCATCCCGACCTATACGGATGTTTTTGCCCGCACATTAATCCGGATAGCCAAAGACAACCTAAGGGTCATCGGGATTACCGCGGCCATGGGGAGCGGGACCGGCATCGATAAGTTATCGAAGGAAATTCCAGGCCGTTCGTACGACGTCGGCATCGCCGAGCAGCATGCGGTGACGTTTGCCGCAGGCCTGGCCACCGAAGGGTGGATTCCGGTGGTCGCCATCTATTCCACGTTTTTGCAGCGCGCCTATGACGAGATTCTCCACGATGTTTGCATTCAGAATTTGCATGTGGTCTTCGCGCTTGACCGTGGCGGATTAGTGGGGGCCGACGGTCCCACGCACCACGGGGTTTTCGATTTCTCGTACTTGCGCTCCATTCCAAATATGGTGGTGATGGCGCCAAAGGACGAAAACGAGCTGCGGCATATGGTCAAGACGGCGATCGAGCACAGCGGTCCGATCGCCTTCCGCTACCCGCGGGGCGAGGGCTGGGGCGTCGAGCTGGACGATGAGATCCATACCCTCGAGGTCGGTAAAGCCGAGCTGCTGCGCCCCGGTAAGGACCTCATAATCCTCGGGATCGGGCAAACGGTGATTCCCGCCTTGCGAGCGGCGCAGGATCTGGCCCAATTGGGTATTGATGCCGCCGTCGTGAATGCGCGCTTTGTCAAGCCGCTGGACCGCGAGCTGATCACCGGGCTTCTGTCCCGGGTTCCATGCCTCATCACGGTGGAGGACCATGTGCTGGATGGCGGGTTCGGCAGCGCGGTTTTGGAGATGCTGGCCGAAGAAGGAATCGCACAGGTGAGGATCAAGCGCCTGGGGGTGCCGGATCGCTTCATTCCTCACGGTTCACAAGAGGAGTTGAGAAAGCTGTGCGCCATCGACAAAGACGCCATCATCCAGGCGGCTCTGCAGATGGTGCGGGAAGAGAAGAAGAAGAAAAAGGAGGGATGGGAAAGAGGGAGCGCCTAGATAAGCTGTTGGTCGAGCGAGGGCTGGCGGCTACCCGGGAACAGGGGTGCAGGCGGATCCTGGCGGGAGAAGTGCTCGTCAACGACCGGCCAGTAGCCAAGGTCGGAAGCCTCATCGATCGGGAAGCTCAAATCCGCCTGAAGACGAAGCCCGTCCCTTATGTGAGTCGCGGGGGCGCCAAGTTGGAGGGTGCCCTGAAGGAGTTCCAAGTCGATGTCCGAGATCGGATTGCTCTGGACGTGGGGGCCTCGACTGGAGGCTTCACGGAATGCCTCCTTGCCCACGGGGCTCGCCGGGTCTACGCGGTGGATGTGGGCTATGGCCAGCTTGCCTGGAAACTCAGAGGAGACCGGCGCGTGGTTGTCCTGGAACGGAGAAATATCCGTTATCTCGAGCCTGGCGAGCTGGCGGAAACGCCCGAGCTCGCCACCATCGACGTCTCTTTCATCTCTCTGCGACTTGTTCTCCCTCGAGTTAAACTGCTCTTAGCGCCGAAGGGCGAAATCGTCGCTCTCATCAAGCCACAGTTCGAAGTGGGAAAGGGAAAGGTGGGCAAGGGAGGAGTGGTGCGCCGCGCGGAGGAGCATCTGCGGGTGATTGGCGAGATCCAGGAAGCGGCGCGGGGGCTAGGATTCAAAGTGGCCGGGGTGATCGAGTCGCCCCTTCTAGGACCGAAAGGGAATAAAGAGTTTTTCATTCATTTGGTCAAAGGCGAAGAAAGTGGTTGACGCGACCGTGATCTATTGAGCGACGATGGCCCATTTCCTAAGAATTGCCCATCGAGGCGCTTCAGGTTCCTACCCGGAAAATACCCGCATCGCTTTCGAAAAGGCGATCGAGGCCGGGGTGGACATGATCGAGCTCGATTGCCAGCTTTGCAAGGATGGACATGTCGTGGTGATCCATGACGAACATCTCGATCGGACCGCCAAGGTCAGCGGCCTGGTCCGGAGCAAGACGCTAAAGCAGTTGAAAAAGCTCGACATGGGCGCGTGGTTCAAACGGTCTTTCAGGGGCCAGAGGATCCTTACCCTGGAAGAGGTCATGCAGAGCGTGGCCGGGCAGGTGGAGCTCAATCTGGATATTAAGACCGTGCCGCACGGCCCCCTCGGGATTGAGCTCAAGGTCCTTTTCATTTTGAGTCACTACGACTATTTGGACCGCAGCATCCTCTCTTCTTTTGACTATCGGGTGCTGCGTCAACTCAGGGAGCTGGCGCCCGAGGCGCGGATCGGTGTCCTCTATGGCGCCGGGATCAAGGAGAGTCCGTTCCAGTTGGCCACAGAGATCTCCGCTCACTCCGTTCACGTTCAGAAGGAGCTGGCGACTCCGCAGTTCCTGGAGCGGGCCGTCCAACTCGGGTTCAAGCGCTTTGTCTGGACGCTGAATGAGGTGGTGGAGATGGAGCGATATCTCTCGCTCGGGGTGGACGGCATCGTCTCCGACTTTCCGGAAAAATTCTGGAAGGTCCGATCGTGGAAGGGTCGAGAGCGGGCTCAAGGCAAAACCTAACGCGGACTATTGATATCTACTCCACAAAATACGCCTTGCCAGGATGCCTGCGATCTTATAGAGTACGGTTTAGACAGATCATTCCTTCGTCTTATAGCGCGTAAGAGGAAGAAGGCCAGGCCACAAACATCAACGGTGGCAAGGACTTCGGCTCTGGTTTTTCCGCGGATGTATTGATCCCAGATCCTGACCCCCTCCCTCTTCCTAAATCCAAGGGCTTTCAAGAGCCTGAATAAGGAGAGCATTATGAATCCTCTTTTAGTGATTGCCATCCCGTTAGTGTTGGTAATCGTGGGCATGG
>MGSI01000138.1 GCA_001798455.1 Deltaproteobacteria bacterium RIFCSPLOWO2_02_FULL_57_26 | reverse complement strand
GAGGGTCCTCAAAGCGGCTCTCGGCCTTCCGATCCAGCTCGTTTCAGGCTACAAAGGCACGTGTCGCAAATTCGCTTAGCCGCGGAGAGTGGCGAGGTCGCCGGAGCCTGCTGGACGTGGGGCTCGATGAGAACGACATGGAGGAAGGCAATCCAGACGGGTGAGGCGGTTGTCATGCTGCAGAATCGGACTCAACCGCATCCGGAACTCCCTAATGTTACCTTAACCGCCAACCTTGCAAAGACGAGAGAGGCGCGGGAGCTGGTTCTAACGAGCGACCCCAGCGCGATCATTTTTACCTATGCTCTTCCTCCTGCTTCGCCCGCCGACCGGCTGCAAACTCTCCGCAGGGCATTCATGAATACCATGAAGGACCCGGAGTTTCTTGCCGATGCGGAGAAATCTAAGCTGGCTATAGACCCCATGACCGGGGAGGAGCTAGAAAAAATCGTCACCAGGTTTTTAAAGCTGGAGCCTGCGCTGGTAACCAAACTGAAAGAGATCCTTGCCGGTAAATGACAGCGGGCCGGAATGGCAACTAAGCAGTCAGCGGCGCAGAGTTCGAACGAATGGTTCACGGCCTATTGAAGTCGGATGCGACCTTCGTTGCCAAGCTTAAGAAAATCCTGCAATAGTGAATCGAGCTTTTAAACGGAGAAATTCTCAGAGAGGCTAATCCTATGTTAGATATAGTCCAAGCGTTCGTTTCGGGGTTCTTCCAAGTTTTCACCTTTTCAACGTTCACCCTTATGATGATCGGCATTGCCGTCGGGTTCTGGGTGGGAATCCTGCCTGGTCTCGGGGGACCAACGGCCCTTGCCTTGATGCTCCCTTTCATCTTTAAGATGACCCCTGTTGAGGCCTTTGCCTTCCTTTTGGGCATGTCCGCGGTCACCGCTACCACCGGAGATATCACCTCTATCCTTTTTGGCGTCCCGGGTGAGGCTATAACCGCCGCGACGATTGTTGACGGACATCCGATGGCAAAAAAGGGCGAGGCCGGCCGCGCGTTGGGAGCCGCGCTGATGAGCTCTTTGGTAGGCGCTATCTTCGGCGCCCTGTGCATCGTGATTGCGATCCCGATTGTCCGTCCCCTGGTTCTGACCTTTGGATCGCCTGAGTTTTTCATGATCGCTTTATTGGGCGTCACTTTCGTAGCCTCTCTGAGCGGGGGAAACATTTTGAAGGGGATCATCTCGGCGGGTGTCGGCTTTTCTCTGGCGACCATAGGGCTCGATCCCATCTCGGGAATCCAGCGCTTTACCTTTGGTCAGCTCTTTCTGTGGGATGGAATCGGCCTTGTGCCCGTCACCCTGGGCCTTTTCGCCATCCCGGAAATCGTCGACCTCGCAATAATTGGCGGGAGCATCGCCCATGAAAAGGTCGGCAAGTTAGGCGGGGTCTGGCAAGGGATCAAAGATACTTTCGTTCACTGGTGGCTGGTGATGCGTTGCAGCGCGATCGGCGCTTACGTCGGGGTTATTCCGGGAATGGGCGGCGCTGTCAGTCAATGGCTTGCCTATGCTCACGCGGTGCAGAGCTCGCCGAACAAAGAACGCTTCGGCAAGGGCGCCGTCGAAGGGGTCTTGGGACCGGGAGCGGCCAACAACTCCGGCCTCGGAGGCTCCATGATCCCCACGATTGCCTTCGGCGTGCCAGGAAGCGTCGTCATGGCCATTCTACTCGGCGCCTTCATTATTCAGGGGATTGTCCCGGGACCTGACATGCTGCTGGCGCCGCCAAAGGGAAAACTGGATCTCACATTTTCATTTGTCTGGATTATCATTATTTCCAACATCATCACGGTTGGCATCTGTCTGCTCTTTCTCAACCAGCTGGCCAAGTTAACCTTAGTTAGAGCCAGTTTGATCATGCCTTTTATTCTTCTGCTGACTTACCTCGGCGCCTTCGCGGAAAAAAATGCCTTTGAAGACCTTATCGTTACTCTAATATTCGGGCTTTTGGGATGGATCATGGTGAAACTGGATTGGCAGAGGCCTCCCCTGCTCTTGGGCCTCGTCCTGGGGCCATTGATGGAAAACAGGCTTTTCCTCTCTACGGACAACTACGGCCTCGCCTGGCTCTGGCGTCCTGGGGTTCTTATTCTCTTTGCGATAACCCTCTTCGGTATTTTCTATCCGGTGCTTAAAGAGCGCTGGAGCAGGAAACAGTCCGAGGGTCCGGTATCGGCCATCAGCGCTATGGCAGCAGGGGCGGCTCCTCCGGCCAGTCAGGAAGAGAGAGGAGCAATAAGATTCTGGGATATTCTTTTTACCTTCATCCTTGTCGCCGCTCTCGCCTTGGGGCTCTGGCAAAGCAAGGCGTTCGGTTTTCGCGCCGGACTATTCCCATGGGCGATTGGCTATCCGGTCCTGGCATTCACGATTATTCAACTGGTTTTAGAGTTATTGGGTAAGGTGCGGCTCAGCGGGATGGAAGGCGGACCGGAGCTGGATCTGCCCCAGAGCGTCGTAATTCGACGGACCGCCGCCATTCTCGGTTGGATCCTAGGGTTTCTGGCGGGGATATGGCTTTTGGGGTTCTCTCTTGCGGTGCCCGTGATTACCCTTCTGTATCTGAAAGTTTCCGGGGAGAAGTGGTTGATCACCGTCACTCTGACCCTTATCACCTGGGCCTGTTTTTACGGCCTTTTCGATTATAGCCTTCACATCCCCTTCCCCGAGGGAGCCCTCTTCGGCTGGCTGCAATGGAAGTAATTTGAACGGCTTGAACGTTTTGAATGTTTCCAACGTTGAATCGCTTCGCTATATTCAAGTCATAGCTCTGTCAGCCTTCTGCACCGGCCCTTTCTTAATGGCGCGCCAAACCTTCTCGGGGGTCAGTGGCAAATCGTAAATCCTCACCCCAACTGCGTCATAGACGGCGTTGGCTACCGCGGAGGCTACCGGTAGGAGTGAGCCTTCGCCCAATCCCTTGGATCCGTAGGGCCCCGGGCCATTCTGATTCTCGAACAGGATCGTCTCAAATTCTTCCGGCAGATCGCTAAACCGGGGCAGCCGGTAGTCGACCAGATTGGGATTGAGGAGCTGGCCGTCCTTGTAGACCATCTCTTCCATCAGCGTATGTCCGATTCCGAACAGGACTCCCCCTTCGTCCTGGCCGACGCATTGAAGCGGATGAATGGCCTTGCCAACGTCCGAAATTGAGACATACTTTAGAATTTTGAGCTGGCCGCTATCTGGATCTACCTCTACCTCACAACCTCCCCAGCTCGTCTCCCAAAAGGTGGTCGGGGAGCCAAGCACGGCCTTCGCGCTCTTTTTGTCCTGGTAAAAGCCCCTGCCAATGATCTCTCCCGCCTTAGCGCCAAAATGTTTGGTCAGGACCTCTTCATAGGAAACGCTCCGGCCCCTCGCGTTGCAGACTCTGCCATTTTCAAGCGATAAGCGCTCGACCTTTTCCTTCAGAGGTTTGGAAGCGGCGCGCAGCAGTTGTCGTCTGAGGTCTTGCGCCGCCCGTTGCGTGCAGAGCCCCATCACCACCATCGAACTGCTGGCATTGGTGGCCGCATCGAAGGGAGTCGCGTCGGTGTCGAGCTCGGCCACAATGACGCGCTCCAAAGGCACGCCCAACTCCTCGGCTACCACCTGGCTCAAGGCAGTTCGAGCGCCCTGACCGATTTCCACCGTTCCGGTCAGAAGGAAAATGCTGCCGTCCGGGGTCATCTTGACCGCCGCAGAGGCGACCTTGTAGGTCCCACCGCCGTCTTTCATGCAGCAACTGATGCCCTTCCCTGTATTGGGCTTGCTCTTTTTCCGCTTCCAACCGACTTCCTTTGCCGCTCGAAGCAACCCTTCTTTCAGATCACAATCGACGGGCGTGTCCCCCGGGGTGTAGAGCTCCCCTTTGCGCAGCAAATTCTTGAGCCGAAGCTCGAGGGGATCGATGCCCAATTTGTGCGCGATGATGTCCATCTGCGACTCATAGGCCCAGGTGACCTGAAGCGTACCGAAGCCCCGGAAGGCGCCGGCGGGAACCGTGTTGGAGTAGACCGTGTAAGCATCGGTCTTGACGTGGGGGATCCGGTAAGGGCCCACCGCCCGATAACCGGCCTTTTGCGTGACGCGCGGTCCTGCATCCGCATACGCTCCGGTGTCCATGAAAATCTCGCACTGTCTCGCGATCAGGCGACCATCTCGACCGACTCCCGTTTTGACGCGATATCGAGCCGGATGCCGGCTGACAGTCTTAAAGCTCTCCTCAACGGAATGGACGATTTTGACCGGCCGCTTAGCCTTCCACGAGAGAGCTACCACCAGTGGCTCGGTCTTGACCGAAAGCTTGCCGCCATAACCTCCGCCGACATAGGGAACGATCACCCGGACCTTGTTCAACGGCACATGGAAAACCGCGGCGATGTGTTCCCTCAGGGTGAAGGGGTCCTGAGAGGAGGCCCAAAGCGTGATCATATCTCCGCTCACCTGCGCCACGGTAGCGTGGGGCTCCATAGAATAGTGGTGCACCCTGGAGAAATGAAAGGTATCCTCGAAAATGTACGCCGATTTTTTGAACCCTTCCTCGATGTCGCCCCTGGTGTAAGTGAACCGATAGCAGAGATTGGTTCCCTGAAACTCCTTCGGAGCTTGATAATGATACCCCATGAGTTCCCCGCCTCCGGCCCCAGCCTCATGGACCAAGGGCGCGCCGGGCGCGAGCGCCTCGTCAATGGAAGTCACCGCGGGCAATTCCCCATACTCCGCCTCGATGAGAGCCACCGCCTCGTCCGCAGTTGCCTCATCCACGCCCACAACCGCCGCCACCGGATCTCCCACGTAGCGCACCTTATCGATCGCGACAATGGGCTGGTCTTTGTAGGCGGCGCCAAAGAGCTCGTACCTGACGATATCGTCGCGACTCAGGACCGTGATCACGCCGGGAAGTCTGGCTGCCTTTTGGGCGTCGACCTTCAGCAGCCGCGCGTGGGCATAAGGGCTGCGCAGGATTTTTCCAAAAGCCATTCCCGGAACCTGGATATCACTGGTATAAACGGCCCGCCCGGTGACCTTTTCCTCTCCGTCAACGCGGAGCAATGAGCTGCCGACGACTTTCAGAGCTGGCGACTTTTTCATAGGATGTCTCTAGTATACGGGCACCTCAAAGTAAAGGGACTAGGGGCTTCGTTTATACCGCTCGCCTACCCACGCCAACGCCTCGTCACGGCTCCCGATTTCTCCTTCAAGCTGGGCCTCTTCCACCTCCCGCAGGATCTTCTGGAATACCGGGCCGGGAGAAAATCCCATCGCGATGAGATCTCTGCCACGAAGCAGGGGCTCAGGATGGATCTCTTCCTCTTTGAGCTCGGCCAGTTTTCGCTTGCAAAAATAGTAGTGCTGGAGATTACCGTTGGCGGAGAGCCCATCGATGCGCACGAGGTCTAAAAGCTCTTCAATCCCTTCCTCGCCCAGAAATCGCTTGAGCGTGCTGAGGCGCATGCGAGGGGCCTGCGTGTGGCGCAGATGGCTTCGGACCAAATAGGCCACCCTCTCCCAGACCGCGCGGCTCCGTTTCAGGCGCTTCAGAATCTCCACCGCCATCTCCGCTCCCTTCTCGGGATGGCCATAAAAAGTTACCCGGTCGTCCTCTTTCTGTATGCAGACGGGCTTGGCCACGTCGTGCAGAAGGCAACCGTAGGCCAGCGTCTCCGTGGGGCGCCCAAGGCGGCCGAGCGTCAACATCGTATGGGTAAAGACATCCCCCTCGGGGTGAAAATCCGGGCTCTGCTCCACGCCTTTCGTGGCCTCGATTTCCGGCAGCAAGATTTTGAGCAGCCCGCTTGCATCGAGAAGCTCGAACCCCCTTCGAGCCCCTCCCTCGGTCAAGATTCTGGTGATCTCCTCGCCGATGCGCTCCCAGGAGATTCGCGTGATCGTCGGCGCCTGTGTCTGAATGGCCCTGAATGTCCGCCCCTCGATAGTGAAACCAAGGCTGGCGGCGAACCTGACCGCCCGGACCATTCGCAGACGGTCCTCCTCAAACCTCTCCTGCGGATTACCTATGGCACGGATCGAACGCCGGCTCAGGTCCGTCCTGCCGCCCACCAGATCGACGACCCGATCGGCCACCGGGTCGTACATCATGCCATTGATCGTGAAGTCACGCCGCCGGATATCCTCCTCCATGCTGGCAAAACGGACTTGGCTCGGTCGGCGGCCGTCGAGGTAAGGCCCGTCATCGCGAAAGGTTGCCACCTCAAAACCCTCGCTCTCGACAATGACCAGCGTCACGCCGAACTGCGTCCCTACCGCAACCGTCTGTGGAAAAATCTTTTCTATCGCTTCCGGCCTGGCATCGGTGGCGATGTCGTAATCTTGCGGTTCCTTCCCCAGGAGGAAATCCCGCACACAGCCGCCAGCCAGGTAGGCTTGGTAGCCCTGCTCGCGCAGATGCTGGATAATCGAATTGGCCTTTTCCCTTTGTGACACAGAGCAACCCCTGCCGGTTACTCTAAGGGGGAAACAGCGGAAAAGGGGGAATCTGTTTCAGCAATTAGTGACTACTTGCGTTTGGAGAGATGTATTCCTTAACTTTTCCCTGCAGTTCTTGAAAGCTGAATGGCTTGACGAGGTAATCGTTGCACCCCACTTCGAGACAGGTCCGGAGATCCGATTCCCTGAACAGGGCGGTGGCAGCCAAAATCGGGATGTCCCGCGTCTCGGGATTGGAGCGGAGAACGCGAGTCGCCTCCCAACCGTCCATTCCCGGAAGCATAATATCCATCAGGATGAGATGGGGCTTTTCTTCGATCGCCTTCTCCACACCTTCCTTGCCGTGCTTGGCCGGAATGGCCGAAAACCCCATCAGCTCCATCTGCCAAATCAGGAGCTCACGCATATCCGGATGGTCTTCGACGATAAGGACCTTCTTCATGAAACCATGTTTCCTTTCGGTGCTGCGGTCACCGGCGCTTCGTTCCTACTACACTCCTTAGGGAGCTGTCAAGCGGCCCATTGGGGGTAAGAATCATAGTCAATGGAAGAGCCAACACTTGGCCCCCTTTTCCCTTATTGACTCAAGAGTCTTGCCTGCAGGGCTTCCATCTCCTGGGTCCAGAGCCCTTTTTCCCTGAAGAATTTGATAGCGCCCGGGTGGTAAGGAATGAAGGCTCGGGAGACCACCATGCGCTCGCGCCGCCATTCTTTCAAGAGAGGGTAGGCAGCACCCAGCTCTTGGTTGAATTCCCAAAGAACCTTGACGACCTCATAGGCGGCCTCGTCGCTTAAATCTTTGCCCGCCACCAGATAGATGTCATTCGTCAGGACGGCGGTGTCCTTCAGAAGGCCTGTTGAAGTTCCCGCCTTGAGAACGCTCGGATAACTGCCGGGGTAGACATCTGCCATCCTCTTTGCCCCTTCTGAGGAGGAAATCACCGAGATGAACTTCATTCCCCCCGTGCGGGCATTGACCTCCTCGGCCGCGGGGGCGCCCACTGTGAGCCACCCCGCATCGAGCCTCGCCTCCAAATAAGCTTGAGTGCTTGCCGTCATATCCGAGACGGGGACTTTTACGATGTCATTGTAGGAGAGGCCGGCGGTTGCGAGCGCCGCTGTAGAGCTCAAGCGGACAATCGGGATTGCAGGGAAATCCGTCGGGATTCTTTTCCCTTTCAAGTCCGCGACGGTTTCAATGGGAGAGTCTTTGGGGACAAAAAAGCTGAGTCCAAGCGCGCCGCCGACGACAAGAATCCGGGTGTTTTTGAATGGCCTTTTATAAATCGTAACTCCCTTGTATGAACTGATGGCATCCGCGCCGGTAAGGATACCCATGTCTGTCTCCCCCTTGTCCATGGAGGGAAGCCATGCGGGAGGCCCGGCGAAGGGCTGGACCCGGACCGTCACCGGCGTGTGACGGCTTACCACAGCCCCGATTCCCATTCCCATGGCGTTGAAGCCAGTTCCCACCGCGTGGGTAGCCAGTGTAGCGCTTCGGGGAGCGGCGGCCAACGCCAGGTTCGCCCCTTGGGTGAAGACGACTAGCGAGATTATGATTCCTGCCAACGCTCGTCTTACCATCTTTCCCTTCTCCTTCTTGGCTTCCGATTAAGGAAACGGACGCTCCGTTGTTGGTAGTGGAATCAAGCAGGTGCCTGGTCTTGAAACTAATTCTTGAATACTCAGTGGCTGAAACTCAAAAACAAACCCCTATTATCATCATTTTAGATTTGGAATTGCGAGGACAATTCAGAATTGGGATAACATGGCGGGGCTCCTCCCGCCCTATTTGAGCGCCGCTTTCTCCTGGTCAGCCACCACGACCACGATAAGCCGCTCCGGCCGGACGTAGCGCTCGGCCACCCGCCGGACATCTTCCCGGCTGACCGCTCCGATCAAGTCGGGATAGCGGTCGACATAGTTCAACCCCAGCTCGAAGTGCTCCATATGCGAGAGGAATCCCGCTATTCTCGCATTCGTGTCCAGCCGCAACGGAAAGCTGCCGGTAAGATAGCTCTTCGCGGCGGCGAGTTCTTCTTCGCTCACTCCGTCCTCGCGCAGCCGCCGGATCTCCTCTTTGGTGATGCGAATGGCCTCCTCGGCGGTCTGGTTCTTGGTCTGCATGGTCACCTCGAAGGTGCCGACGTCTTTCTCGCTGTAGAACGAGCTATAGACCGAATAGGCCAGGCCGCGCTGATTGCGAATCGACTCCATCAACCGGGAAGAGAATCCACCGCCTCCCAAGATATAGCTCATCACCTGGATCGCGTAGTAATCGGGGTGGCCTCTCCTAACGCCCTCATGACCGATAACGATATTGGCTTGCGTGATTTTCTTGTCGACCCGGATGAAATCTGGCGGACCCGTGGCGGGAGCGGGCAAGACCTCCCTGCCGGACGTCCCTCCCTTCCAGCGCTTAAAGGCACCCTCCAAACCAGCGAGCATTTCCTGGTGGGAGACATCCCCGACCACGGCCAGGATCGCGCGGTCAGGGCGATAGTAGCGCTCATAAAATTTGCTCAGATCTTCCCGTGGAATCGCTTTGACCGACGCTTCTGTCCCTTCCACTGGACGGCCGTACGGGCTCCGCGGATAGAGCGCCTCCATGAACTTCATCTGCGCGATCTCCCCCGGATCCTCCAGCTTTCCCT
>MGSI01000137.1 GCA_001798455.1 Deltaproteobacteria bacterium RIFCSPLOWO2_02_FULL_57_26 | reverse complement strand
CGTTGGTCCTCACGTTCGAGCCCCATCCGCTCAAGATTCTGGCTCCCGAGCGTGCGCCGCGCCTGATCTTGACGCATAAAGATAAGCTACGTCTGCTCCAGGCCTTTGGCGTGGACGTGGCGATCGTTCAAACCTTCGATCCGACATTTGCCAATGTGGAGGCCGAGGAGTTTGTTCGGCGATACCTAGTCGACGTGCTCAAAGTTCACAAGCTCTGGGTGGGCAGGGACCTGCGCTTCGGCAAGGGAAGAAAAGGGCGAGTTGAGGATCTGATCCATTGGAGCACGGAGGCAGGCTTTGAAGTAGGGATCGTCGACCCTATTGAGTTGGGTGGCGTGCGCGTCAGCAGCAGTCAGGTCAGAACTCTGATCGAGCGCGGGCAAGTGGACGAGGCGCGCAGGTTTTTGGGCCGGTGCCATTTCGTCTCTGGGCGGGTCGTGTTGGGTCATCGGAGGGGTAGGCAACTCGGATTTCCAACGGCCAATATTTTGTCTCGGACGGAGGTGGTACCGCCAGCCGGGATCTATGCCACCTTCTTGCAAGTCGGCGAGCGCCAGTGGCCGAGCGTCACGAGTATCGGGGTGAATCCGACCTTTGGCGATGGCCCGCTGACGATCGAAAGTTACATCTTCGATTTCCAGGGAGATCTCTACGGACAGGCAGTGCGTCTCTATTTTGTCAAAAGGATCCGAGAGGAAAAAAAGTTCGCCTCCCCCGAGCTTTTGATCGAGCAGATGAGAAAAGACGTCTCGACCGCGCAAAGCATCCTGCGCGAGGTCGATCCCGCCGGGAGCCTGCGAGAGGCGAAATAGCTCTGCTTCATGTCGATGCTCGTCATTGTCGTCGAATCCGAACATCAGGGTATGCGGCTGGATCTTTTTTTAGCGCAGCAGCTTGGGATCCTCTATCCCCAGGATGGGTGGAGCCGGGCAGCGGTTCAAAAGATGATCTCTGGGGGACGCATTACCCTTAACCGTAGAACAACCAAGCCGTCGGCCCATCTGAGAACCCGTGATCGGATCGAAGTTCGCTCGCCCCCGGCGCGAAAAACCACACTCACGGCGGAGCCGGTCCCGCTCGAAATACTTTACGAAGATGAAGATTGTATGGTGATCAACAAGGCCCCGGGCACGGTAGTCCATCCTGGCGCGGGAAGGTCGAGTGGAACGCTGGTCAATGCGTTGCTCCACCACTGTCCGAGTCTTGCAGGGGTGGGTGGAGAACGGCGCCCAGGGATCGTCCATCGCCTAGATAAGGATACCTCGGGGGTGATGGTGATCGCCAAAAGTGCGCTGGCGTATCAGCATCTCACCCTGCAGTTCAAGGAGCGCAGCGTAGTCAAGGAGTATCTGGCTTTGGTGTGGGGGAAAATGGTTGGTTCCAGGGGTGTGATTGACCGTCCGATCGGTCGGCACCGCACAGACCGGAAAAGGATGACGAGCCTTCGCTACGTCGCGCGGCCGCGAGAGGCCATCACGGAATGGCAGGTGGCCAATGCCTTTCGGGTAGGCCCCGAGGGAAGGTCCTGGTCTTGGGTAACGCTGCTTCGCCTGAGACCGCACACGGGGCGCACGCATCAGATCCGCGTCCATCTGGCAGAGCGGGGAAATCCGGTGGTCGGAGACGGGGTCTATGGGTGGAAGCGGCAGGCCCTTTCCCAGAGTCGCCTCGAGGTGCCGCCATTGCTCGACTTTCCGCGCCAGGCGCTCCATGCGGAAAGGCTCGTGTTCGACCATCCTCGCACGGGGGAGCGGTTGGAGTTTCGCGCGCCCCTGCCGGAGGACATGAGAAAACTCTTACAGTATCTAGCCGACTGGCAAGGTCGAGGAGGCATGAAAAACGAAAGGGGGGTTGACAAGCAGGTCGGTTTTCCTTAACATTAACATTGTTCGGCAACCAATTCAGCGACAATCTTTGGAACCAACCCCACACTAAGGTTATCATTCACTGAAATCCGACCTAGACGTTTGATTTGGACTTCGAGTAAGAGATTCGCCTTCGTGTCAAAGAGCTTGTCGTATTAAAAAGACGTGTCGGAACGTTGTTCGGCTAAGCTGAGCGACAGGGTGGTTGCTTGTCTAGTGGATTTGTTTCCCATCGGTAATTCTGTCTGAGGGAGGAAAGGAGGGGCATCATTATGGCGCGCGGGAGACCACGAGCCGAGATTGAACCGGTAGTCGAGGAGGGTAGTCTTAACCTCAACGAGATGGATCTGAAGAACGGTTTAAACCTGAAGTCCTTAAAGGAGAAAAAGATCGGTGAGTTGGCGCTGATCGGAAGAACTTTCAACATCGAAGGCGCCGCCAACATGCGCAAACAGGAGCTGATCTTCGCCATCTTACAAGCGCAGACCGAGCAGAACGGATATATCCTTGGCGAGGGGGTGTTGGAGACCCTCCCGGACGGGTTCGGTTTTCTTAGGGCCCCCGACTACAATTACCTCCCGGGTCCGGACGATATTTACGTCTCTCCCAGCCAGATCCGCCGCTTCAATCTTCGCACCGGTGATATCGTCTCGGGGCAGATTCGCCCGCCCAAGGAAGGGGAGCGGTACTTCGCCTTGCTCAAGGTGGAGGTCATCAACTACGAGGATCCCGAGCGGGCTCGGGACAAGATTCTCTTCGACAACCTCACGCCGCTCTATCCCAACGAGCGCCTGCGTCTGGAATACCAGCCCGAAGAATATACGACGCGCATCGTCGACCTGCTGACCCCGATCGGGAAGGGGCAGAGGGGGCTGATAGTCGCCGCGCCCAGGACCGGCAAGACCATGATGTTGCAGAACGTTGCCAAGGCCATCGCCAACAATCACAAAGAGGTCTTGTTGATCGTCCTCTTGATCGACGAACGGCCCGAAGAGGTGACCGATATGCAGCGATCCGTAGAAGGGGAGGTGGTGAGCTCCACTTTCGATGAGCCGGCAACGCGCCATGTCCAGGTCGCAGAGATGGTGATTGAGAAGGCCAAGCGGCTGGTGGAGCACGGAAAAGACGTGGTCATTTTGCTCGACAGCATCACTCGGCTGGCCCGGGCCTACAACACCGTTGTCCCTCCGAGCGGCAAGATCCTTTCCGGCGGCGTAGACTCCAACGCGCTGCACAAGCCGAAGAAATTCTTTGGGGCCGCCCGTAATATCGAGGATGGGGGGAGCCTGACAATTATCGCGACCGCGCTGATCGATACCGGCAGCCGCATGGACGAGGTGATCTTTGAGGAGTTCAAGGGGACGGGGAACATGGAAATTCACCTTGACCGGCGTCTGATGGATAAGCGGGTTTTCCCGGCCATCGACATCAATAAATCGGGGACGAGAAAAGAGGAGCTTCTGCTCCTCAAGGAAGATTTGAATCGGATCTGGATCTTGCGCAAGGTGCTGTCGCAGCTGAGCGTGGTGGAGGCCATGGAATTCTTATTGGACAAGATGCATGGGACCAAGGACAATAAAGAGTTTCTCGATTCCATGAACCAGTAGCCTGCCCGCCCAGGCCCTTTGGCCGCCTTGCACAGTTCACGGATCTTTGTTAAAAGCGCAAGATCATTAAGTCTTTTTCATGATTCTCCCGACGACCCTTAAGGGTGTTGGGAGACGGAAGCATTCCAACGAGGATTTCACACCCGCTCTGATCCTCTTCGAGGTGCCCTTGACGGGAACGGGGGGGAAGCGATGAGCGGGGAGGACGCAACCTAAGGAGTTGAATTTATGACCGACCTGTCGATGAAGCAGCTTTTGGAGGCGGGGGTCCATTTTGGCCACCAGACGAGCCGGTGGAACCCCAAGATGAAGCCCTTTATCTTTGGGGCTCGCAATGGCATTCACATCATCGATTTGCAGCAGACGGTCACCATGTTCAAAGACGTTGCCACTTTTGTGCGGAATCTGGCGGCTTCCGGTGGACACGTGCTTTTTGTGGGGACGAAAAAGCAAGCGCAGGAGGCGATCAAGGAGGAGGCCGAGCGTTGCGGCATGTTCTACGTGCACAATCGCTGGCTGGGCGGTACCTTGACGAATTTTGCGACCATCCGTCAGAGCATCGAGCGGCTGAGAAGAATCGAGGAAATGGAAAACAATCCCAAGATCGTGGAGGCCCTGACGAAAAAGGAAATGTTGGGACTTAGGCGGGAGAAGGAAAAGCTGGAGTATTCCCTGGGGGGAATCAAAGGCATGAAGAAGCTTCCCGATGCGATTTTCGTGGTCGATCCCAAACAGGAAGATATTGCCGTTAAGGAGGCGCGAAAGCTGGTGATTCCCGTGGTCGCCGTGGTCGACACCAATTGCGACCCGGACCTGGTGGACCACAAGATTCCAGGCAACGATGACGCCATCCGCGCCATCCGCCTTTTTTGCGCGGCCATTGCGGAAGCCGTGCTCGAAGGCAAGGGACTCTACGAGCGGTCCATGGTGCAGGGGGAGGAGAAGCCCGGGGAGCCGTCGGGAGAAGCTGAAGGCGCGAGGGCTGAGGATTCCGCGGCAGGAGGGGCATGATCCCAATGGAAATCAGCGCATCTTCGGTTAGAGAGCTCAGAGAGAAGACGGGCGCCGGGATCATGGATTGCAAGAAGGCCCTGGCGGAATCGAGTGGAGATGTGGAGCGGGCGATCGATTATCTGCGGCGCAAGGGGCTGGCCACGGCGGCCAAGAAAATGGGGCGGGTGACGGCGGAAGGGCTCGTGGGCGCCTACATCCACGCCGGAGGAAAAATCGGCGTTCTCGCGGAGATCAACTGTGAGACCGATTTCGTGGCGCGCACCGAACAATTTCAAGCCTTGGTGAAGGACCTGGCGATGCAGATCGCCGCCGCCAATCCCCGCTACATCCGGCCGGAGGATGTCCCGCCCGAGGAATTGGATCGGGAGAGAGAGATCTATAGGCAGCAAGCCATCGACTCGGGGAAGCCCGACAAAGTCGTGGACAAGATCGTCGCTGGCAAAATCGAGCGATTTTACTCTGAGGTCTGTCTGTTGGAGCAAGCCTTCATCAAGGATCCTGACCGCAAGGTGGGTGATCTGGTACAGGACGCGATCGCCCGCCTCGGGGAAAACATTCAAGTGCGTCGCTTTGTGCTCTACCATCTGGGCGAAGGGATCGAGAGATCGTAATCGGTTCCAGCGCCGCGGGCGAAGCCGGACATGCCGAGCGCAAGTCTAAAATATAAGCGGGTCATCTTGAAAGTGACCGGCGAGGTCTTGGCCGGGGCCCAAAGGTTCGGCATTGACGGCAAGATGGTGCAGGCCTTTGCCGAGGAGATTAAAGAGGTTAAGGAGATGGGCTGCGAGATGGCGCTGGTGATGGGAGGGGGCAATATCTTTCGCGGCGCGGAGGCTGGAGGGTGGGCAATGGAGCGGGCCGCCGCTGACACGATGGGGATGCTCGCGACGGTCATCAACAGCTTGGCCCTGCAGGATGCCTTGGAGAAGATCGGGGTCTCCACCCGGGTGATGTCTGCCATCGAGATGCGTCAAGTGGCGGAGCCTTACATCCGGCGTCGGGCCACCCGCCATCTCGAGAAGGGCAGGGTCGTGATCTTCGCGGGAGGCACCGGCAACCCGTATTTCACGACCGATACGACGGCCAGCCTGCGAGCGATGGAAATCGGTGCTGAAGTGATCCTCAAGGCGACCAAGGTGGATGGGGTTTACGATGCGGATCCTCTAAAACATCAGGGAGCCAAGAGGTACGGGGAGCTGACCTATATCGAAGTTCTCAATAAGGAACTCAAGGTCATGGACTCAACGGCGATCTCGCTCTGTATGGACAATCATTTGCCCATCGTGGTCTTTAATATTATGGAGAAGGGCAACATCAAACGCGTGGTCTGCGGCGAAGAAATCGGGACCCTGGTGAGCACGGGGAGAAAATGAACGAGACCTTTTATAATGATCTCCAAAAGGAGATGGAAAAATCGGTCGTAGCCTTTCGTAAGGATATGGCGAAGCTTAGAACCGGGAGGGCGTCGACGGCGCTTCTGGAAGGCATCATGGTCGATTATTACGGCGCCTCCACTCCCCTCAATCGCTTGGCCAATCTATCGGCGCCTGAGCCCCGGTTGCTGGTCGTCCAGCCTTACGATCGGAGCGCCGTCGGGAGCATCGAAAAGGCGATCCTGAAAACCGATCTGGGATTGACGCCGAACAACGATGGGAAGGTGATCCGGATTCCGATCCCGGAGCTGACCCAGGAGCGGCGTAAAGAACTCGTCAAACACGTCAAAAAGGTGGCGGAGGAATTCCGCGTCTCCGTGCGCAACCATCGGCGGATCGCCCTTGAGAGACTCAAGGAAATGGAGAAAAAGAAGGAGATCACCGAGGACGATTTCAAGCACTGCCAAGACCGAGTCCAAAAGATCACCGGCGATTTCATCGGGAGGATCGACAAGGCGCTGAAGGCCAAGGAAGACGAGATCATGGAGGTCTAAGGCCCGCATTTCTCCTCCAACTCTTTTCAACCTAGGATGAACCTAAGCGGCCTAGACAAGAGTCGGTTGCCCCGGCATGTCGCCATTATCATGGATGGCAACGGACGTTGGGCTAGGTTAAGAGGTAAGAGCCGTATCGAAGGCCACCGCCGGGGAAGGGCTTCTGTCCGGGCAGTGGTCGAGCTGAGCCGCAGGCTGGGTATCCCGTATCTCTCCCTGTATGCGTTTTCGACTGAGAACTGGCTGCGTCCCAAGGACGAAGTCCACGCTCTGATGAATCTCCTTGAGCGCTATCTGGAGGTGGAGCAACCTAAAATGATGCGCCACGGGATCCGTCTTCTGGCGATCGGCGATAAAGAGCGTTTGCCGCCACCCGTGCTTCGCACCTTGGAGCACGCGATGCGGGCCACGCGAAAAAATATGGGGATGACCGTCGTTTTAGCGCTCAGTTACAGTGGGCGCGATGATATCGTGCAGATGGTTCAGAGCATCGCCCGGAAAGTCCGTGACGGGGTTTGTGCCGTGGAGGACATCGATGAGGAGATGATTTCCGCCCAGATGGAGACAGGCTCCATTCCGGACCCCGACTTGTTGATCCGGACCAGCGGCGAGATGCGCATCAGCAATTTCTATCTCTGGCAAATTCCCTACACGGAGCTCTACATTACGCCCACCCTGTGGCCCGACTTTCGAGAGAAGGAGTATCTCCAGGCGCTTTCGGCGTACCAGCGGCGCCACCGGAGATTCGGCCGCACTGACGAACAGCTCAATCCAGCGCCGCCCACGGTGAAGGGAAGCCGGTGAGCTCGAAGATCATATCTAGGGTGGCGACCGCCCTGGTGGGGCTTCCCCTGTTGGTCGTTATCATTGCTTGGGGGCGCCCGTGGCAATTCGCGCTCCTGGTTTTTGTCGCTACGGCGATCGGTTTGTGGGAGTACTTCCTGATGGTTTTTCCAGGCCGGCGCCGGGAGCAGATCTTGGGCGTGCTCCTGGGCGCTGTGGCCTCCTTCGGTCTTCTCATACCTGGCGTCCCCGATCCTGGGTCCTGGCTCGGCGGGTTGATTGTGGTCGCGTGCCTGACGTATCTCTTTTTTGGCGGGGAGCTGCGGGAAAGGTATCAAGTCCTGAGTTGGACCCTGTTGGGTGTTCTCTACATCGGCTACTTGCTGCCCCATTTGTTTCTCCTTTACCGGATGCGGGGTGGGAGGGGCTGGGTCCTGTGGGTTCTCCTGGTGATCATGGGAGGGGATACGGCCTCGTATTTCGTGGGAAGCTTTCTCGGTCGGACCCGTTTATCCCCTGAGATCAGCCCGGCCAAGACCGTGGAGGGAGCCCTGGGCGGCATCGGGACGAGCCTTCTTGTCGGGTTGATCGGAGGCAAATTTCTGCTCCCAGCGCTGCCCCAGCCGGAGACGCTGCTCTTGTCCTTCGTCTTGAGCTTGCTCGGGCAGGCTGGTGATCTGTTCGAGTCGTGGATCAAGCGGGCCTTTTCCGTCAAGGATTCGGGCCATCTGCTTCCCGGCCACGGAGGGTTGCTGGATCGCGTGGATAGTCTTATATTCCCGGTGGTGTTCACCACCTACTACCTGAGGTTTCTCCGCCTATGAAGTCCATCGCGCTTCTGGGCTCCACGGGTTCGGTGGGAGTGAGCACTCTGGACCTGGTCCGTCGCTTTCCCGAAGAATTCAAGGCCGCCGGGCTGGTTGCCGGCCGCAACCTCAAACTTCTTGCCTCGCAGATCAAAGAGTTTTCGCCCCGCTGGGTGAGCATCCGGGAAAAGGAGCGAATCCCTGAGCTCCGTCGTCTCTTGGGCACGCACTCGGTGGAGCTCCTGTGGGGAGAAGCGGGTGCGGTCAATGTCGCCACGGCGAATGGAGTCGATGTGGTGCTGGCGGCGATCGTGGGAGGGGCCGGTCTGGTTCCCACCTTCGAGGCGGTCCGGGCGGGGAAAGAGGTGGCGCTTGCCAACAAAGAAGCCCTGGTGATGGCCGGAGAGATCTTTGTACAGGAGGCCAAGCAAAGGGGAGTGCGGCTGCTCCCCGTGGACAGCGAACACAGCGCCATTTTTCAATGCCTGCAGGGGAACCGGCGCGAAGACGTAGATCGCATTATCCTGACGGCCTCGGGTGGACCTTTCCTCCGGGCTTCTCTTAAGCGGCTGCATCGTGTTACCGTGAAGGAGGCGTTAAAGCATCCGAATTGGAAGATGGGGCCAAAGATTACCATTGATTCGGCGACCATGATGAATAAGGGGTTGGAGGTGGTTGAGGCGCGGTGGCTCTTCGATGTCGCGCCTTCGCAAGTGGAAGTCGTCATCCACCCCCAAAGCGTGATCCACTCAATGGTGCGCTATCAAGATGGCTCGATCATGGCTCAGCTGGGCATCCCTGACATGCGGATTCCGATCGCCTATGCTTTGTCCTATCCCTGCCGTCTCAAAACGAGTTGGCGACCGCTGGAGTTAACGCGGTTGGGTGCACTGACTTTCCTCCCCGTGGAGAAGCGTAGATACCCCGCCCTAAAGCTCGCCTACGAGGCGTTGGCGGAGGGCGGGACGATGCCCGCAGTTCTCAATGCTGCTAACGAGGTTGCCGTGGCCGCGTTTCTGGAGAGGCGCGTCGGTTTCCGCGACATTCATCGGATTATTGAGAAGACGATGCGAGCGCACGTGAGCACCCACCCACGCGCGGTGCAGGAGATTCTGGACGTGGACCGTTGGGCGCGGGAAAAAGCGGCGTCTCTGGCAAAACAGTAAAGGAGAGGAGTGCATGACCACGGTTATTTACGCGATTGTCTCGGCTCTGGTAGGGCTGGGGATTTTGATTGTGATCCACGAGCTGGGTCATTTCCTGATAGCGAAAATTTCCGGCGTTGGGGTCCTGACGTTCTCGGTCGGTTTTGGACCGAAGATCTGGTCCAGAAAGGTGGGGGAAACCGAGTATGCTCTGAGCGCCTTCCCCTTGGGAGGCTACGTCAAGATGATCGGCGAGGATGCCGAGGTCGAAGTCCAGCAGGCAGATATCCACAAATCCTTTTCCCATCAGGGGCTTGCCAAGAGAACGGCCATTGTGGCGGCGGGCCCGCTTTTCAACCTCCTGCTCGCGGCCGCGGTCTTCATGTGGATTTTCGTGGCCCACGGCATCCCTGTGTTGACGACCACTGTCGGGGGTGTGGAGCCCGAGTCACCCGCGGCCCTGGCGGGGATGCAAAAGGGTGACCGGATTGTTGCGGTGGATGGCCGGGCGGTCAAAAAGTGGGAGGAACTATCGAGCCGGATTAAGCAAAGCGACGGAAAACCGCTAAGCCTTCGGCTAATGCGGGATAGCCGCGAGATCGAAATTGTGGTCCAGCCGACGCGGAGGGAAGGGAGGAACCTCTACGGAGAAACGATTGAGGTCTGGGCCATTGGAGTCGCGAGCGAAGTTGCGATTGAAAAAAGTGCCCCGTGGTTGGCTGCGGGCAAAGCCTTTTATAAAACCGGAGAGTATTCCCTGCTCACGCTGGTGGCGCTCTATAAGATGATCAAAGGGGAGGTCTCACCGCGAAATCTCGGGGGACCCCTGTTGATCGCGCAGATGGCCGGGCAGCAGGCGCGCGAGGGGCTAACGAGCTTTTTCTTTTTTATCGCCATCCTGAGCGTCAACCTGGGCGTGCTGAATCTACTCCCCATTCCGGTCCTTGACGGGGGCCACCTGCTGTTTTTTCTCTTCGAATGGGGCCTCGGCCGGCCGGTCGAGATCAAGCACCGCGAGCGGGCGCAACAGATCGGTGTGTTCGTTCTCATTCTCATCATGATTTACGCTTTCTACAACGACCTCAGTCGCTTTTTCGAAGGTTGGAGAGGTGGATGAAAGTCTTGGGGATTGACACGGCGACGGCCGTGGCCAGCGTCGCCCTCGTAGAAGACGGCAAGCTCGTGCTGGAGGCAGTGCAGTCGAACGGGAATCAGGAGGCCGCGGTTGGAGCGCGGGTGGAGCGACCCAATCACGCGGTGGCCATCCTGCCGCTTCTAGACGGGCTTTTGAAAAGGGCCGGAAAGTCGATGGACGAGCTTTCCGCCCTGGCGGTGTCCATCGGGCCCGGCTCGTTCACCGGATTGCGCATCGGCTTGAGTACAGTCAAGGGGTTGGCCTACGGCTGGAGCGTCCCTGTGGTCGGTGTCCCAACCCTGGATGCCGTCGCGGAGCGCGTTATGGGTTGGGAAGGTTTGGTTTGCCCGTTTCTGGATGCGCGGAGGAAGGAAGTTTATGCCGCAGTTTTTCGGCGCAAGGCCACGGTGCTGGAGCGCCTGAGCGAAGACCTCGTCGACTCTCCCGGGAAGGTGATCGACCGAATTCGCTCCTGCGACCCAAGCAGTCCATGCCTGTTTATCGGGGATGGGACTAGCGTGTACGGTGACCTGATTGAAGGCGTTCTGGGCGGGCGAGCCTCGCTAACTCTGGGCGAGGGTTTCCCCTCCATTGCCAGCGCCGTGGCCCGGCTCGGGGAGCAAAGGTTAAAGCGGAGTGACTTCGATACCGTCGGTCCTTTGGTGCCCCTTTATCTACGCCCTTCGGAAGCCGAATTGAAAAGAGGTTGTCCTGGGGATAAGTTGTAGGAAAGACTGAAGTTTTTTGGGTTCCGTTGACAAAAGCGGTATAGTGCGATAGATGGAAAATTCCTGGGCTTAGATTACGAAGGAGGCTGTCACATGGAGCAGGGAGAGGAAACGCTCATCATTTCGCTTTTGGATAAAGACCCGGAGCTTAGGAAATACTACGATGAACATCAGGATTTGAAACGAAAGCTCCAAGGATACCAGCATAAAGCCCACCTCACCCCGGGTGAGGAGCTGGAAAAAAAGCGGCTACAAAAACTCAAACTCGCAGGAAAAGATAAGATCATGGAGATCTTGGGAAGATATCGCCAGACGGGAGTTCAAAGGGGGACGGAATGAAGAAGACCGGAGCTGAGATTTTTCTTGAGTCGCTCAAACAGGAAGGCGTGAAGGTGGTCTTCGGGATCCCCGGAGGAGTGGTTCTCAAGATTTTTGATGTTCTCCACCAACAGAAGGACCTCGATGTTATCCTGACGCGCCATGAGCAGGGGGCGGCCCATATGGCGGAAGGATATGCCAAGGCGACTGGCAAGGCTGGAGTCGTCCTGGTGACCTCCGGCCCAGGGATGACCAATATCGTGACGGGACTGGCCGATGCCTACATGGACTCGGTGCCTCTGGTGGCTTTCACCGGACAGGTCTCCACAAACCTGATTGGCAATGATGCCTTCCAGGAAGCCGACAATATCGGCATCAGCCGTCCCTGTACCAAACACAATGTTCTGGTGAAGGACGTGAACGATCTGGCTCGGACCATCAAGGAAGCGTTCTATATCGCCACCACCGGCCGTCCCGGGCCGGTTTTGGTCGATATCCCCAAAGACGTGAGCACGAATAAAGCTGACTTCAAGTACCCTGAGAAGGTCCAAGTGCGCGGCTATAATCCTACTTACGAAGGCAACAAATACCAGATCAAGCAGGCGGCTGAGGAGATCAAGACGGCCAAACGGCCGGTCATCTACGTCGGTGGGGGGGCGGTATTCTCCGATGCGGCAGAGGAGGTCCGTGAGGTGGCCGAGCTTGCCCAGGTTCCGGTAACCATGACCCTGATGGGCCTGGGAAGTTTTCCCGGTGCCCATCCGCTGTGCATGGGCATGCTGGGCATGCACGGAGGGTACTGGAGCAACATGGCGATGCACCATGCGGATCTTTTGATCGCTGTTGGGGCGCGCTTTGATGACCGGGTGACCGGAAAGCTCTCGGATTTCTGTCCTGACGCACGCGTGATCCATATCGACATCGATCCAACCTCGATTAAGAAAAATATCCACGCCCACATTCCCATCGTGGGGGACGTCAAGACCGTGCTCAGGCAACTGAATGTTTACCTGCGAGCCATGGACGGCAAGCAGAGCGATTTGAAAGAACAGCGGCGCCCATGGCGGGAACAGATCGAGGAATGGAAACGAGCCCATCCGCTACGCTATGAGCAGGGTGCGAAAGTAGTTAAGCCCCAGTTCGTTATCGAGCGGGTGTTTGAAATGACCAACCACGAAGGCATCGTCGTGACCGACGTAGGCCAGCACCAGATGTGGGCGGCCCAGTATTTCCGGGGCGCCAAGCCGCGGACCTTTATCACCTCGGGTGGGCTCGGTACGATGGGGTTTGGGTTCCCGGCTGCTTTGGGGGCGCAGAAGGCCTATCCCGACAAGCTGGTCCTGTGTATCACCAGCGAGGGGAGCTTTCAGATGAATCCTCAGGAGCTGGCGACCGCGGCGATCTATAAGCTTCCGGTCAAGATTGTTCTGATCAATAATAAGTTTCACGGGATGGTCCGCCAGTGGCAGGATCTGTTCTATGAAAGCCGCTACGCATCGAGTTACCTGGGCGAGATCCCCGATTTTGTCAAGCTCGCGGAGGCCTACGGCATTCTCGGACTGAGGGCGCTAAAGCCCGCAGAGGTGGAACCCGTGATCCGCGAGGGGCTAAAACACCGCGGACCGGTTCTTATGGACTTCCACGTGGACCCGTTTGAGAACTGTTATCCCATGATTCCGGCCGGTGGGGCGCAGCATGAGATGATGCTGGAGGATCCGCCCGAGCTTAGGAAGGTGGACAGGAGCGGTCTGGCGAAGAAGAAGGCTGAGGAGGGGGAAGGTGTTCTTCCCGCTTAACACCCCATCGGATGGAACACATCATTTCGGTACAGGTTGAGAATAAAGCCGGCGTCTTAGCCAGGGTCGCGGGTCTGTTTAGCGCTCGGGGCTATAATATCGAGAGCCTATCCGTGGCGCCCACCTTGGACCCAACGACCTCCATGATCACCATCGTTACGCAAGGGGATGACCCGGTCGTCGAGCAAATCATCAAGCAGCTCAACAAGGTCATCGAGGTGCTGAAGGTAGTGGACCTAACGGAAACGAATTTCCTTGATCGCGAGACCGCGCTCATCAAGATCCACACTCGGCCTGAGCATCGCGATGAGGCAATCCGGATCGCCGATATCTTTCGGGCCAAGATCGTCGATTCCTCCCCGACGACCTACACGGTCGAGGTGACGGGGGACGTGGACAAGGTCGAGGCGCTGATCAATTTACTGAAACCCCTCGGGATCAAGGAGATCGTGCGCACCGGCAGGGTCGCGATCGCGCGCGAGGCCGCCAAAGTCCAGACCCGCCGCGAGATCCAAGCGGCCAAGGCCTAGACGGGGTGCATCCTCGTCTTGTCTGAAGGGAATGTCCAGCCCCGCCTGGGGCTGGCAGACAGGTCTATCCGGAAGCCGCTCCCAGGTTGATGAAATAACAGCACCTTATCGGATACTCCCCGCCCCAAAATCACGATCCGGGGCTAGTCCGTCATCTTTCGCGACTACATTGGAATCTTGGACCGGGCCTGGCGGGCGGTCACGCAGGTGGTCTGTGAGTTTCCGATGACTACACCGCAAAAGCAAATCCATTTGAGTGCAGACCAGAGCGCAGCAGATCGGGCGGTTGTTGCTAAAGAGCCAAGAGCGGACTTGACCCCTTATCCGGGCGTTACTCAGTATCCTTCCTTCCTCAGCTAATAGAGAAACCTGGTATCTACGAAATCCTCAGGCCGCACCTTTGCCGCTGCCGGATCGAATTTGCGCTCCTGCTCTAATACGAACTCTACAGCCTTGATGTCGGGATATAGAGTTTTATTGATCTGCCCCAGCAGAGCCTCGCGGTAGTAACTCCTCAAAAATGCTTCATCGGTAATTTTCATGTAGCGACCGACGATCTTTATCGTGCCGTCCTCATTAGAAAAGATATACCTGGTGGCATCGGTCAGCGCTTTAATGGCGTTCTCTACAACCGCCGGCTTATCTCGGACATATCTACGTGTGGTAATGAAGCCGTTCGTGAAAAAATGGAGCATAACCTCCGAGAAGTCCAACAGCAGATTAAATCCCAACTGCTTGGCCCGCAGGGTGAGGGGAGGACTGATTGCAATTCCCTCCATGGCCCCCGACTGCAGAATGGCCAGACGTGTCGGTTGGCCGCCAAGCGTCTGAAGGAGAAAAATGTCCTTGTCCGGTATTAGACCGAGCTTCTCAAGGATAATACGTATGGTGTAATCAGGAGCACCCCCGAAGCGGCCCACCCCGACTCTCTTTCCTCGCATTTGCTTTAGGTCGGTGATATTTTTGGCAGTCACCAGCACAAAGTCCAACTTGTTACTGCTGACCCCTACATAAACAAAATCGGAGCCCGCAAGATTCGACCGGATAACCGCACCTGGCGACGAGATCCCCATCTGCAATTCGCCCGAAAGCATCGCTTGCACACCCACGCTCCCACCAGGAATGTACACGAGCCGCGCATCGATATCGTGTTTTTGAAAAAAACCTACCTCTTTAGCAACCCAAAGAGGAGATTGAACCCCGCTAAGGGCACTAAAGGAAAAATTAACCCTTTCCGCTGTCGCTTCAGGCAGACCAGAGAAGAGCAAAAAAAGGCCCATCACGAACGCGCTTATCGTGCTATTCATGGACACACCCCTCTCTTTGCCGATTCGGTGGAGGAAGTTCCTTCTCCATCAATCAGCCAGCTTGTCAAACCTCGCAATCCTGACATGAAAATGCCGCTTTAGGTTTTCAACACCTGAAAATGGGGTCAAATCCGCTCTTGGCTCATATGTGAAGACGTTCTCATTGGCTATGCGAGTTTAGGGCCATAGAGTCAAATGTT
>MGSI01000136.1 GCA_001798455.1 Deltaproteobacteria bacterium RIFCSPLOWO2_02_FULL_57_26 | reverse complement strand
CATGGTGCACGCGCGAATCCATGGCATCGAGCCCTCTCCGTTGGGGATTAGTTACAACTTTGATCGTTGGTATGTGCCCGAGGGGTTGCGGAAGTATGGTCGGTTGGCGATTTCGCCCTAGCGTCGACCCCGCTGCTCCAAAAGGCAATCTTCAGGAAGGTTTTGAGCTGGCTCGGGGATGCTGAATTTTCTTGCCCGCAGGACGCTGGCGCTGATCCCGCTATTTTTTGGTATCACCCTGATCTCGTTTGCGGTGATCCATTTGGCCCCGGGCAGCCCCATCGACGTCCTCGCTGACTTGAATCCGAAAATGACCGCCGAGGCCAAGCAGCGGCTGGTCACCTATTACGGCCTCGACAAGCCTCTCCATGTGCGCTATTGGCAGTGGCTGCACCGCTTTGTGGCGCTCGACTTCGGCGTCTCCTTCTCCGCCGATCGCCGTGCGGTGATGGATAAGATTCGGGAGTCGCTTCCGATTACGATAACGATCAACGTGCTATCCCTGCTCCTGATCCTGATGATTGCGGTTCCGATCGGAGCTTACTCCGCTTCCCATCCCTATTCGACCTTCGACAAATTCTTGACGGTCTTTGTGTATGTCGGCTTCGCTGTGCCGACGTTTTGGTTGGCGCTGCTCGTCCTGATTCTCTTTTCAGTTCAGCTCGAGTGGCTCCCCATCTCCGGGCTGACATCGCTCGACTACGCCAAGCTCTCGCTTTCAGGCAAGATTTGGGACCTGACCTCCCATCTGATTCTGCCGGTTTTGCTCTCGGCCTTCAGCGGGCTGGCGGGCCTTTCCCGCTACATGCGCGGCAGCATGCTCGAGGTCATGCGCCAAGAATACATCACCGCGGCCCGCTCCAAGGGCCTCTCGGAGGCGCAGGTCATCTATAAGCACGCGCTTCGCAACGCGCTCCTTCCGGTGGTGACGATCCTCGGGCTGTCGGTCCCGGGCCTGATCGGTGGCTCGGTGATCTTTGAGCAGATCTTTGGCATACCCGGGATGGGCCGGCTCTTTTACACCGGCGTGATGAGCCGGGATTACCCTCTGGTCATGGGAATATTGACCATTGGCGCCTTTCTGACGCTCTTGGGAAATCTCCTGGCCGATGTCTCCTACGCCTTCGTCGACCCGCGCATCCGCAGAGGAGGCAGGGCATGAACGGGAGTACGGTCTGGAGAACGGTCAGCAGGAATCCGCTGACCCTGTTTGGCGGCTGCGTCGTGATCTTACTTTTTGTGGTGGCGATCTCCGCGTCTTATCTCCCGATCCACGACCCTTACGAGATTGATGCCGATGCCGTCCTGGAACCGCCGGGCCCGAGTCATCCCTTCGGCACCGACGAGCTGGGGCGGGATGTTCTCAGCCGGGTCATTTATGGCGCGCGCATCTCTTTGTGGGTGGGATTTGTCTCGGTAGGGATCGCCATCGTGATTGGCACTCTGCTTGGATCTGTGGCGGGTTACTATGGAGGGTGGATGGACGGGCTGATCATGCGTTTCGTCGACGTCATGCTTTGCTTTCCCACCTTCTTTTTAATTCTCGCGGTCATCGCTTTTCTGGAGCCGAATATCGCGACCATTATGGCGATTATTGGTCTGACCGGATGGATGGGGGTCTGCCGTCTGGTCCGGGCTGAATTTTTGAGTCTGAAGGAGAGGGATTTTGTTCAGTCCGCCCGCGCTTTAGGGGTGGGCAATGTGAGGATTATCGCTCGCCATATCTTGCCTAATAGCCTCACTCCGGTTATGGTGGCGGCAATATTGGGGGTTGCCGGTGCCATTCTGACCGAGTCGGCTCTGAGCTTTCTCGGCATCGGCGTGCAGCCTCCGACCCCGAGCTGGGGCAATATTCTGACTTCAGGAAAGGACAACATCCAGATCGGCTGGTGGCTTTCGCTATTTCCGGGGCTGGCCATTCTGGTTACGGTTTTGTCGTACAATCTTCTGGGCGAGGGGCTGCGCGACGCCCTGGATCCGCGGCTGAGGGGGATGTCGGGGTGAGGGGTGCACGGAGCACGTCAAGGGTGCAGTGGCCAAAGCGATGCGTTAGCGCTCGTTAACCCATGGGTAAGCTGATTGAAGTAAAGGGTCTCTCGACGTCTTTCTTCACCCTTGAGGGAGAGGTGAAAGCTGTCGATGGGGTGAGTTTCGAGATCGAGGAGGGTGAGACGCTCGGGTTGGTCGGGGAATCGGGCTGCGGCAAGAGCGTCACCGCGCTCTCGATCATGCGCCTGGTTTCTTCGCCTCCCGGAAAGATTGTCAACGGGCAGATCCTGTATCGTGGCCAGGATCTATTACAGTTGAACGGCGAGGCGATGCGCAAAATCCGCGGCAACGAGATCTCCATGATATTTCAGGAACCGATGACCTCGCTCAACCCGGTTTTCACCATCGGCGATCAGATCGGGGAGGCGATTCGGCTCCATCAGGGACTGGCGAAAAAGGCGACGCGGGAAAAGACCGTTGAGATGCTCCGCCTGGTGAAGATCGCCGACCCGGAATCGAGGGTGGATGACTACCCGCACCAGCTGAGCGGCGGGATGCGGCAGCGGGTGATGATCGCGATGGCGTTGTCGTGCAATCCGGCTTTGCTGATCGCCGACGAGCCGACCACAGCGCTCGACGTGACGATTCAGGCGCAGATTCTCGAGCTCATGAAGGAGCTCCAAGAAAAGCTTGGAATGGCCCTCTTGCTGATCACTCACGATTTGGGCGTGGTCTCCGAGCAGGCCGATGAAGTGGCCATCATGTACGCGGGGAAAATCGTCGAGCGGTCCGCCGCCCAATCGATCTTCGAACGCCCGCTCCATCCTTACACGGTAGGGCTGCTGAATTCGCTGCCTGGCGTGGGCGGGAAGAAGAAAAATCGCCTGGAGGCGATCCCCGGCGTGGTGCCGAGCCCGCTCGAGCTGCCGACCGGATGTCGGTTCCGGGATCGCTGTCCCAGGGCGGCCGGCATTTGCGCCGAGGCCGAACCGAAGCTCGAAGAGAAGCAGAAAGATCATTGGGTCTCATGCTACTTCGCATGAAGAATTTTGAATGTTGAATTTTGAATTCTCAATTTCGAAGTCGGGATGCCATAACTAAAAATTAAAAATTCGAAATTAAAAATTTTATGAGCCTGCTGGAGATTCGAAACTTAAAAAAATACTTTCCCGTAGGGGGGGGATTTTTCTCCCAGCGCGCAGGGGAGGTCAAGGCGGTTGACGGCGTCACCCTCACCGTGGAGGAGGGCGAAACTCTGGGGTTGGTTGGGGAGTCGGGCTGCGGCAAGTCCACGTTGGGCCGAACCCTCCTGCGACTGATCGAACCGACCGAAGGCGAGATTTACTTTCAAGGGACCAATCTTCTATCGCTTTCACAGCGCGATCTGCGCGACATGCGCCGGCAGATGCAGATCATCTTCCAGGACCCTTATGCCTCTCTCAACCCGCGGATGCGGGTGGGCGAGACCGTGGGCGAGGGGCTCGAGATCCATAAGCTGGTCAGCAGCCGGCAGAAGAGGGGTCGGGTCATGGAGCTTTTGAGCCACGTGGGGCTGAGAGAGGAGCATTATGATCGCTACCCGCACGAGTTCAGCGGCGGGCAGCGGCAACGAATCGGCATTGCGCGGGCCCTGGCCGTGAACCCGAAGTTCATCGTGGCCGATGAGCCGGTCTCCGCCCTCGATGTTTCGATTCAGGCCCAGATTATCAACCTCCTGCAGGACCTTCAGGAGAAGATGCATCTCACCTATTTTTTCATATCGCACGACCTCAGAGTGGTCGAGCATATCAGCCACCGGGTGGCGATCATGTATCTGGGCAAGATCGTCGAGATCGCCGACAGCGAGACCATTTACAAGGACCCCAAACATCCCTATACCCGCGCGCTCCTATCCGCGGTTCCCATGCTCGACCCGAGTCAAAGGAAGGAGAGGATGGTCCTTCAAGGTGACGTGCCGAGCCCGGTTCACCCGCCTCCGGGCTGCAGCTTTCACCCGCGCTGCCCTTATCGCGAGGACATCTGCGACAAGCTGGAGCCGCAACTGGAGTTCGCGGCGGGTAGCCATGGAGTGTCCTGCCATGTCTTCGGGCCTGGAAAGCGCCCGACCCCTTCGGGATCTCAAATTGCAGATCTCAAATTGCAAATCTGAAATCTGAGATTTGAGATTCCGGGGTAGCGGACTTGAGATTCCGAGCGCGGTTCGACGGGCTCACCGCCCTGAGCGACGTCGAAGGGAAGCGAGGACAGGGAGTTGATTTATCGCGTCGGGATGGTAAACTACGAGGCCGCTAGGCGGACAAAGAGCCTCTCAGGGGAACGTATCCCGAGAGGTTTTATTTTTCTGTAGGAGCGGGATATGGCGGTTGACAACTCTCGGCTTCCGATGACCTATCAGGGATACCAACGCTTGATGGAGGACCTCAAGCGCTTAAAAAGCGTGGAGCGGCCAAAGCTGGTTCAAGAGATTGAAGAGGCCCGAGGGCATGGCGATCTTTCCGAGAACGCCGAGTTTCACGCAGCGAAGGAGAGGCAGGGGCTTCTCGATGTCCAGATACGGGAGATCGAGGACAGGTTGGCGCGGGCCCAAGTCATCGAGGTCTCCAAGCTTTCCGGCGATAAAGTTGTATTTGGCGCCACGGTGACGTTGGCCGATGGCGATACCGGGGAAAAGGTCGTATATCAAATTGTGGGTGACCACGAGGCGGAGCCGAAAAACGGCAAGATCTCCATTAGCTCGCCCGTTGCCCGTGCTCTGATCGGCAAGTCCGAGGGAGACGAGGTCCAGGTCCGCACTCCCACCGGAATCCGCACTCTGGAAATATTGGGTTTGGACTTCAACGACTGAAGCTTGCGTTCTGCTTTTCGGGCGCGGGTCTGGGTGAAGGGACATGTCCTTATTTCGCGCCAAGGGGGCTCTTCATCTTTGCTCTCTCACTTTTCTTTTGCTCTCGCTTCCCGTCAGTGCGGCTCAGGTTCGTATCGCTCCGCAAATAGGCTTCCACGGACTGTTCCAATTGGGGCATCCGTTCCCGCTCAAGGTGGAGCTAGCCAATACGGGAGGGCCTTTGGAAGGCACCCTGGAGGTGCGGGCCTGGAAAGGAGGTCCTACCCGGGGCACCGGTGTCTATCCGCTCTATCACCGCAGCCACGTTTTTCTCGCGGCCCAGGCGCGTAAAAGCATTCCTTTTACCGTCGACCCCGATTCCGTGAGTCGGCCGTTGACCTTGACCTTCTTTGGGGCTGGCTTCCGCTGGTCTCAAGAGGTCGACCTGAGACGCCATTTCTCTCCCGCTCCGCTGGTCCTGCTGGTCACGGAAAATAACTTCTCCCATGCGCTTCCTTTGGCCTCGGCTGCTCCGGGACCCTTGATTTCGCTTGCTCTCGGCGACCTGCCATCCGATCCGAGAGCCTATCAGGGCGTTTCCGCCATTATCTTTTACGAACAATCCTTCCGCGACCTTTCACGGCGTCAGGCGGCGGCTCTAGAGGGCTGGGTCACCTCGGGCGGGTGGATGTTGATTTTGGGCAGTCTGCATGTTGCCCTTTATCAGGAGACGACGATGAGCCGCTTTCTCCCCGTTCGCGTGGCGGGATTGAAAAGGTTTGCTTCCCTCCCCGACCTGGATCGGCGCTACGGGAAGCAAGGGGCCCCGCTGAAGGATCTCTGGGGTCAGGATTCGCGTCTGGTGGAAGGTAAAGTTCTGCTACAGGAGGGCGGCATTCCTTTGCTGGTCGAAGCCAGGAGAGGTAGGGGTGGAATTTTCTATCTCGGGTTGGATGTGGGGAGGCCCCCTTTGTCGCGTTGGGGAGGGCTCAAGCCTCTTTTTCGAGAACTGTTGGGCTCCACGCCGGAGCGAAGCGCGCGTTTGCAGGCAAGCTGGGACGATGCCGTGTTTTCCCAGCTTCTCGCCAGCCCTTCATTTATTTCCGCTTACGTGCCCGTCCGCTCTCTTTTCCTCTGGATCCTCTTTTATCTGGGGGGGATGGGTTTCTTCGCCTGGCAATGGCGACAGAGTCGGTGGGGCAGGCGCAACCTGTGCCTGGGATTTTTGCTCTTGAACGCCGTCGCCTCAGTTAGCGGGTATCTTCATTTTAGCCACCGGGGCAGTGTTCCTGATGGAGTCCTCCTCACTGCCACTTTACTGGAGAGTTTTTCAGGCGGCTACGTCGAGGCGCAGTCCAACGTGGCGCTTTTCTCTACACAGACTCGCGAATATGCACTCCAGGTGGAAAACGGATGGAACGATCTCGAGGCGTTCTTCCCTCGTCCAGGCAACACCAAGGAGGCTCATTTGGTGATGCAGGAGGAAGGGAGTTCGACGCGCTTCAGCTTTCCTCTGCGAGAATGGGCGTATCGGCTCTTTAAGGTCCGTTCGCTTGGTCCCTTTCCTCTCCACGCCGAAGTCGAGCAGCGCGGTGACCGGCTCTCTTTGCGGCTGGCGAATCTCGGCCCGAAGGACCTTGACGAATGCTGGTTGGTGATTCAGGGGCAGGTTTTTTTCCTGGGTGATATCCTGCGCGGGTCCAACGTGGTTCGCGAATTTTCACTCGTCGCCAGGGGCCAGGCCGCTTCTGAAAGTTCATCCAAGCATTCAAGTCTCCAAGAGATCCGCTTTGCCAACCGGATGCGCGAGCTGCTGTTTCGCTATTCCTTTTTTCCTGAGAGCCAGGGGCTGTCTCGCGGGGGAGGGGAGGGCGCGCTTTTTGTGGGTTGGGTCAGGCAGGCCGCGCCTCGGGTCTGGGTCGACGACGCGCAGGTTCTAGCCTATGATTACACCCTTTTTCGTGCGATCATCCCCTTCGGGGAGGAACAGGATTTATGAAGCCCAACCCGGTCCTGCGCGAGGGGATCCAGATCTACCTTTGGGAGGGACAGGGTATTCCTGCCTACGGTCATTTTCTCTTGATCCTTGCCCCGATCGAGTTTCTGACCCTTTTCCTTCCCTCCCTTGACCCCCAGGTCTGGACGGGTGCGGCCAATCTCTTCAAGGTCTCCTCCGTAGTCGCTTTGCTCCTGATGGTGTATCTCGGCCTTCGAATAGCCAATCGGGAATTTGTGCCCTGGCGCTTTTTGCCCTTGCGGCAGTGGGTAAGAGAGCACGGGGTCCGGATCTCTCAAGTAGCGCTGGCCCAGGTCGGGCTCCTCTGTCTTCATGTCGGCCTCTTTATTCTGGTTAGTGCGCCGCTGTTGATCTGGGCGGGAGCAATATCCCGAGCCGGCCTGGTCGCTGTTTTCGCCGCTTTCGGCCTGTTTTTCTTCTATTCCCTCACCTACGGGATCTGGGGTTTGGCCGCAGCCGTCTTCTGGGAGCGACGGCTGGAAAGCCGTCAGGTCTTTGTCCGTTGCTTCTTTTTTGCCTTGCTCATCCTTTCGGCCCTCCTCTACCTGCCTTTGAATCCGGTCGCGTTTCTCCTTTACTATTTGGGGAGGAAGGAGGTGGCGCCGCTTGTCCTCGGGGGATGGCAGTGGCCTGTGCCTGTGCTCCATTTCTTATTCCATTTTTCCCTTTTCGGTTTGGGGCTGCTCGCTTTTCGCTGGGCTCTTAGAAGGGAGACTACGCCTTGAGCGAAGAGGAGCGGCTGCTGCGAGAGCGTTTTTCGGATCTGTTCACCTGGCAGAGGGTGCAGAGAAGGGAGAGAATCTTTGTCCAGGCTTTCTTCTTTGCGGTCCTTGGCTCCCTGGTGTTTTTCCCGTTCCGGAAGACGCTGCCCTATGCGGTTAGCCCGCTGATTTTACCTCTGCTTTTTTGCCCGGTCATGGCCGGTGCTCTCTTTCTGATTCGCCCCTGGGGGACGCGGGAATCCTTGCGGGCCCTGTTTGACCTCGATCAATCGCTCGGTCTGGAGGAGCGGGCCCTCACCGCTTGGGACATTCTAGGGCGTAAGGAAAAGCGAGTCCCCGAGCTTGTGGTTCTCGCCGAGGCTGCGCAAAGGCTCCAGGGGGTGGATTTCAGGCTCCTCTTCAAACGGCGGCTGCCCTGGCATGCCCTTTGGCTGCCGCCCCTCTTGCTGCTTTGGCTCTTGTTTGTCTGGTTCGATGTCGGAGTGGATATTCAATCGGCCTCAAGTCAGAATCCGTCGGCTACGCTTGCGCAACAACTGAAAGAATTTTCGCAGGGGCTGAAGCGGCAGGCGCGTTCCCAGGGGCTGGCCGAAAGTTTGAAGGTGGCCGGCGTTATAGAGGACCTCGCGGAGAAACGGCTCCGCGGGCAGATGAGCGAAAACAAATTGCGCGAGGAGCTTTCCGGCTTGGCCAGCAGGATCGATGAGATGCCGTCCGACCTGCGCGAGCCCGCATTCTCGTTCACGTCGACGACCGGGGAGAAACTTTCGGATTTGAAGACGGAGCTCGAGGCCCTCAAGCAGGCCCTCTTCCTGCCCGAGACAGGGCAGGGGGAGAAGAGAACCCAGGGCGCGCTGCGGGGCAGGCTGGAAAGCTTGCCGCGGCTAAGCGAGGAACTAAGCAAACGCCGTCTGCCGCCCGATCAGCTTAGCCAGGAGGAGCTTGATGGCATCCTCGGCGAGCTTGAGAAGGGCGTGGAGGCCGAGCTGGATCGGCGCACGCTTAAAGAGATCGGCGATTTTCTCCGCTTTCTCATTCGCGGGGATGGGGAGCCGGGCGAGGAAGCTGGCGATAGGGTCGCTCAAGGCGGCGCGGACCGAGCCACTCACGGCGACCGGCTCGAGGGTCCGGGATTGCTTCCCGGAGACCGCCCAGGGAAGAAAGAGCCGGCAGCTCAGGCCCCCCCTCCCTTTGAGCCAGGGATGGTGGCCCATCTAAAAGGGATCCTCGGGGAGGGGAGGATCGAGAGCTTCCCGTGGCGCGGGAAGCCTCGGGCAGGAATGAGCGTGGTTCCGGTCGAAGACGTGATCGTCTCTTACCGTCGCCAGGTGGAAGAGGAGCTGGCTTCGGAAAAGATCCCCGAGGGGTTGAAGGAAACGATCAAAAATTATTTTCTTTCGCTGGGGATGACGGGAGAGAAGCCGGAGTGAACATGGAAGGCTTGGATGAGGTCCGGGGGAGAACGGTCGCGGTCCGTCGCGCCTTTGAAGAATTGAGGGACGAGCTCGGCCGTGTCGTTGTGGGCCATGAGGCGCTGATCGAGCAGGTTTTTGTCGCCTTGGTTTGCGGGGGTCATTGCCTGCTAGAGGGTGTGCCAGGATTGGGCAAGACTCTGTTGGTGCGAAGCCTCGCCGAGGTGTTGAATCTGACTTTCTCGCGGATTCAGTTCACCCCGGACCTCATGCCGGCCGATATCACGGGGACGATTGTCCTGACCGACGATGCCGCCGGAAAAAAGGTCTTTGATTTTCAGCGGGGACCGGTTTTCGCCCATATCGTGCTGGCGGATGAAATCAACCGCGCTACCCCTAAAACTCAGTCGGCGCTGCTCGAGGCTATGCAGGAGCAAAGTGTCACCGTCGGGGGTAGGAGCCACCGGCTTGAGAGCCCCTTCATCGTGCTGGCGACGCAGAATCCGATTGAAATGGAAGGGACCTATCCTTTGCCTGAAGCGCAGATTGACAGATTCTTCTTCAAATTGCTGCTTCAATATCCGAGCCGCGAAGAGCTCGGCCGGATCGCGGATCTGACCACGGCTCCTCCGCCGCCTCCGCTCAGAAAAGTTTTGGACGCCGAAGCGGTCTTAGAAATCAGGGACTGGGTCCGAGAGGTTCCCATCGCTGAACCGGTCAAAGACTACGCGGTGCGCTTGGTTATGGCTAGCCATCCGCGCAAAGACGGCCGCGTCTCGCTGGCGGATCGCTACGTCCTCTACGGATCCAGCCCGCGAGGGCTGCAGAGCCTGATCCTGGCAGCCAAGGCCCGTTCCTTGCTCACGGGACGCCCCAATGTCTCTTTTCAGGACATCCGATCCGTCATGCTGCCTGGCCTGCGCCACCGCATCATTCTCAACCTGGAAGCGGATGCGGAGGGAATCACGGCGGAGAAAGTCCTGGAGGCGGTGGCGGAAGGGGTGGCGGAAATTTTGTGAAAAGAGTCGATGGCTGAGACCCTCTCCACCTTTCTCGAGCCCGAATTTCTTAAGAAGCTGGAGCGACTGCGCTTGGCGGCAAAGCGTCTCTCTTGGTCGAGCGCCAGGGGAGAACACCCGTCATCGCGAAAAGGTTTCAGCCTCGAGTTTTCCGACTTCCGGAGGTACCAGAAAGGCGACGACCTGCGCTACGTTGATTGGAACATTTACCGGCGGCTCGGGCGGCTCTGGCTGAAGCTCTTTGCCGCGGAGGAAGAGATGAACCTCTACCTGCTGCTCGATACCAGCCAATCCATGGCAGAAGGGACGCCGCCGAAGATAGAATATGCCAAGAGAGTGGCCGCGGCGCTGGGCTATATCGGCCTTAAGAATCTCGATCGCGTAGGCGGTGCAAGCTTTGCTTCCGATCTCTCCTTACCCTTCGCCCTGGGACGGGGCCGGGAGCAGATCCTTACGCTTTTCCATTTCTTGGAAAATCTTTCCTGCCAGGGGAAGACAGATTTCAGAACCTCCGCTCGAGCCTTCTCCTCGCTCTTCTCTCGGCCCGGGCTGGTCGTGCTCTTGAGCGACCTTTTTGATCCCGAGGGGTGGCGTGGGGGATTGGAGGAGCTGGTGGGGAAAAAATACCAGCTCTTGGTGATCCATATTTTGGACCGGGCCGAGCTCGGGCAGGAAGTTTCGGGGGATGTTTTGTTGTCGGACGTAGAGAGCGCCAGGGAGAAGAGGATTTTTCTCGATGCCGAGCTTGTCCGCCGCTTCCGGGAGGAACTCGAGCGCTACTTTGCGGAGATCGAATCGTTTTGCCTCAACCGTCGGGTGGATTACCTCAGGACCACGACGACGACCCCGATCGAAGATTTTGTTCTCCTAACGCTCCGCCAGGCGCGGAGCATTAAGTAATAGTTATGAATTTTGAGTTTTTAATTTTTAGTTACAACTCAAAACTAAGAACTCAAAACTAAGAACTATCCCCTTTATTCGAATTTATGAGTTGGGGTTTTCCACAGGCTTTCCTCCTTCTCCTGGGTGCTTTTCCGCTGATCCTCATTCTTCACAGTCTAAGGCCCCGCGGAGTGCGAGTGAGGACGACCGCTCTGTTTCTCTGGGAGCGCGTGCTGAAAGAACGCCCCATGGGAACGAGGATCGGTTGGCTGTTCAAGAAAAACCTCCTTCTTATGCTTCAGCTTCTGAGCGCGCTGATGCTCATTGTGGCTTTGGCGGATCCGTCGCTGCTCCGATTTGGCGCGCCGGCCGGGGATACCATCGTGGTGATCGATCTAAGCGCGAGCATGAAAGCCAGAGGCCTGCGGGGAAGCCGTATGGACGAGGCCCGGCGTGAGTTTCGTGCTCTGGTCGATACCCTGCCCGCCGGTGAGAGGATGATGGTGATCGGAGCGGGGCCCAGCCCTCGAGTATTGTCTCCGCTCACGGCAGACGGGGTTCGGCTCCGGGATTTGGGGCGGAGCCTGGAGGCGACCGATGCCCCAGGTCAGGTCAAAGAGGCGGTCCTCTTCGCCCATTCTTTCATCAAGCGGGGCGGCCGCGATCGGGTAGTGGTTTTGAGTGACGGGGCCTTCGAGGGAGCCGAAGAGCTACCCTGGCACGCGTCGCAGCTTCGCCTGATCCTGGTGGAAGGGAGAAACGAAAATATCGGGATCATGGGCTTTGAATTCCGCCGCCTGCCCGATCGAGCGGAAGAGTACGAAGTTATGGTCCATGTGAGGAACTTCACTGCCCGGCCCATCCGGACATCGCTGGCGCTCACGCTGGGGGAGAAGCTATGGGCGGAATCCGCGCTCGAGGTCCCGGCGCAGGAAAGCCGGGTGGTCATCTATCCGTATCGGGGAGCACCGCCCAGGCGCGCTGTAGCCCGATTAGGCTTCGAAGATGACTTTCCGCTCGACAACGTGGCCTTTCTTACTTTTTCCGAACCTGCTCCGCTCCGTCTCCTTTATGTCGGCAAAGGCAACCCATATTTAGAACATCTCTTTCGCTTCCTTCCCAATGTTCGCGTGTCCCGTATGGAGCGGTGGCCAGCAAAACTTTTGCGTCAGGAACCTGGGCAGTTCGACGTCATCATCGCGGACGGGATTCCCCTCCCATCCCTCGGGGAAGGGAATTTCATTCTTATCAATACGGTGGCTGAGGGCCTCCCCCTGAAGGTGAAAGGCAAAATCTACCGGCCCCGACTTCTCTCTTCTCTGAAGGAGCATCCTCTCACTCAGGGACTGCGCCTCGATGATCTCTACATCAAAGACGCCTTGCGCCTGGAGGGCGCCGATGGTGCGATCGTCCTGGCCCGCGCCGGTGCGGAGCCTCTGCTCGTCGCGCTGGAGAGGGGAAGGCTGAGAGCCTTGGTTCTGGGTTTTGATCTGTTCGCTTCCGATCTTCCCTTCCGGGTGGCCTTTCCGATCCTTTTCAGCAACGCCTTTAATTGGTTTCGCCCGCCAAGAAGTGAATTTCCGGCCGAGCAGGTCCAGGCCGGCACTCCCTACGCCATCCACGTGTCACCCGGAGGCGATCGCGTGGAAGTGAAGCGACCTCGCGGCAGAAGCGAGACGCTTCAGGCGACCGCCAACCCTTTGCTTTACCCGGAGACCGTGGAGGCTGGGTTTTATGCCTTCAAAGCCCAGAGCAGGCAAGGGGAGTTTGCGGTCAATCTTTTCAGCCAAAGCGAGTCCCAGATTAACCCACGAGTGCGGCCTCAGGACCCGACAGTCACCGAACGTGGGACCGGGAAAAAGACGGAAGCGCCGTTTTCTCTCTGGCCCTTGCTCCTCGCCGTGGCTTTGATACTCCTCGGCCTTGAGGCCTTTCTCGCCTTTCGGATCGGCAGTGGGTCGTTTTTCCCCTGGGCTTTTCGCCTTCTGGCTATCTCCGGGATCGCTCTTTCGCTGTTCAATCCGAAAATATTACGCGCCGTCGATGCCCTGGATGTGATCCTGGGAGTGGATTTCTCCCGCAGCGTCGGACAGGAAGCCAGGGAAAGTTCCCTTCGGGTCATCGAGTCGGCCCGGCGCAGCAAAAATCCGGAGCTGCGCGTTGGTCTCCTGGCTTTTGGACAGAAACCGGTCTGGGAGTTTTTTCCTCGCAAGGATTTCAGCTCGGCCGACTTTTCTCCCGAGGTGGGTCGCGAAGAAACCGACATCCGGTCGGCGCTTCAGGCGGCGGCCGCCCAGATCGGAGAGGGGCGGCAGGGGCGGGTTCTGTTGATTTCTGACGGCAACGAAAATCGCGGCGAGGCGGCGCGGGTCGTGCCTTTGCTGCGCGCTCAGGACGTGCCGGTTTGGGTTTTGCCGGTCAATCTTCCGCAAGGGAAAAACGAGATTTACCTGAGCGAGCTGATTCTACCCCATGAGGTCCACAGCGGCGAGGCGTTTGAAGTGAAGGTGGCCGTTGAAAGCCTTTACGAAGCCCGCGCCCGGGTGAAGCTCCTGCGCGACGGTATCATTCAGGAAGAGGCGGCGGTGATGCTTCGGCCCGGAACCAACTGGCTCAGATTCAAGAACACCCTGGTGGAAAGGGGCCATCATAGGTTCGAGTCGCTGGTCGAATCCGCTGAAGATACCCTCGCGGAGAACAATCTTTTGCAGGGTGTCATCCAGGTTCAGGGTCCGCCGAGGGTGCTCTATCTCCATCCTGGAGGAAACACTCAACGCTATATTCCACGAGTCCTCGCGGCGCAGGGGTACGCCGTCGTCGAGGCCGCGGCACAGCAGATCTCGCTCTCCCTGCCGGAGATTTCTACTTTCGATCTTGTGATCCTGGACAACGTTCCCGCCTACGGCCTTGCCCAATCGAGTATGGAAGCTTTGGAGCGATACGTGCGCGATTTAGGGGGCGGGTTGATCGTTATCGGTGGGACGCAAAGTTATGGAGCCGGAGGCTACTACCGGACGCCCCTGGAGCGGGTTCTCCCGGTGGAGATGAGGCCTCCCGCCCGGCTCAATTTGCCCCATGTGGCGCTTTTGTTCGTCCTGGACAAGTCGGGGAGCATGGGGGCAGGACCACCGGGGGCCACTAAGCTGGACTTGGCCAAGGCTGCGACCGTGGCTGCTGCGGACATCATGAACCCTTCAGACCAGATCGGGATCTTGGCCTTTGATGCGGGGTGGGACTGGGTGCTGCCGTTCCGCGAGGTGGGAAAGGGGGAGTGGATCTCCGAGCAACTCTCCTCGCTGCAGTCCGAGGGCGGCACCGACCTTTACAAGGCTATGGTCGAGGCCTACCGCGTCTTTTCCACCAAGGCGGCCGCGATCAAACATCTCATCGTTCTGTCTGACGGGCTGACAGACAAGCAGGATTTCTCCACGCTGGTGTCGAAGATGGCGCGGGGAGGCATTACCGTCTCTACGGTAGCGGTGGGTCATGATGCCGACCTGGTATTGCTCTCGCAAATCGCAAAGGGTGGAAGCGGTAGAGCCTATGTCACTATCGATCCGCAGACGATACCGCAAATCTTTACCACCGAGGCGCTCTTGATCTCACGCGATCTGCTAGTCGAAAGGCTGGTCTATCCCAGCATTATCGCTGCCGTCGGGCCGCTTAAGGGCTTCGCCGAGAAAAGCATACCTCCGGTCCGGGGCTATGTCCTGACCCGTCCCAAGGACCGTACGGAGCTGCTCATGAAGGCGGGCGAAGATCCCCTGCTGGTCTCCTGGCGCTATGGGCTCGGGCGGGTGTCGGCCTTCACCTCCGACTTGAGTGGCAGATGGGGGAAGGAATGGGTAGCGTGGGCGGATTTCCCGCAGTGGACAGGTCAGCTTGCGCGCAGCACCATGCGGCGGGGCTCGGAAGACAAGATCCGGACCGAGCTTCGTCGGGAAGGAGATCAGGTCAAAGCCCTCGTTGACATCCTCTCCCGGGAAGGCCGCTTCGTCAATCATCTGAAACTAAAAGGAATTCTGACCGACCCAAGCCAGGCTGGTCGCGCATCGACTTTTATGCAGGTTGCGCCCGGGCGGTATGAGACCAGCTTCGCCGCGGGTGAGCGCGGAATGCACCTATTGACGATTCAGGAAGAGAAAGAAACCCGGCAGGAGGCTCAGGCGGTTACGACGGTCCCCTTCATTGCTCCCTATCCCAAGGAATACCGTGAACTCAAGCCCAATGTGGCATTGCTGACTCGCCTTGCCGAAGAGACCGGGGGCGAGGTTCTGGATCCGGAAAGGTTGGAGGAAGGGCTCAAGCGCCTGTT
>MGSI01000135.1:136-8080 GCA_001798455.1 Deltaproteobacteria bacterium RIFCSPLOWO2_02_FULL_57_26 | reverse complement strand
AGGCTTAAGGCGAGCTACGAGAACCTCGCGGGCAGGCCGATCACGGACACGGAGCTGCGCGAGAGCATTCGCCTCTACAACGAGCAGCGCCGTCTCGTGCGCGACCTCTACCGCATCCGCAGTGAGAACCCGCAGAACCTCTCCACGGTCGAAAGCTATGTTCTCACCCGGATCGGGACGCTCCTGCCCCCCGAGGAGCACGTCGGTATATTAAAGGAGGCGATCACCGCTATCGCCCAAAGGCACGAAAAGCCCAAGGATCGCATCAAGGTCGTCCTCGAGGGCTCCTTCTGTGAACAGCCTCCGCTGGAACTCATCGAGTCGCTGGAGGCTGCCGGTTGCTACCTGCTGGATGACGACTTCCTTTTGGGCTGGCGCTGGTTCTCGAAGGATATCCCAGTCGAAGGCGATCCGATCCAGAATCTCGCACAGGCCTACCTCGATCGGAGCGTCTTCTCGGGGGTCAAACACGACACCCGAGAGCCCAAAGCCAAGCACCTCATAGATAAAGTGAAAGAGACCGGAGCGGATGCGGTGCTCATCCTCGCCGCCAAGTTCTGCGAGCCCGCGCTGTTTGACTACGCCCTCTACCGCAGGGCTTTGGAGGCGGAGGGGATACCCCACTTGTTTCTCGAGTTTGAGGAGAAGATGTGGATCTTCGAAAAGGCAAGGACCGAGGTGGAGACTTTTGTCGAATCGATGCTGTTTGATTAGGAGTGGCTAATGGCGAAAAAAGAAGCCGTAAAAACAAGCTATCAGGGGCAGATCCACCTGCTGCAAAAAGATCTCATGGGGGACTACTTTGCGTCTCTGACGCGCGCCGCCGAGCAGGGTGAAGGAAAGAGCGCCTATATGCTGATCAGCGGCAATCCGGTAGAGCTCGTGCTGGCTTTCGACATGATCCCAGTCTACCCCGAAATTAACGCCCTTCAGCTAGCGGTAAAGAAAGTTGCCCTCCCTTATATCCTGAAAGCAGAGGAGATGGGTTACTCGATCGATAACTGCGCCTATGTCAAAGCGGACGTCGGCCTGTTCTTAGGAGACCGTAAAACCCCCTTCGCTACCATCCCGTCTCCTTCTTTGATTCTCTGTAACTATGTCGGGTGCAACGTTTACCTCCAGTGGTTTGAACACCTGGCAGAATACTCGCAGGCGGAAATCTTCAACCTGGACATCCCGTTCAATCGCCACCCTTCCGGCAAACCCTCGAAGCAAGACCTCGAATACGTCGTCAAGCAGCTAGAGGAGCTCATCGAGGTGTGCGAGCGGATCACCGGTAAGAAGTTCGACTATCAAAAGCTGCAAAAAATCGTCTCCTACTCGGGGCAGACAGGCGAACTCTGGTCTCGCATCAAGGGTCTCACCAAGCACATCCCGTCCCCCTTCGATGCCTACTTCGACTCCGTCACCATGATGGCTCCCCTTTACTGCCTGAGAGGCACCGAAGGAGGGCTCAGGTTTTTTGAGACCGCCTACAAGGAGATGGAAGAGAAGGTTCGGCTCGGTATGGGGCCCCTGCCCCAAGAGCGCTTTCGGTTCGTCATCGAAGGCCCGCCTCCCTGGCCCTATCTTCGGACCTTCCGCGATCTCTTCGCCAAATGGGGCGCTGTGGCCGTTGCCTCGACCTACTCGACCGTGGGCGGCCTCTGGGAGTTCGGCTTTCAACACGACCCCAACCGGCCGCTGGAATCGATCGCGGAGCACATGCTGGAGTGGAACCTCACCAACCGGAACTTCCTCCAACGTTACGACCAGATCCGCCGCTACGTGGAGGAATGGTCCGCGGACGCGCTCGTGATCCATTCCGTGAAAAGCTGCAGGCTTTTTTCCGCGGGACAAGGGGACATGCGCGAGTACTTCACCAAGGAGTTGGGCATCCCGACCTTGCTGATCGAATCCGATATCGAGGACCCGAGGTATTTCTCCGAGGCGCAGATGAAAACCCGGGTCGACGCATTTTTTGAATCCTTAGAACACAGGAAAATTTTGCGCCAGGCCTCAGCCCCGGGAGGCGAGAGATGATTTACGCTGCTGGAATCGATGTAGGCTCCACCCAGACCAAAGGGATCATCATCAACGACCGCATGGAGATCGTCGCGCGAGCTCTGACAGACACGGGCGCCTACGTGATACGGGCCGCGGAGCGCTGCTTCCGCGAGGCTTTGCTCCAGGGCGGACTCAAAGAGGAGCAGGTGCTTTACGTCGTGGGCACGGGATACGGCCGCTACAAGGTTATGTTTGGCGACGCGCAAATCACCGAAATCAGCTGCCATGCCAAGGGAGCCTCTTACCTTTTTCCCCGCACCCGCACCGTGATCGACATGGGCGGCCAGGACGCCAAAGGCATCAAGGTCGGGGAGGACGGGGAAGTGAAAGACTTCGTGATGAACGACAAATGCGCGGCTGGAACGGGAAGGTTCCTCGCCAACTCAGCCGAGGCCTTAGGGCTTGGCCTGGACGAGATCGGGGGAATCTCTCTGAAGGCGAAAAACCCCGTGCGCCTGACCACGGTGTGCACGGTCTTCGTCGAATCGGACATCATGTCCTACCTCGCCCAGGGGAAAAAGATCGAAGACATCCTGGGAGGCGTCCACAGCGCCATCGCCGCCCGCACGATTTCGCTGGTGCGGCGTGTCGGCATCGAGGAGGAGGTCACCTTTACCGGGGGAGTTTCACGTAACCCCGGAATGGTCAAAGCCTTAGAGGAAAAACTGGGGACCAAGCTCAACGTGAGCCCGGATTCTCATTTTGTCGGCGCCCTGGGCGCAAGCCTGTTCGCGCTGGAACGCGCGAGCAAAGGAGCGAGGCGAACGCCTCAGGAAAAGGCGCAAGCAGGTGCCTGAGTCTTCTGCCGCCAAGACCTGAATCGGAGGGAGATCCACGTCATGCCTTTTGTTGCGGGAATCGATGTCGGCGCAAAATCCACCAAGGTCGTCATCCTGGATGATACCCAACATATTCGCGGCCAGGCCATCGTCCGAACCCAGACCGACTTCCCCGCAGTGGCCAAGGAGGCGCTGGAACTGGCCTTGCAGGCGTCAAGGCTCAAGCCGAGCGACCTCGGATATATCGCCACGACCGGATTTGGCCGCTACAACGTTCCCTTCCGCGACATCCAGATCACGGAGATTACCTGCGTTGCCCGCGGGGCCGTCTTCCTCTTTCCCAAAACCCGTTCCGTCCTGGACATTGGCGCCCAAAGCACGCGTGCCATCAGGGTGACGGAGAACGGGAAGGTGCGGGACTTCCGCACCAACGATAAGTGCGCGGCCGGCGCCGGAGGCTTCGTCGAGCGCGCGGCAAAATACCTTGAGGTCAAGATCGACGATGTGGGAACTCTCTCGGTCCAGGCGGAAAAACCGCAGACGATCAGCAGCGTGTGCGCGGTCCTGGCGGAGTCGGAGATCATCAATCATGTTTCCGCCGGAGAAACGGTGGAAAACATTCTGCGCGGCGTCCACAACTCGCTGGCCTCGCGCGCCATGGCCCTGTTGAAGCGGGCTGGCATGGAAGACGAGGTCACCTTCGTCGGCGGCGTGGCGCGCCAGCAAGGCATGGTCAAAGCCCTCGAGGAGACTTTGAAAAGAAAGGTCAACGTGGGCGCGGACCCCGAGATGGTGGGCGCACTGGGCGCGGCGCTTCTAAGCCTGCGCCGGCTGGAAAAAATCCGCGCAGACGCCGGGCAAGCGGTAACAAAAGAGGACGCACGAGTGGCGTAAACGTTCGTTCAAAAGGTTCAAATGGTTTAACTCGCTCAAAACGGTTTGAACGGCTTGAACGGTTTGAACGTCTTAAACGAATACTAGCGAAGGAGACAAGATGAAACTGGAAGGCAAGACAGCTTTGGTCGCGGGGGGCGGCCGGGGGATCGGCCGCGCAATTTCTCTGGCCCTGGCGCGCGAAGGAGCTGAGGTCGCGGTGGCGGATATCCTGAAGGAGAACGCCGAGGCCGTTCGCGGGGAGATCCAAGGGATAGGACAGAAAGCGCTTGCCCTCCAGGTCGACCTCACCAAAAAGGCGGAGGTTGACCAGGCCGTCGGAGAGACCATCGCCCGCTTTGGCAAGCTGGACATTCTGGTCAACTGCGCCGGCTGGGACCGGCTCGAGCCCTTCATCGAGAGCAACGAGGAGACCTGGGAGAAGGTTATAGCCATCAACTTCAAATCGGTCTTGAATACCACCAAGGCCGCTCTGCCCCATATGATCTCCCGCCGCGGAGGGAAAATTGTCAATATCAGCTCCGATGCCGGCCGGGTGGGATCCACATGGGAGTCGGTCTACGCCGGCGCCAAAGGCGCGGTCATCGCTTTCTCCAAAACCGTCGCTCGCGAGGTGGCGAGGCACAAGATCAACGTCAATGTGGTCTGTCCTGGTCTCACAGACACTCCGCTGCTCGAAGCCATCCGGTCCCAATCCCCCGAGACCGGGCGGTTGATCGAGGCGGTCATCAAGGCGACACCGTTCCGGCGGGTGGCGCAGCCCGAAGAGATCGCCGAGGCAGTGCTCTTTTTCGCCTCGCCCAGCGCCGACTTCGTCACTGGACAAACGCTGAGCATCAGCGGTGGCCTCACCATGGTGTAAGCGATTTTTATACTCTAACCTCGGGCAGGAGACAGAACGATATGACAGATGAACAGCAAGCCCTCCCATCACCTAACCGGTACAAGGAATTCGTCGTTACCGGCTCCCTTGTAGCGATGCGCGACCGGCAGGACAGCGCCGCCCCCAAGGAGATAGAACGAAGTCAGGACCAGAGCGGAAAATTCTTACACGCCGCGGAGATCCTCACCATCGAGGAGGTGGCCCGACAACCCGTCGACGGCATCGACACTCCAAGGATCCTGAGCGAAATGGCGGATATCGGTCCTGAGGCGCGGCTTTTCCTCTATCGCCCGGAGGGGAAGGTGATCCGCTATGAGGTCTTTGAAGATCCCCGCATCTGCCCGGAGATCCATCGGGGGGCGGTGATTGAAAATTTACAGGAGAAACCGAAGGACGTCAGCGGCTGGAGCACGCATGAGTTTTTCATCGACATCAAAGGCTGCCTCGGCGATGAGTGTGGGAGATGCGCCATCATGTGCCCGGAGAATGCCATCCACCTGATGGGCAAAGGGAAAGGAAGCTTTCACGAGATCGATCCGCTGGCCTGCAAGGGCTGTTTTATCTGTTGGGTGGAATGTGTTCGAACCGCCGCCGATTGCATCCTGGTTGACGGTAAGACGTTCGACCCGATCATGCGGGCAAAGCACTTCGGAGAGTAATAGCAAATGGCGAATGGCAAATAGCGAATGGTAGGGGGAGTGCGGTCTATTCACTATTTGCTATTCACTATTCGCGATTCGCAAGGAGGTTTAAAAGAGTGGCAACGGTTTTAGCCGGCAACGGCGCAGCGGCCTGGGGATTCAGGCTATCACGAGTCCAGTGTTACCCCTACTATCCCATCACCCCTTCGACGGCCTGCTCCCAGCAAATCTCCCGCTGGGTCAACGACGGGGCGATGGAGGCGGTGACGATCAACGCCGAATCCGAGCACAGCGCCGCAAGCCAGATCATCACCGCGGGCAAAAGCGTCCGCGCCGGAACCGCCACCTCTTCCAAGGGTCTTCTCTATATGATCGAGGTGCTGGAGAACGCGGCAGGAGGCGGGGTCCCCTGCGGCCTCTATATCGGCAACAGGGCAACCGGCGCCCCCATCAATATCTGGGCCGACAACTCTGACGCCTATGCCATGCGCGATAGCGGGGTGATCCAAATCTTTGCCGCCGATGCCCAGGAGGCTCTGGACAACATCATCCAGGGCTACCGCATCGCGGAAGACCTGAGAGTGAGGCTCCCGTTTGCTGTCAACCTGAGAGGATTTACCGGAACCCACGCTTACGAAGGGGTCGAGATTCCGAAGCAAGAGGAGGTCGACCGTTATCTTGCTCCGTTCGTTCCCATCTATCCGCTTTTTGCTCCAGAAAAACCGGTGACCTACGGAGCCATGCTATCCGCTTATCCCTACCGCAGGCACAAGAGAAACCAAATGGCGGCCCTCAGCCATGCGTCCGAAGTCGCGCTGAAGTCTGGAAGAGAGTTCGCGGAAAAGCTTGGCCGCTCCTACGGCCTCTTCGAATGGATCGGAGATGAAAAGGCAAAGCTGGTGGTCGCCCTCCTGGGGGAGTCGGCCTGCGCGGGCGAAGTGGTCACGCGGCACCTCCAGGGAAAAGAGGGAATCCCCGGGGTTGCCCTGCTCAAGATTCGGCTTTTCTCCCCCTTCCCGGCAAAAGAAATCGCCCAGGCACTCCACCAGGCAGGGACTAAAGCCCTGGTCGTTTTGGACGAAGGCCTGCACCACGGAGGCGTCCTCCCTCCGCTGGCTCAAAGGGTCGCGACCGCGATCCATCTCCACCTCGGCGGCCAGGGCCCCAAAGTGGCCAGCGTGATCGGAGGCCTGGGTGGGAGCGAGGTGAGACAGGACCATTTTCAGCTCATGTTTAACCTGGCCGACAACATCGCTGAAGGCAAACCCTATCGACCCGAACCCTATTGGCTCGACATCGACGAGGACCCCATCTTTGCCGAGCGAGAAGATCAGGTGAGTCCGAAGCTCTGGAAAAAATGGGGCGAGATCTGGAAAAAACAAAAACGCAAAGAAAAATTTTGCGCCCCGATTCCACCCGATGCCCACGAGATCCGCATCTACAGCCGGGCCGGACAGGGAGCGATAACCTCCGCGGTCGGTTTCACCGGCGCGGGCATCCAGAACGGCTACCAGCTTTTAACCGTGCCTGCATTCGGCTCCGAGAGACGAGGGGCGATCATCACCACCGACACCCTGATCAACTTCCACAAAGAGCGAAAGATCCGCTCCTTCACCCGCGCATGGGATGTCGTGATTCTCTACGACGACACGATTCTCCAATCGCCCGAGCATCAGGTCCTGGAAGGTCTGAAAGAGGGTGGCGCTCTCCTGGTCAACAGCTCCCGCCTCAGCGTAAAAAAGATCCGTGAAATCCTGAATGCCAACGAGGAGAGGGTGAAGGTTTTCACCGTGCCCGCAGGCGAGATCTCCCAGAGGCTCGGGCTCGGGCACCTTAACATGCCGATGCTCGGGGCCCTGCACAAGGTCTATGAAAAAGTCCCGTTCAAAACCGCCCTTAGCTACTACGAAAAGCATGTCCCCAGGCCCAGGGAGGTAAGCTTAGAATCCATCAAGCAGGGTTTTGCCGAAACCTCGGATCAGGAGGTCAAGAAGGTGAAAAAAGAGAGACGGCTCTCGGTAAGCCAGGATTTCCTCGATTGGCGTCCCGAGGACCATTCCCAGGAGAGCTGGCCTTCCGCCTTGGAGGAGGTCCAACTTTGATGAGGTGCTGCCATGTATAGGGCTCTATTCAATCGTCATATTGGTCCCAATCCCCATAGTCTCCTCCTTCCCGAACCGGTGCTCGACGTGGGAGAATATGGGGCGATTCCTACCACCGGCCTGATCTCAGGACATCAGGGCTGCGTCGGCTGCGGCATGGTAACCGGGACCAATCAGGTCCTGCGCGCCTTGAAGCTCACGGGAAAGCACGTGGTGGCAAGCATCGGGACCGGTTGCAACGAGGTGATCACGACACAGAACACCTCCTGCTGGGGGAATGTATCCGTGGATCATAATAATTTTCCCAACACCGCGGCGACCCTGAGCGGGAATATCGCGGCATTGAAAAGCCTGGCGGAAGCCGGCCTGGTCACGCCGGACGCCTTTGTCAATCTCGGCATCGCGGGCGATGGCGGCACGTATGACATCGGGCTGCAAGCCTTCCTTGCCTGGATCGCTCGCGGGGAAAACGGGATCTACGTCTGCCTCAATAATCAGGCCTATATGAATACCGGAGTTCAAGGCTCGGGAGCTACGCCCTACGGCACCCACACGACAACCACCCCCTTTGGCAAGGTGATCCAAGGAAACCAGAGAAC
>MGSI01000135.1:0-101 GCA_001798455.1 Deltaproteobacteria bacterium RIFCSPLOWO2_02_FULL_57_26 | reverse complement strand
GCGCTTCCTATGTGGCCGCTGCCTGTCCTCTTTTGCACCGTGATCTGATGATCAAGGCGCAGAAAGCCGCCGCCATCGAGGGGCCGTGCGTGTTGGAGATC
>MGSI01000134.1 GCA_001798455.1 Deltaproteobacteria bacterium RIFCSPLOWO2_02_FULL_57_26 | reverse complement strand
GGCTTACCTGCACCGAGCACCGGGAGCGCGACCCCACGTGCCCGTGAACAAGAATGCAGCGCTTGCGGAATTCCCAAAGATCGCGGCGGCATTTCCGGTCTTCCGGGTTGCTTCTAAGGCTTATTGTCGTCAGGCAGCGTTGAACTTTACCTGAACCGAAAGATATACGATTCTGGGAGATGCCACTATGGAAAGTCCAGTTCCTCGACCCGACACCGTGAATAAATCGAGATTTGCTGCTGATGCCGCTTTCGCCATGCTGGCGGGGATGCAGCTTGATGTTTTCACGCCGCTGCAGGCAGGTCCCAAGACTGCCGAAGAGATCGCCCATGCGATTGGTGTAGGTCCCGCACGATTACGACTCCTTCTGTACTCCTTGGTTACCGCAGAACTATTGACTGAGCAGAATGGACGTTTCTCGAATACCCCTGAAGCCAATCAATTCCTGGTGAAGGGTGCTCCATCTTACATAGGCAACAGACACGCAACCTTCTCCGCTCAATGGGTCTATAAACTCAAAACTGCCGAGTCTATTAGGACCGGAGTTCCGCAGGCGAAACTCGATTTCTCCAACTCTCCACGGGACGAAGTCGAAGCGTTCCTTCGAAGAATAAACGTGCGTGCCGTACAGTCGGCGCGTGCTTTGTTAGAGAGGTATGACTTCACAACGATCAAGACCCTGGCGGACGTTGGCAGTGGATGTGCGGGAATTGCTTTAACAATGACAAAGGCCTGTCCCCACATGCAAGCGACTGCGCTTGACCTTCCCCTGGTAACGCCGATTGCTCAGAAGGTCATTGAAGAGGAAGGGATGACCGATCGTGTTAAAGTGATTGCGGCGGATGTGCTGAGCGGACCTTTACCAGTTTTATATGACGTTGCGATTTTGAGAAATCTGCTCCAGGTTCTGTCTCTAAGAGACGCGTGCCTCGCAGTAAAGAACATAGGTGCCGCAATAAAACCAGGCGGCATGATATACATCGTCGCGCAGATTCTCGATGACTGTCGCACCTCGCCTCTAGAGGCTGTCGGATTCAATCTGAATTTCATAAATCTGTTTGACGCTGGCGAGTCGTACACGGAGCAAGAACACAGAGGTTGGCTCAGTGACGCAGGATTCGTGAACATTGAGCGTGCAAACTTCTTGCTGCCTGACGGGGATGGTGTCATGACCGCTCGAAAGCCGAAGTAGCTAAGCGAAGAAGAAAAGGAGACATTGTGAATTTTTAGGCCTAACTCTGAGCTTGAGACCGACGCCGAGGCGCTTCTCACCCTTAGCGGCAAGGCGTTAGACCGCTAAAAAAATAGACATGATAAGGAGTAGCGAAAAGACTACTGATGTGGCGTCTGATGTTTTTCTTCTGATATAGTACCGTTGTGAAGGTACGTGAGGTAATTCGGATGCTCGAAGCAGACGGGTGGCGGTTGGTAGTAACGGAAGGAAGTCACCGGCAGTTCAAGCATCCCACAAAAACAGGTCGCGTAACAGTCAGCGGTCATCCAGGCGACGACATGCCGAAGGGCACATTAGCGTCAGTACTGCGACAAGCCGGACTCAAAGGAGTGAAGCGATGAAAAAATTACAGTATCTGGTTCGTGTTAACAAAGATCCTGATAGTGATTGGGGAGCCTCAGTACCTGACCTGCCCGGGTGTGTTGCGACCGGAAAGACAATTGATGTTACCCTTCGGCGAATCGAAAAAGCCATCACACTTCATCTTCAAGGTATGCGCGACGATGGCATAAGGCCACCACTGCCGCGACATCGTTCGGTTACGCCCAAACGCACAGAACGACAGGTGGATTTTTACGCAACCGTAGAAGTGGCGGCTTAACACGTCGCTTCAGACCGATCGCTAATAGCGCCGGCTTAGCTTAGCGTTATACGTGCTTCAAAGAAAGGTAAACGATTGCCGGAGTCCTGCGCCTTTGCGCTGCTGATGGTAGCCACTTGTTTGCCCAGGTGATATGATCCGGCGGAAGTATGACCGACCGCACTGACGCTTTCATCGCCACGCTCGACGTAAGGGTGCGCGAGATCATCGACCGCTGCACCCGATGTGGCAGGTGCGTCGAAGTTTGCCCGACCGCCGGGCCCGCCGGGATCGACACCCGCGAGCCAAGCGCGATCGTGAGTGACGTGCTAGACATCTTGCGCGGGGGCGGGGACGCGGAAAGCCGCGGCGCCCGGTGGGCGGCCACATGCACCGGCTCCGGCCGCTGTCTCTCTGCCTGCGACGACGGCGTCAATCCGCGCTTCATGCTCGCGGCCACTCGCCTCAGGCTCAACGAGCGGCGGGCAGCGAACGAGCGCCACGCCACCGGCCAAGCCGGGTTTCAAAAGATGTCCGAAGCGGTGAAGGTGCTGTCGCGCCTTCAGCTCCCCGCCGATCTGCTTGCCAGCCTCACCCGCTCAGCCCGCGCCGACGGCGGGCCTCCACCCGAGGTCGTCATGTATCTCGGCTGCAACGTCCTCAAGACGCCCCACATCGCGCTCCTCTGCCTGGAAGTCTTGGATCGGCTCGGCACGCGCTACCATGTGTTCGCAGGTCCGGCGAACTGCTGCGGTGTCATTCAGTTCCGAGCCGGCGACACAAAGGCGTCCGGGCGAATCGGCGGCAACACGGTGGCCGGGTTCGCTGCGACCGGCGCTTCCCGCGTGCTCACCTGGTGCCCGACGTGCAACATCCAACTCAACGAGATCGTCATGCCGAGTACAGAGGCAGGCTTCCATCTCGAGCACGTCGTCCCCTACATCGCGGCGCGGATCGAACTTCTCCGCTTCCACTTCGTCCGTCCCGTCAACAAGCGGGTTGCTCTTCACGAGCACCCGGGCGTGGCCGGCGTGACCGAAGGCGTCATCAAGATTCTCACGGCCATCCCAGGGCTCGAGCTAGTCGATCTCCAACAGCCGAGGGTCGGCTACATGTGCAACTCGCTCGCGCCCGTACCGGCGTATAAACGCGAACTCCACGCGCGGGAGCTCGACGCGGCCGTGGCCGCGGGCGTCGACTGTCTCGTCGGCATCTACCACGCCTGCCATCGCGAGCTGTGCGCCCATGAAGCGACTTCCCCGTTCAAGATCGTCAACTTCCTCGAGCTGGTGGGGGAGGCCATGGGAATCCAACGCAACGACCTGTTCAAGCAGTGGAAGATGATGCAAGACGTCGACCGAGTGCTGGCAGAGGTCGCCGCACAGGCGGTCACAGCCGGGTTAGACATCGAAAGCGTCCGCGAGGTGCTGGTTGCCCATATGCTGGGCGAACAGCCCTTGCCGGTAGGGATCCGCGTCGCCCCGACGCCCGAGCCCACACCAGAACCGCATGGATTTTTCCCAGAGTAACGTTATGCGCCACGGCGTGATCGAGCGGATGAAATAGCTTTTGGCAAACTAGCCCGAACAATTCATAGACCACCGAAACACTCCCAATCGGGAAAAGGAAAAAGGGGAAATTCTGCCTGCTTCTCCTGATCCGACAAATCGTCGCGTTCGGCGATTTCTTCGATCTCATGCCCGGCGGCCGGCAAGTCCACCTCGAACCCCGAGAGCGCAGTCGAGGTGTATTGCATCGGACCCGAAAGACGGTTCCACGCCGAGAGGGTAACTACTTCGCCGGGAAGTCGGCCGTGGCCATGACTCCCCCGTCGACGATGAGATTCGCCCCGTAGACAAAATCGGAATCATCGCTCACGAGGAAGAGGGCCGCGCGTGCTTGATCTTCGGCGGTTCCCAGCCGGTCGGCCAGGTTCTTGACCCCCCGCCCTGCAGCCTCCGTGTCATCCATTCCCACGGGGGAGCCCGACCGGTTGGGGGTCAAACAATTGACGCGGATTTTGTACGGCGCGAGCTGCACGGCCATGGCCCTCGTGAGATTGATGACCCCACCCTTCGCGGCCGAATAGGCGATGGCATCCCGGCGCCCGATGAGTCCCGAGGTCGAGGCGATGTTCACGATCTTGCCGCCCCTGCCCTGCTTGACCATCTGCGCCGCGACGTATTTGCTCACGAGATAGGGACCTTTTAAGGTTACCTCGATGACCTTGTCGAACTCTGCTTCCGTGCTCTCCAGAATATTTACCCGATCCGTCATAGCGGCGTTGTTGACGAGGATATCGACGCCGCCGAAGCGCGCCACCACCTTTTTCACCATCTCCTGAATCTCGCTCGACTTCGACACGTCGCAGAGGACCAGCATGGCCTCGTGTCCCGACTTCTCAAGCTCGTTGACGACACTCTGCCCGCGACCCTGGTCCATCTCCGCTACGACAATCTTCGCGCCTTCCGAGGCGAAGAGCTTGGCCATCGCCTTCCCGATGTTCCGACCCGCCCCGGTAATGATAGCCACTCGATCTTTGAGCTTCATCGTATGTCCCCCTATAGTGAAGGAAAAAAGAAAATTACCACAATCACCCTATCTTCCCTCAAATCCCCCTTTCTCCCCCTTTTGTAAAGGGGGATAGAGGGGGATTTAGGAGAGCGGGAGGGGATTTGATGTCAACTTATTTAATTCCGTCACTATATGTTAACACCCACAACGCTTACAATTTCTTTTTGGCTTCCTCCAGAGCAAGAAAAATCTTCTCGGCTTTGATCGGGAGATCCCTGATCCTCACCCCCACCGCGTCGAAGATCGCGTTGGCGATTGCAGGGGCCACAGGTATTAACGCGGTTTCCCCGATTCCTTTCGCTCCAAACGGACCTTCCAGATGAGGGACTTCAACCAGGATTGGCTCGATGGAGGGGGGCATATCGCCGAGGGAAGGAAGCACGTAATCCACGAAATTGGGATTCACGATCTGCCCGTTGTCAAAGACTATCTCTTCGAAAAGGGCCTGGCCCATCCCGGTGATGGCGGCGCCCTCGAGCTGCTGCCGACAACCCAGAGGGTTGATCGCCTTGCCCACGTCAACTGCCGTGACGTACTTCACGAGCCTGAGCTTTCCCGTCTCGCAATCGACCTCCACCTCGGCCGCCCCCGCCCCCAGGAACCAAAAAGACGAAGTGGTCTTGACGCCCCTCTCATGGGTCACCTTGGTCTTCACCTGGCCCTGTCCCACCAAGGTGCCTCCCTGCATCCCGAAACGTTTGAAGAGAATCTCCTGGTAGTCAAGCACGGTCTCGAGGAACTGAACCCTGCCGTTGGAGAATTTGACCTGGTCCGGCGGGACGCCGTAGTCCTGGACTACGATTTGCTTGAGCTGATTCAAGAGATCCTGCGCCGCCAACTGCACGGCCTTCCCCATGTGAAAGGTCGACCGGCTGGAGGAAGTCGTCAAATCATAGGGAGCCACGTCCGTATCAACCCCCAGGACCTGAATGTTTTCCGCTGAAATGCCCATCTCTCTCGCCACAATCTGAGCCAGCACGGTATCCGACCCCTGCCCCATCTCCACCGTGCCAGTGTAAATCGTGGCGCTGGCGTCCTCGTTGAGCTTGACCACGGCGCAGGATATCGACGGCGTGATCGTTGCCTTGATCATGCAGGCGATCCCTTTGCCGCGCCGGACCGGGCCGTTCGGCTGCGCGGCGCGTTTTTCCTTCCACCCGATCGCCGCTGCCACCTTCTCCACGCAGCTCTTCAGGCCGAGGCTCGACAATGTCTCTCCGGTGACGAACTCGCTCCCTTCCTCGTAGCCGTTTTTCAAGCGGATCTCCAGGGGATCCATATTCAGAGCGGCGGCGATGACGTCCATCTGCGACTCATGGGCCCAGGCGGACTGGGAGACGCCGAAGCCGCGGAACGCCCCGGCGGGCGGCCTGTTCGTATAGATCGACATGGAATCGATCTTAACGTTCGGGATCTTGTAAGGACCCGCGGCGGTGTAACCCGATTTCTTCGCCACCCTGGGCCCGATCTCCGCATAGGCTCCGGTATCGAGCAAAACTTCGCACTGGCGCGCGACCAAGGTGCCGTCTTTTTTGACCCCGGTCTTCATCCTGATGACGGCCGCGTGCTTGGTGATGGTGTAAAAGACTTCCTCCCGGCTGAGGACGATCCTGACCGGCCGGCGGGCCTTCCGCGCGAGCGCCACCGTGAGAGGCTCGAGCTTCGGATAGACCTTTCCCCCGTATCCTCCGCCCAGGTAAGGAACCACGATGCGCACCTTGGAAACGGACACTTTGAAGATGTTCGCCAGTTGGGTCCGAACCACGAAGGGATTCTGTGTCGTCGACCAGACGACGATCCGTCCGTCGCGCTCCACCGAGGCGATGCAGCCATGCGGCTCAAGCGAGCAGTGTTGGGTGGTCGGAAGCGTAAAGGTATCCTCGAAGATATAGTCGGACTCCGCGAATCCTTTCTCGACATCTCCTTTGACCAACTTGAAGTGGGTGCAGATATTCGTCCCCTCGACCGGCTTGAGCTCCGCCAGATCGGCGAAGCCATGGGGAGGCATGCGAACCGACTCGTGCAAAAGGGGAGCCCCCTTCGCCATCGCCTCGCTCACGTCCAGGACGGCGGGCATCTCCTCGTAGTCGATCTCGATCCGGCTCAGCGCCTCCTCAGCAGCTTCCGGTTCCAGGGCCGCCACCGCAGCCACGGGATCCCCCACGTGCCGCACCTTTTCCACCGCGACGATGGTCTGATCTTTGAAGACCGGGCCGTAGTAGGGATCGATCCCCTGGTCTTTGACAATGTCATCGCGCGTGAGGACGGCCAGCACTCCACGGATGGAAAGCGCTTTGGAGGTATCCAGGCTGCGGATGCGCGCATGCGGGTGCGGGCTGCGCAGGATCTTTCCATGACACATCCCCGGGACTTTCATGTCGGCCAGGTACTGCGCCCGGCCCGTGATCTTCGCCTCGTAATCCAGACGCCGGATAGACTCACCCGTCTCTGTCTCTTCCATAACCTACTCCTAGCGCCCGGCGACCCTTTTTATCGCCTGCACAATCTCCTGATAACAGCCGCAACGGCAAAAGTTCCCGGCTAAATAGCTGCGGATCTCCGCCTCGCCCGGACGGGGGTTTTCTTCGAGCATGGCCTTGGCAGTAAGAATGAATCCGGAGGTGCAGTAGCCGCACTGCAAGGCGCCGAACTCCATGAACGCTTCTTGCAGAGGGTGCAGAGAGCCCTGCCCGGCCAGGCCTTCGATGGTCAGAACATCGCCGCCGTCAGCATCCACCGCCAGAACGGAACAGGCGCTTACCGGCTTTCCGTTCAGCAGAAGGGTGCATGCCCCACAGACTTGGATGTCGCATCCGAGCTTGGCTCCAGTCAGGCCAAGTTGCTCCCGCACAACCTCTAAAAGAGTCATGCGCGGCTCCACCTGCAGCTCCGTCTCAAGGCCGTTGACGCGGACGTGAATCTGCTTTTTCATGGGCCTCACTCAACCTTGCTGCGCGCGCTCATAGGCCCGGGGGAAAGCCCGCTTGACTAAAACGCCGACGACCGCCCGCTTGTATGGCTCCGAGCCGCGCAGGTCGCTCAGGGGGTGGCACTCCCCGGCGGCCAGAGAAGCGGCCTCTTCCAGCAGCTTCGGATCCAAAGGTTTCCCGGCGAGCAACCCTTCCGCCTGCCGCGCCCTCACGGGAGTCGGGGCGACGCACCCGAGCACGATCCTGACGCTCTCACAGGTTTTCCGATCCGGTCCCAGAGTCACCCGCGTCGCGACGCCGACGCAAGGCTTGTCGACGACGGAGCTGCTGGAGAAACGAATGTACTCGATCCCCGAACGGCCCGGCAGCGGTGGAACCACGACCTGAGTTATTATCTCATCTTCGGCGAGGCGGGTCTGGTAATAATCAACGTAGAGCTCTTCGAGAAGTATGACGCGTTCGCCGCCGGAGGAGGCGATCTTCACGCGGGCGTCCAGAGCAATAAAAACTTGCGGCAGATCGGTGAGGGGCTCTCCGGAAGCCAGGTTTCCTCCCACGGTAGCGACATTGCGCACCCGGATGTTGGCGACTTCCTTTTCGACCTCGCGTAGGATCGGCAACCTCTCCTGGATGACCT
>MGSI01000133.1 GCA_001798455.1 Deltaproteobacteria bacterium RIFCSPLOWO2_02_FULL_57_26 | reverse complement strand
TATGGGGCTGAACCCTCACTGAGATCGGGGTGTGATTGCTGCCCACCGCAGCCAAAGCCGTGCCCATGGCGTGAGCGCCTGTTCCGGCCTGGTTGGTTCCGATCGTCGCGGTGCGCGGGAGGTCCGCACTCGTGTTGCTGACCGGGCCGCAATCTACCCCGGCAGCTATGGCCGCTCCGACATGGAAAAAGGCCAACCAAGCCAAACCCCAAGCCGCCAGCATTGTTACTGATGCAACAGACTTCTTTCTCATATGCCCTCCTTTTTCTACCGGTTTTCGGATTGAACTCTACACCTTAAGATTTTTCCTGCCCGGCCCGAGGCACCTCCCCCACAGATGCGGCGGCCACCTTTCCCTGCGTGTGTACTCCCAAGCCGGTCCGTGCTCGACTCCGCACCCGGAACTCTCCCGCCACGAGCAAGATCGCCAAGATCGACCCCGTAAGGTTGGCGGCCCAACTGAAGTAGATGAGGTTGCCGCTGCTCACGATCGGAAGAAGTAGCCCGAGGGAGGCGACGAGGAAAAGCGACCGGCGGATAAACCCGACTACACGGAAAAGATAGCCGACCATGCCGATGCCAAGCAAGATGGCTCCGAGAATAGCCGTGATCACCGACAAGGCGACGGTATACCAGTGACCTATTAAAAGGAGTGAAGGTGACATAACGAAGAGAAACGGGACGACGTAGGCTATGGCACACAGGCGCATACCTTCCCAGCCGGTGCGCATGGGATCAGTTTTGGCGATGGAGGCGGCCGCATAAGTCGCCAGGCAGACCGGAGGTGTGATCATGCTCAACATGCCAAAATAAAAAATGAATAGATGAGCGGCGAGTGGAAGGATTCCTAACTGAGCGAGGCTTGGAGCCACAAGGACAGCCAAAAGGATATAGACCGCCGTCGTCGGCATCCCCATGCCAAGGATGATGCTGATGATGGCAGTGAGAAAAAGCAGCAAGAACGCGCTGCTCTGGCCCACGTTAATCAGAGTAAAGGTTAGAGTAAATCCGAGGCCCGTGAGCTGGAGAACGCCGATGACGACGCCAGCGAGACCTGTGACGGCGGCAATTTCTAGCAGACCCCGTCCCGTACTGGAAAGGATATTGAGAAGCTCGCGCGGTCCGAGCTTAACTCCCGGAGTCAACCACCCGATCACAAGGGCTGCTCCGGTAGCAGTGACCGCAGCCTCCTCCGGCCTGCGGTTCAAGATAAACATGTACACGATTAGCACCACGAGCGGGCCTATGAAGCCCGCCGATCTCTTCATGACCGGAAGCAGCCGGGGCAGCTCCTCACGAGGCAATCCCCGAATGCCGTCACGGGCCGCCAATAGGTCGACCTCAATGTAAAGCGCTACGTAGTAGAGGATCGCCGGCACGAACGCGGCCAAGGCCACCTCCGCATAGGGGATCGTCAGATACTCCGCGATGAGAAACGCCGCAGCTCCCATGACCGGCGGCATGATCTGCCCCCCTGTGGAAGCGACCGCCTCGATTGCTGCGGCAACTGGAGCCGGATATCCGGCCCTCCGCATCATCGGGATCGTAAACGTGCCATCGACGACGACATTGGCCACCGCGCTGCCGCTGATATTCCCAAAAAGGCTCGAGGAGACAATAGCTATCTTGGCCGGACCGCCGCGGAAGCGGCCCATCACCGCTAGGGCGAAATCACTCAGAAAAGCTGCCCCACCGGTAGCGTAAAGCGTCTCTCCGAAGAGGATGAACACCAACACGATGCTCGCGCCAATTTTAAGCGCGATACCGAAGATACCGTTGGCGTCGAGATAGAGGTACGTAGACAATCGCGGTATGGCCCAACCCTTGCCGTAGAAATCGCCCGGAAAGATATACGCAAAAAAGGCATAAAAGAGAAAAAAGAGGGCGATGATCACCAAGGGCCAACCAACGAGCCGCCTGCAGGCCTCAACCAGCAAAACCACCGTGACGCAGCCCAGGAAGACCCGCTCGGGGTGAATCTCGCCCAGCGACTTTGACAGTGTCGGATAATAGATAAAGATGTAGAGTCCGACGACGAGCCCCGCGACTGCCGCCAGGAGATCGTACCAGGGAACCCGATCGAGATGACCCGAGGCTCCCTCCGGGACTATAAGGAAGGTGCTGAAAAGCGCCAGGGCCAGAAAAAGTCCGACGTACTGCTCGGGAAAAACGAGCCAGTTCAGGCGCTGCGGCAGATCGAGCAGGAAGAAAATCCCGGCCAGCGGCATGCCGATAAGCGCCAGATTGGCAATCCAGCTGAGAGGACCCTGCAGGGGGCGCGAGCGCGGCAGTTCTTCAATGGCCATGTTCCACCTGTGCACTCTTTATTGTTGAACCAGAAATTCCGACAAATCCTGGCGGCCCTCGACGACGTGGCCGTCGTCATCGATGGCCGAAGATCGCTTTTTCCGCATCGCTCCCACGGATAGGTGATGTTACCGTGCCTGGCTTCTGTCTTGGGCTTCCATATCCTGCACCCTTCTGGTTGTCAAGGGACGTTTGGCGTAACAAACGGTTGGCGGGGCATAACGGCTTCTTGACGGGATGGCAGATATCCTATAAACAAATTCATCCGAACTGCAGTCGGCCCTCGGTCGCTCTGATGCTCCGGAGCCTGGGGAGCGCAACGAGCGCGGCCGCCAGGGGCCGGCAAACCAAGGGGAGGGAGAGATACGACATTGACCGAGGATGAAGTTCTACAAATTCTCAATCTGATAGAAAAATCGAGCTTTGATTTCCTGCAACTCGAACTCGGGGATCTAAAGCTCATGGTGAGCAAGAGCGGATACATACCGGGCACGGCCGCCGGTTCGGGGATTGCTGCGGCCCCTGTTGCCCGGCCTGTAATGTCGTCCACCGCTGAAACCAAAGAGCCGGTAGCGCAGGCCAAGCCGGCCCGGGCCGAGGCAAAGCCCATAGACACCGGTGTTGTGGAGGGAGCGGTGGCGATCACCGCGCCGATGGTCGGAACCTTTTACACCGCGCCGGAACCAGGCGCGGCTCCCTTCGTTCAACTCGGCGGCCGCGTCGACGAGGACGCGACGGTAGGTCTCATCGAAGTGATGAAAGTCTTCAACGCCGTTAAGTCGGGGGCCCCCGGCGTCATTGCCAAGATCTGCGTCGAAAACGGCCAGTTTGTTGAATACGGACAAACGCTCTTCCTGGTCCGCCCGGAGGTGGTCTTGGATAATGAGGACCCGCCGGAATGAGCATCACGCGCGTTCTGGTGGCCAACCGGGGTGAGATCGCCGTCCGCATCATCAAAGCCTGTCGAGCCTTGGGAATAGAATCGGTCGCGGCCGTCTCGCAGGCAGACAAAGAAAGCCTCCCCGCGCGAACGGCGGACCGTGCCGTCTGCATCGGCCCGCCGCGCTCCGCCGATAGTTACCTCAAAATCGAATCGATCATCGCCGCCGCCCTGGGGACGGGTTCGAACGCGGTCCATCCTGGATACGGCTTTCTCGCCGAGAAGCCGGAGCTGGCAGAAGCCTGCGCCAAGCACGGCCTTACGTTTATCGGGCCCCGGCCGGAGAACATCCGGCAGATGGGCAACAAGCTGCTGGCCCGGGCGGCGGTCAGCGAATTTGGCATACCTGTGGTGCCCGGCTCCAAGAAAGTGAAAAACCTCGCTGAGGCTTCCCGCATCGCCCAAGAGATTGGATTTCCCGTCCTCTGCAAGGCCGCAGCGGGTGGCGGCGGGCGGGGGATCAAGATAGTCGCGGATCCTAAGCAGCTCCGGGAGGCCTTCGAGACCGCGGCCGCGGAGGCGAGAGCCGCATTTGGAGACGACACCCTGTACTTCGAACGCTATATCCCGAACGCCCGGCACATCGAGGTCCAAGTGCTCGGCGACCGCTTCGGCAACGTCATTCACGTCGGCGAGCGTGACTGCTCCCTGCAACGGCGCTACCAGAAGGTCATCGAAGAGGCCCCGGCCCCACGCTTATCCGAAGCACTGAGGGAGGAGATCCGCCAGGCGGCCGCGACCGTGGCTCGGAACCTCCACTACGAGAATGCCGGCACCGTTGAGTTCATCGTGGATCAGGACCGGGGAGCATTTTATTTCCTCGAGGTGAACACCCGCATTCAGGTCGAGCATCCGGTGACGGAAATGATCACGGGCATCGACCTGGTGCAAGAACAGATTCGGATTGCCGATGGCCAGCCGCTGAGCCTTTCCCAGTCGGAGGTGCGGTTCAGCGGGCACGCGATCGAGTGCCGCATCACCGCCGAGTCGCCGAGCCACGGATTCCGGCCTTGTCCCGGCTCCATCGTCGACTGGCGCCCCCCCGAGGGTCCGTCCGTCCGGGTGGACAGCCACTGTTTTTCAGGGTACGTCGTTCCGCCGTTCTACGATTCCCTGCTCGCCAAGTTGATCACGCGGGGCGACGATCGCAGCGAAGCGGTCGAGCGCATGCGGCTGGCCCTGGAGAACTTTACCGTCCGCGGCGTCGATACGGTGATCCCGTTTCTCCGCTTTCTGCTGCATCACCCGGATTACACGGCGGGAAAAGTGAATACCCGCTGGCTCGAGGCCCAGGTCGAACAGTTCTCCCACTGCGCCTAGAGGAGAGTGGATGGCCGAGATTATTTTCGTCGACACGACCTTGCGAGACGGCCATCAGAGCCTTTGGGCCGAGAACATGACCACCGGGATGATGCTGCCGATCGCGGAGCGGATGGATAACGCCGGCTTCGAAGCCATCGAGATGATATCCAGCTCGCATATGAAGAAATGTGTTCGCGAGCTTAAAGAGGACCCGTGGGAGAGGGTTCGACTGATCTCCCGGCGGATCAAGAAGACTCCGCTTCGTCTTATCGCCGGAAGATTCAACACCTTTGGCATCACGCCGCAGTCGGTCTACCACCTGTTCGTCGAGCGCATGGCGGCGAACGGACTGCGGCAAGCGCGGATCTCAGATGAGTGGAACGATCCCGAGAGCTGGAAGCGCAAGGTCGACGTGGCTCGGGATGTCGGCATGGAGCCGATCATCAATCTGATTTACTCCGTTTCCCCGAAGCATACGGACGAGTATTACGCCCGAAAGACCCGAGAGGCGGTCGCCCTGGGCGTGCGCCGGCTGTGCCTCAAAGATCCGGGGGGTTTGCTCACCCCCGAGCGCGTCCAGAGCCTGGTGCCGGTGATCTTTCAAAATAGCAACGGCATACCGCTCGAGCTCCACACTCACTGTACCACGGGTCTCGGGCCGCTCTGCGCCGTGGAGGCCATCAAACTTGGAATCAGGGTTATCAATACGGCCGTTCCGCCGCTGGCGAATTCCGCTTCCAACCCTTCGGTCTTCAACGTTGCGCGCAATGCTCGCGCCCTGGGTCACACGCCGATAGTCGACGAGGAACTGCTCAGGACAGTCATGGAGCATTTCACCGGCGTCGCCAAACGGGCGGGGCTGCCGATCGGGGCTCCCGTCGAATACGACTACTCGCAGTACCTCCACCAGGTGCCTGGTGGTATGATCACGAACCTGCGCCACCAGCTGCGCCGCGTAGGGCTGGAGGACCGTCTGGAAAAGGCCCTGGAAGAAGCCGCCCTTGTTCGCGCTGAGTTCGGCTATCCCATCATGGTCACTCCCTTATCGCAGTATGTTGGGAGCCAGGCGGCAATCAACGTCATCGTCGGGGAGCGCTACAAAGAAGTTACCGATCAGGTCATCCAATACGCGCTTGGACTGTGGGGCAAAGAAGGCGGAACCTCGATGGACCCGAACGTAAAAGACAAAATCCTGAACCGGCCGCGGGCGAGGGAGCTGGCCAAGTGGGAGCCGCCGGAGCCCTCGGTTCAGGAAATCCGCCGGAAGCACGGCGGTCCGGGGATTTCCGACGAGGAACTGCTGTTGCGCTGGATTCTCAGCAAAGACGAGATTGCTGCCATGCGGGCGGCCGGCCCGCCCAAAGAATACCTCAGCGCGGCGCAGCCTTTGGTCGCGTTGATCGAAGAACTCTCCAAGCGATCCGACTGCAGCCAAATCCGCCTTCAGAAGGGCGATCTCCTGGTTGCCCTGGAAAAAAAGAGCCCGTGAAGCTCGGTGTCTCTATGGATGAGAGTCCATGACTAAAATCGGCCGCAAACCCATGTGTGAGTTCTAATCACAATGTTAAGGAGGGCGAAAACCTATGGAAGTCATTGCTATTGACGTGCATGTTCACCTCTGCGACGAGCGCACGCTGGAGGCCAGGGGAGAGCGAGCGAAGCAGATGGCCCGTTATTTTGGGAGAGAGCGCAAGCCCGTCTCCGTCGACGAGATGGCGGATCAATACCGCGCCCGCAAGATGATGGCCGCGATCCAGAACACGACCGATGAAACCATCACGGGAATACTCCCCGTGCCAAACGATCATATCGCAGCCGCCGTGCGCAAGCACCCGGACGTCTTTCTCGGTTTCGGCATCGTCGATCCGTGGCAGGGAAAGCTCGCGGTCCAGGAGGTCC
>MGSI01000132.1 GCA_001798455.1 Deltaproteobacteria bacterium RIFCSPLOWO2_02_FULL_57_26 | reverse complement strand
CCTGGCTAAGGGCGTACAGGGTTGCCGTGTGCGTGGAAGAGCCGATACGGGTGATTCCGATCTTTTTGCCCTTAAGATCGCTTATCTTTTTAATCTCGGGACGCGACATGAGAGAGAAGACGAAGCGGTTGGTCGCGCCGGCAACCAGCGCCAATCCCGCCCCTTTGAGATTCGCTTGCACGGCGTTCTGCCCATCCATGGTGGAGAAGGCGAGTTCCCCGGCGAGTATCGCCTGAATGCCTCTGGAGCTAGAGGGGATGTGGATCAGTTCCACCTCCAGGCCGTTTTTCTTAAAGAGCCCTTCTTCGTGGGCGACATAAACGCCGCTCTGAGCGCCGGTAACGGCGGTCCAGTTGATCCGGACCTTCGTCTGGGCCCGCAGCGGCGCGGTCGGAACCACCAGCATGAGAACGGTTGCAAAAAAGAGCGTTCGTAATCTCATAGGTTCTCCCTTCTATGGGAGACGCCAATTTACAATTTTAGCCGCCAAAATAAAAGCGCCCTACCCCATTTGGAAAATCGCGGCAAACCGTGCTAGATAAACCGCATGTCCAAAAAACTCCCTTTAACCTTGGCCTGCGGCGATTACGAGATCATACGCGCCCTCAAGGAAGGAACCGTCCAGCCCGACGGGATCGAGCTCACGGTTCTGACCAACATGATCTCCTCAGCGCGCCAAAGAGGCGGCCTATAAGAGGATGGAGAACCCAAGGGTCGTCCCGCTCGCCTGGTTTCGCCATGCGCTCGAGGAGCAGGAAGCTATCATCGGAAAGGACCCCTGGGCTTATGGCCACGACGAGGCGAACCGGGAAAACTTAGCGACCCTCATGCAGTATTCTTACGAGCAAGGCTTGATCGGCAGATTAATGACCCTCGAAGAGTTGTTCATCCATCCCGGTCCGAAAGGTTAAGTCGCCGTGGAAGCCGCTATCGTCGCCGGTGTCGGTCCCGGGCTCGGCGCCTCGCTGGCGCGCGCCTTCGCCAGCGAGGGCTTCTCGGTGGGGCTCCTTTCGCGTCGCGCCGAGTCAAGCGAGCCCGTCGCCAGCCAGATCCAAGCCATGAAAGGTAAGGCGTTGGTGGTCCCGGTGGATGTTACCGACCGCCAGGCAGCCCGCGAGGCGGTGGCAAAAATCCGCAGCGATCTGGGGACCATCACGGCGCTCGCCTACAACGCCAGTGGTTTTGGACGGGGCGCCTTCCTCGATCTCGACCCCGAAGTCATCCGCCAATCCTTCGAGGTGGGAGTCATGGGAGCCGTCCACTTGGCTCAGGCTGTGATTCCCGACATGCTCAAGGTTGGCCACGGTTTCATCTCGCTCACCGGGGCCACCGCCTCGTTGCGCGGCCGCGCCGGCTTCGCCCCTCTGGCGATCGCCAAATCGTCGCTGCGCATGCTTGGCCAAGCCCTGGCCCGCGAATTCCATCCGCAAGGAATCCACGTGATCCACGTAGTGGTGGATGGTCAAATCGAAACGCCCCGCCTGCGCGCCCGCGAGCCGGACCGGCCAGGCGACACCACCATTCCCCCCGACGCCATCGCCGACGCCATCATCCACGCCTACAGACAGCCCAAGAACGCGTGGACGCACGAGATCGATATCCGCCCTTACGTGGAAAGGTTCTAACCGGCCCCCGCTCCGATTTATTTTGGGAGGAAACATGACACAGAAGGCTGCCCTGATACGCGCGTTGCTCAAGCAAAAAAGTTCCCTGCTTATGCCCGGCGTTTACGACGCGCTTAGCGCCAAGCTCGCTGCCCGCGCCGACTTCGAGGTCATCTTCACCACCGGGTATAGCTTATCGGCGACGCTACTTGGCGAGCCCGACTTCGGCCTGCTCACGCAAACCGAGATGCTTGCAGCAGCGCAGCGGATCTGCGGCGTGGTCGAGCAGCCTGTCATCGTCGACGCCGACACCGGCTACGGCAACGCCATCAATGTCATTCGTACGGTCAAAGAGCTCATCCGCGCTGGCGCTGCAGGGCTGTTCCTTGAGGATCAAGTATGGCCTAAGCGCTGCGGCCACATGAAAGGTAAGGCGGTGATCCCGCTTGAGGAGCAGCTCAAGAAGCTCACGGCGGCTCTGGAGGCGAGGGAAGGCGGGGACCTCTTCGTCGTCGCGCGCACGGACGCGCGGCAGGCTCTCGGACTCAAAGAGGCGATTCGGCGAGGCGTCGCCTTTAAGCAGGCAGGCGCGGACGCCGTCTTTATAGAGGCGCCTGAGACGAAAGAAGAGATGCGCGAAATAGCTCAGGCCGTCCCCGGGCCCCTCGTCGCCAACATGATCGAACGCGGCGTCACCCCACTTATGTCACCCGAGGAGCTGAGTGAGGTGGGATTTCAAATGATTGTCTGGCCGCTCGCCCCGCTTTACGCTTCAGCCAAGGCACTCAAAGAGGTTTACGGCGCGCTGCGTGCGCAGGGAACAACTCAAGGAATCCTCGACCGCCTGATGCCCTTTGACGAGTTTCATGAGATCGTCGGCCTGGACGAGAAATATGCCCTCGACGCTCGCTACAGAAGTTAGACGCTTGCTAAGCGGTGGCCACCTCTACAGCCGCATTGGCATCACGACGTAGAGATACCCGTCGTCTCCCGCTGGGCGCAACAGGCTGGGGCTCACTTCGTCCTTCAGCGCGAGGTCGATGTCGTTACCGCCACCCAAAACACTCAGAACATCCATCAGGTAGCGTGCATTGAAGCCGACGGTCAGCGATTTCCCCTGATACTCCACCTCAATCTCTTCCACCGCCTCTCCGAGGTCGGGGTTGCTAGTTGAGATTGCCACTTTCCCCTCCGTCAGTTCCATCTTGACCCCCTTATACCGCTCGCTCGAAAGGATCGAGACCCTGCGCAGGGCTTGGTGTAGCGCTTCCTGTTCTATCTTTACCATATGCGGGTTATCCGTAGGAATAACTTTGTTATAGTCCGGAAACTCCCCATCTATCAGCCGCATAAAGAGTTCAACGTCTTCTTTTACAACCAGACCCATATTCTCTTTAAAGCCGAGCGACGCCACCCCACCGTCCGAACCCTCTAGAACCTTCTTGAGCTCTGCTAACCCTTTGCGTGGCAGAATGACTCCTTTGTCCAGGCCCAGTGACCCCAGATCCCTCTCCACCAAGGCTAACCGGTGCCCGTCGGTGGCCACCATACGCACTTTTCCCCCTGCCAGCTCCTCGACAAAGACCCCGTTGAGATTGTGACGAGTCTCGTCCGTAGAAGCCGAAAAGAGAGTCTTTTCAATCATCTCTTTCAGAACGCCCGCTGGGGCAGCCGATAACCTCTCCCCGTCAAAGCGAGGAAACTGAGGGAATTCACGGGCGTCTAGCCCGACCACCTTAAAAACCGATCTGCCGCTCCTAATCTCCACCCACTCGTTTTCCAACCTTCTCAACTGTATGGTCTCTTCCGGGGCCTCCCGAACGATTTCGTAGAATTTCTTCGCATTCAGGGTGACCATCCCCTCCTGGGACACTTCCGCATCGAGGCTCCCTCGCACCCCAACCTCAAGATCGGTTGCGGTGATCCGCAGGGTTCCTTTGCTTGCTTCCACCAGCACATTAGCCAAAATCGGCATGGTGTTGCGCCGCTCAACGATGCTTTGCGTCCAATAGAGCGTCGCGAGAAAATTTTCTCGCTTAGCCTTAACTTCCATAACGCCTCCTGACTAAAACTACTTATTTATAAGAGATTCAGAGAAGTAGTAATAGGTGCTGTGGATAAAGGGTAAAAAGCTAAAAAGGCCAAACTGGGAAAGCCTTTTTTCTGTGGATGGGCGACACTTGTTCATCCTCCGCACCGCAGGGCACGACGCAAAACAGGTCATTGCTCCGTCTTATCCACATTTTTTGTCACTCTACCCACAGGTTGTGCCCGGCTATTTTCGCAGATTTAAGGTCTTTTCCAACTTCTCGATGGTGGCCTGCATGGTAGGATCCTCCTTGATCCGCTTCTCGATGGATTTTGAGGCATGGATGACGGTTGAATGATCTCTGCCGCCAAACCTTTCCCCGATCGCTGGGAACGAGGTAGAGGTGTGTTTGCGGCACAGATACATGGCCACCTGCCTGGGGAGCACTACGTTCCTAGTCCTTCTTTTTGCCTTCAGATCTCCAATCTTGATGCTAAAGTAGTCGCTGGTCGTCTTTTGGATGCTTTCGATGGTGACTTCTCTCTGACTCTGCCCGAGGATGTTTCGCAGCGCTTCTTTAGCCAAATCGACGGTGATAGGGGCTTTGGTCAGTGAGGCGAAGGCCCCGAGCCGCGTGAGCGAACCCTCAAGTTCGCGCACGTTCGAGTAGATGTGGGAGGCGAGGAAGATGGCGACCTCATGGGGGAGATGGATCCCTTCCGCTTCGGCTTTCTTCTCCAGGATGGCGACGCGGGTTTCCATGTCCGGCGGTTGGATGTCGGCAATCAATCCCCACTCGAAGCGGTTGCGCAGGCGGTCTTCAAGATCGGGGATCTCCTTGGGAAACTTGTCAGAGGTAATGACGATCTGCTTGTGCGATTCGTAGAGCGAGTTGAACGTATGGAAGAACTCTTCTTGGGTCCTTTCTTTTCCGGCGAGGAATTGGACATCGTCAAGAATCAGGGCGTCCATGGTGCGAAACCTACTTTTGAATTCATCCATCTTGTCCCTGCGCAGGGAGCCTATCAGTTCGTTCATGAAAGCCTCGGAGGTGATGTAAAGGATCTTTAGCGCCGGCCGTCTTTGCATGATCCGATTGCCGATGGCATTGATAAGATGGGTCTTGCCTAGGCCGACACCGCCGTAGATGAAGAGCGGGTTGTAGTGCTCACCGGGCTGGTTGGCGACGGCGAGTGAGGCCGCATGGGCGAACTGGTTGCTCGCCCCGACGACGAAGTTTTCAAAGTTGTATTTGGGCATGAGGTTGTTAAACCTCTTGGGCCTTGCCCGTTCCTTGTCCTCTTTCTTTTCCACCTCCGGCTGTGGTTGCAGCTCTTGGTTGACGCTCAAGGTGACCTTGACGGTCTGGCGGGAAACAAAGGCGAGCGTCTCCCGGATCTCGGTCAGGAAGTGCTCCGCAACCCAATCGCGGAAAAATTTGTTGGGCACCTCCAGCAAAAATTCTCCCCGCGTTGGTTCCCTAGCTCGGATGGGCTTGATCCAGGTATCGAAGTTCTGTCTTCCTATGCGCTCTTTGAGCTCTTTCAGCGCCCCTTCCCAAAATTCATCCATACGCCATTGACCTCGCGGCTCGCGCCGCCGCCACCCAGAAGCAGGAAAAGAAGTCGGTAAAAGTTACGAACAAAGTTATCCACAGCTGTGGATAACTCACCAAAAGACAAAAGGAGCGCCCCATTACCTTTGATCTTGGACAATAATGTGAACAGGGAAACTGGAGCCAGAAAACCCGGCGCAACCCCGGGCGAGCTGTAGGGCAAGGAGGTATTCCGCGGTCTGCTCTCTAGCTCGCATCGCGCGCGCTTCAGGCTAGTGATCTCCGGCAACGACTGGAAAAATTTTCCCGCGATCTTGATCGCGAAGAATTTCATAATCCTTTTCACTCTCCTTTGCAAGAAAAAAAGGAAAAACTTTTTTGCATGCTCGCAGCCTCGCCTTGACACGCCACCGACCGGGTGTTAGGAACATCTCCGTCCATGGGGACCGAGCGTTCACACGTGCTGTACGGGCGCGCACAGCAACGAGTTCCTGGCGGCGTCAATAGTCCCGTGCGTGCTTGGAAAGCTGTGGGTGGGGATCCGCTTTTTATCGCGCGCGCGGACGGCGCCCACGTCTTTGATGCCGATGACAACGTGTACCTGGACTACGTTGGGTCTTGGGGTCCGCTGATTCTCGGCCATGCGCATCCTAAAGTAGTAGCGGCTCTGATCGAGACGACGAGGCGCGGGACAACTTTTGGGGCACCGACGGAAGGCGAAGTCCAACTAGCGGAAGAGGTGTGCGTGCGGCTCCCTGCGATCGAGAAGTTGCGGCTCGTGAGTTCTGGGACCGAAGCCGCGATGAGTGCGGTGCGCTTGGCGCGTGCTTTTACACACCGCACAAAAGTCGTTAAGTTCGATGGGTGCTACCACGGGCACGCCGATGGAATGCTGGCGCGCGCCGGCTCTGGGGTGGCGGCGTTGGCTCTGCCGGATAGCCCTGGGGTGCCGGCGGGTTACGCTGCCGAGACCGTCGTCGCGCCATTTAATGACGTGGAGGCGGTGGCGGCTGCCTTCCGTGAGCATCGGGGCGCTGTGGCGGCGGTGATCGTGGAGCCTGTCTGCGGCAATATGGGCGTCATACCGCCGGCGCCGCCGTTTCTTGTGGGACTGCGAGAGTTGACGCAAAGAGACGGGGCGCTGCTGATCTTTGATGAGGTGATCACCGGGTTTCGGGTTGCGCCCGGTGGGGCGCAGGAACTCTATGGGATTCGCCCGGACCTGACCTGCTTGGGCAAGGTTCTGGGCGGCGGGCTTCCGTTGGGAGCTTTCGGCGGGAGAGCGGAGATCATGGATCTATTGGCCCCGGTGGGGCCGGTGTATCAGGCGGGTACGCTTTCGGGAAATCCGCTGGCGGTGTGCGCGGGGCGGACGACGCTGGCGGAGCTTGCGCGCGCGGAGGCGTATCGGGAGCTGGAAGAAAAGGGGAAACAGCTTCAAGAAGGCCTGGAAGCTATTCTCCTCCGGCGGCGCCTCCCCGGCGTGATCAACCGGGTGGGGTCGATGCTTACGGTGTTCTTTGGCGTCAAGCGTGTTCGAGATGCCGCCGACGCCCGGAGCGCAGATCGGGGTCGCTTTGCGCGCTTTTTCCATGGAATGCTGGCGCGCGGCGTCTATTTCCCGCCGTCTCCGTTTGAGGCGGCCTTTCTTTCTTTGGCTCATACGCGCAGCGACATAGAGAAAACGCTCGCTGCCTGCGAGAGTTGGGCGAGTGGCGAGCCTGAAGATTGACGGTTCGACTCATGCCCCGTGCTATGCACGGGGTCAAGTTGTTGGTAGGTCGCTCACCGTCAACCCTGAGCAAGCCCCCGCCGTGCGGGCGGGGTGTCGAATGGGTTGACCCTCAACGCAATTCCATGCTAGGAGAAAGTCTTTGTGGCACCAGTGAGGGACGAGCCTGAAGGTTCTCGGAAGCCCCTCTTTTTTAAGCTCGGGAAATACGCGGCTATTGGTTTGGAGTTCCCGAGCACGGTTATCGGCGGCCTCTTTCTGGGTTATCTGCTGGACACCTATCTAGCCTCGTTCCCTTGGTTGACGGCCATTTGTACGCTCGCTGCCTTGGTGGGGGCCTTCGTCAGGCTGGTGCAGTGGATGCAGCGCTTTTCGAATGAGAACCGATGAGGACAGCAATCACCATAGAGCCGGTGCTTCGCATTGAACTCTGGCACGGGCTTTTGCTCTTGGCGCTCTGGCTTATTGTGCTTCCGCTCGGGCTGCTTGACCCGGCGGCGCTTTTTTTGGGCGGGCTATTTATGGGGGTGAATTTTGTCTTGCTCGGCTTGGGGATCCGGTACCTGCTGACGCCCTTCGCCGAGAGGCGCCGGGTGCGGACCGGGATCTTTTTGCTGGTTCTGAAGCTGGTTCTTTTCTTGGGCTTGCTGTCGGCGCTGTTTGTGCGCCTTGATGTGGACCCGGCCTCATTCGCCGTCGGCGTGACGTGCCTGCTCCTGGCTGTCCTTGCGGAGCGGGGCTGGGCGCATCTGGGGAGGAAAGGGTAAGTGGAACACCCGTTTCAGTGGTACGATCTGCTGCCTTTGGGGTGGCGGGTTGTCCCGCAGCATACCTCGACGGCGCTCTTGGTCATGGTCCTGCTGGTTGGTGTAGCGTATCTGGCGCGGCGCGCGCTCTTGCGCGCGGCCGAGCCGGTGATTCCTGATGAGGGCTTCGGTCTGAGGAATTTGGCGGAGATGCTCGTTGAGCTTATGCTCAGCCTCACCGACGCGTTGCTGGGTCGAAAGGGGCGCAAGTACGTGCCCCTGTTTGGCAGCTTTTTCGTCTTTATCCTGACTGCCAATCTCTTTGGGCTGGTGCCCGGCTTCTCGCCGCCGACCAATAATCTCAACACCACGCTAGGTCTCGGCCTAGTCTCGTTTCTGGCCTACCATTACTTTGGCGTGCGTGAACATGGGATCGGGTATCTGAAGCAATTTATGGGCCCCGTGTTGCTGTTGGCCCCCTTCTTTTTTGTCTTGGAGGGGATTTCCCATTTGGTCCGGCCCTTTTCCCTGGCGCTGCGTCTGTTTGGCAATATGTTCGGGGACCATCTGGTCGTGGAGATTTTTACTGACTTGACCAAGGTGGCCATCCCCGTCCTGTTCTACATCCTGGGTGCCCTGGTGTCGCTGATCCAGGCCTTTGTGTTTACACTTTTGAGCGTGATTTACGTCGCCATGGCGGTAAGCCATGAGCACTGAGCGGGCAGGCTTCGAGCGGAGAGGAAGAGGAGAGAGGCGGTGCAAAGAGCCGGCGCGCTGGAAAGGAGGTAAGGGGATGAAGAGGATTGTCTCTCTATTCGCTACAGTGGTGCTCGTCCTGGTTTGTTCCGGAGCAGCTCTGGCCGCTGCTGAAGCGGCGGGCGGGACCGACTCGACGGCGAAGGTGGCCATTGCGTTGGCCTCCGGGTTCGGTATCGCGATCGCAGCGTTCGGCGCGGCTCTCGGTCAAGGCCGCATGGCTGCGGCAGCCATGGAGAGCATCGGGCGCAATCCCAACGCGGCGGACAGGATTCAGCTCCCGATGATTCTCGGTTTGGCCTTCATCGAGGCCCTCGCGATCTATGCCTTGATTATCGCCTTTGCCCTGCAGGGCAAGATCTAACCCGGGGTCACGCGCGGTCAAAGAGGCGAGGAGAAATTCTCGCCTCTTTTATTTTTCCGCCAGGTCGACCTGTTCTAAGTGCACCCCGGTGGCTCGCAGGATCTCATCGAGCGTGTGGAGCTTGTAAGGAGCTTCGTAATAGATGTTCTTGATGCCCGTATTCACGAGCACCTTGAGGCAATGGATGCAGGGAGTGTGGGTGACGTAGATCGCTGCGTCTTTGATGCTCGAGCCGTTCTTCGCCGCCTGAGCGATCGCGTTGATTTCAGCGTGGATCGTGCGGAAGCAGTTCTCTTCCATATCGCCGTTGGGGTTTCTGGACTCGTAAATGAGGCAGCCCATGTCCGTGCAGTGGGGCATGCCCGCCGGAGCCCCGTTGTAGCCCGTGGCCAGGATGTTTTTGTCGCGTACGATCACCGCTCCCACTTTGGCGCGGTTGCAGGTGGAACGCTCCGCCACCTGTCGGGTAATGGTCATAAAATACTGGTGCCACGTCAGACGCTCGCTCATCAGGTGCCTCCGTAAAGCTGCTCCGGCGCCAGTCGACTGGCCGATCCAGTACTGAGGCGCTCCGCCACGGGCTTCGGCGCCGCGACGGAAAACGGCACGGGGATAAAGGTGATGGCCAGGATAATCAAAGTCAACCAACCAGCAAGTCGTCGCTTGAGGTCCAGAGGAGTGTCGGGATCAAGGGGCGAGGGGTGATGTACTCCCATGAGCAGTAGCAATGCCCCCCAGACCAGCCAACCATACCACCAGCGGAGTATTCCCAGCGCGAGAATGGAGCCGAGGGCCAGCCGCGAAATCCAAATATGCTTTCGGCCGAAAAGGGCGTAGACCACATGCCCGCCGTCGAGCTGCCCAATCGGCAGGAGGTTTAGAGCCGTAACAAAGAGGCCGATCCAGCCAGCAAAGGCGATCGGATGGAGGATGACATTCGCCTGTTCAGGCAAGACCCCGAGGGTGATGTGGCTGAGGAAGCGCAGGAGGAGCGAAGAGCCTAGCGAGACGCTTCCTTCAGCTCCAGGCTCCGGCCCCACGGTGGAGAGCCTCAGCCCCACGACTACGGCGGGGATGGCCAGGGCGAGTCCGGCCAGAGGTCCGGCGGCCCCGACGTCGAACAGCGAGCGGCGGTCGTGAGGTGGGGAATCCATCCTGATAAAGGCGCCGAAGGTCCCGATCAAAGACGGCGCCGGAATGAAGTAGGGCAGCGAGGCCTGCACGCCGTGGTAGCGCGACATGAGATAGTGGCCCATCTCGTGGACCAGCAGGATCGTCATCAGCGTGACGGCAAACGGCAGGCCCGAGCTGATGCCCCAGGGGTCGGCGAGAGGGTTGACGCCGTTCTGCATCGCGCCGGCCGTCGTGGTGGTGGCGAAGGTGATGAGGAACAGGGAGAGGTGGAGGCCGAGCCTTTTTTTGCGCCTAGCGCCATCCATCAGGGAGCCTTCCCCCAGTTTTCTGGCTTCGTACGGATATCCACCTTGTCACCGATCTTGGCCCCGCAGGAAAGGTGAGCGTTGCCCTTGTAGAGGGCGATTTCCAGGAGGCCCCAGCTATTGACCAGGGCAAGGTAGTCGCGGTCGCTGGCGGCGCTGTAATTTGGCGCCAGGCCGTGGATGGTCAGAGGGCCGAGGGAGAAGGTCAGCCTATCGGCCTGAAAGGCCCTGAGAGTCCGTTCTTCAACATTGGTGACCAGGTTGCCGAAGCCGTCGATGTAGACGACTTCTCCCCGGATCGCGCGGTCCGTCGCCGCGATCTCGGGCCAGGGGAGAGTGCGAAACTCCCTCACGGCGGGTCCGAAGTCTGGCGGCGGCATGCCCAGGGAGAGATAGGCAGCGATGGGGGCGAAAATGTCCCGGCCGTGAAAGGTCATGCTGGTGGGTTTAAGATGGTATATTTGGTTGCTGAGCTCAATGATGCAGCGCGGCTCCTTCTCATCGAAGGCGAGGCTCAGAAGACCGTTGTCCGGGCCGATGAAAAAACTTCCTTCCGCCTCCATCAAGAGCGGGCGCCTCTCGCTGCCCACGCCTGGGTCGACGATCGCTACGTGGATCGTGCCACGGGGGAAATAGGGGGCGGCGTGGCGCAGCATCAGGGCTCCGGCCAATAGGTCCTGCGGCGGGACCCCATGGCTTAGATCGATCACGCGTGCCGTGGGATTGATGCCGAAGATGACGCCCTTCATGATGCCGACGTACGGGTCTTTATGCCCGAAGTCGGTGAGGAGGGTAATCAGAGCGGCCTCCATAAGTTTTCATCCCGTCAATCTAACGAAAAAAGCTTCGGGGGTAAAGGGAACGGCGCAGGGAAAAAATCAGGTCGCTTTTAACGGCGGCACGCCGCGCCAGCCGTTGAGAGGGCAAGAGTCGCAGAGCGGCCGTTTTCGGCAGAAGTCCTTGCCGGTGTTGACCAGCATCGCGTGGTATTGATTGTAAAGGGGAGCATCGAGGGGAAGGTATCGCATGAAGAGCTGCTGGAACTCGTCGTAGCTCTTTTCTGTGCGCAGCAAGCCGTGGCGCGACAGGATCCTTTTGGTGTAGGCGTCGATGACAAAGACAGGCTTGGCGCCGGCGTAGAGGAGAATAGAATCGGCGGTCTCGGGACCCGTCCCGTTGACCGCAAGGAGTTCAGCCCGCAGCCGGTTTGTCTCTTGGTGAAACATCTTGGTGAGACTGCCGCCGTAGCGCCCCTGGAGAAAGGCGATGAAGTTTTTAAGCCGCTTCGCCTTCACGTTGAAGTAGCCAGCGGCCTTGATCAAGCGGGCCAGGCGCCGGCGCGACAAGCGGCTTAGGGACTTGACGCTGAGGGAGCGCGCCTCCTTGAGAGACCGGACTGCCTTTTCGACATTGGTCCACGCCGTATTTTGGGTCAGGATCGCACCCACAGAGACTTCCAGCGGGCTTTCGCCCGGCCACCAATTCAGGTCGCCATAGTGCCGATAAAGGCGGCGGTAAACTTGGAAGAGTTCGCGGCGCGAAGTTTTCATGCCAAGTGTTTAGCTTTCAGCAATCAGCCGTCAGCGAGAAAAAAATCATAGCTGAGTGCTGATACCTGATGGCTGATAGCTATTTCAAAGCTCTTCTAACACCGCAGCAAAAAGTAACGGGACCATGATCTCCAGATGGCCGGTGAGATGATATCCCTTCCCCCCTTCTAAAGTAGGGCGGTTGACCACGTTGGTGAGCGGCCGATAGTGGGCGAGAAAGTCGAGGTTGACCGTGGTCAGGTGGCGCACCGGGTGGCCTAAATTGCGTGCTAGGCTCAGCGCCTTCAAGAAAACCTCGGGGAGGATAACCGCGGAGCCCAGGTTGAGAAACACACCAGCGTTCAGTGTGGCCACGATGGAGGCGAGCCTATGAAAGTCCCGCAGGCTTCCCTCTCCCAAGGACTTGCCGTCAACCTGTGGATGCATGTGGATGATGTCGGTGCCGATTCCGACGTGGACAGTGACGGGAATCCCCAGCTTGGCGCCCGCGGCAAGTATGCTGAGACGCCGATGTGGTAGACGGCCTCTCAGGATCGCTTCGCCCACCGCCTCGCCGATCCCTTGCCCGCGCTCGTAGCCTCGGGCGATCGCCCGGTTTAAAAACGCGCCGGTTTCCTCGGCCATCCCGAAGCTTCCGTCCTTGAGGCTCGATGCGACATCTTCCGAGGTTTTACCCATAAAGGCGATCTCGAAATCGTGGATGATGCCCGCCCCGTTCATGGCCACCCCGCTCAGAATTCCCTTTTCCATGAAGTCGATGATCAGGGGGCTGAGGCCGACCTTAATCGACTGGCCCCCCGTGCCTAAAAGAATGGTCTTGTTGGCGCGATGCGCTCGGGCGACGGCGCGGGCAATCGCTTTCAGGTTTTGAGCCCCCAGGATATCTGGTAGCCCCTGGATGAAGGAGCGCAAGCGGATGCCCTTGCGGGGTTTCTTTCCCAGCAGGGACTCGTTGATCTTGCTGAAGCGCTGCTTCAGCGGGTAGGTTCTGGCACCAGAAAAGTCGAGTGGCTTAAAGGTCTTTCTCGCCATCGGTTATGCGGTGCCGCCGACTTAGGCTGGGGTAGAGAAGAGCCTTTGGTCCACCATCTCGCAGATGACGTGGCCCACTAAGATATGGGTTTCCTGAATGCGGGCGGTGTTCTTACCCTCGCTGACGCGGAGGCAATAGTCAACCTTCCGACCCAGCATACCGCCATCTCCCCCGGTGAGGCCCACGGTGATGATATTGAGCTTCTTGCAGGCGTCGATTGCCGCCAGCACGTTGGCGGCTTGGCCGCTCGTGGAAATGGCCAGAGCGACGTCCCCCTCCCTGCCCAAAGCCTTCACCTGCTTGGCGAAGATTTCCTTGTAGTCGTAATCGTTGGCGATGCTGGTGATCGCTGAGGTGTCGGTGGTTAAGGCCAAAGCGGGCAAGGGGGGGCGCTCGATGCGAAATCGGTTCACGAACTCGGCTGCAATGTGTTGGGCGTCCGCGGCGCTGCCGCCATTGCCGAATAAGAGCAGTTTGTTGCCGCGAAGGAATGCCTCGGTGATGACGTGGATCGTCTTAAGCAGCGTATCGAGGTTGTCTTTGAGGAAGGCCTGTTTTGCCTGGATACTTTCCTCGAAAGCCTTGACGATGGCATCTTTCATATCTTCGTTGCAGCGCCTTGCTGAAAAAAGTTTCCTCGCTTTCTACCACATGAGAAGAGAGGCGTAAAGCGACTCTATCCCCGATAGAAGCTCCGGATTTGCCGGACTACGGTTTCCTGCTGGTGCGCCGTAAGCTCAGGGTACATGGGCAGGGAGAGGACCTGGGTGGATGCATCCTCAGAGTGAGGGAAGTCGCCGCGGCGATAACCGAGGGACGAAAAACAGGGCTGCAGATGGAGCGGCACAGGGTAATGGACCTCGGCTTTGATCCCCTGCTTGGCCAAATATTCCTTGAGCTGGTCGCGTCGCCGGGCGCGGATCACATATTGGTTAAAAACATGGGATTGGGCATCGCCCGAGTTGGGCAGGCTGAGGATCTCCTCTCCCACGAGCCCTGAGGAAAGAAAAAGGGTCTCGTATATTCGCGCCCTCTCGATTCTTTCCTCGCGCCATTGATCTACGTAACGCAGCTTGACGAAGAGCACGGCGGCCTGGAGCGCGTCCAAGCGAGAGTTGAGGCCGATTTCCAGGTGGTGGTATTTGTGGTTTGCACCGTGGACTCGGAGCATGCGCACCTTATCCGCCAGGTCGCTTCGATTGGTGACGACGAGCCCTCCGTCGCCCATGCCGCCGAGGTTTTTGGTGGGAAAAAAGGAAAAGCATCCCAGGTCTCCTACGGTCCCCGCGGCCCGGGAGACGCCCGGGGAGACCAGCGTGCGGGCGCCAAAGGCCTGGGCGACGTCCTCCACGATGTAAAGCTGGTGCTTGCGGGAGAGAGAGAGGAGTCCGACCATGGCACAACATTGCCCGAAGAGGTGAACAGGCAGGAGGGCCCGAATCCGGCACTGGCTCTTCGAGTCCATAAGCCCATCTCCCTGGGGATGAGGTTGGGCGCGCTCTTCGAGAAAGGCCTCTACCGCTTGGGGATCCATCAGGAAGGTTTGCGGATCGATGTCGATGAAGATCGGTGTGGCTCCGAGGCGCGTGATCGAAGAGACGGTGGAGAAAAAGGTAAACGGGGGCACGAGGACCGCGTCGCCCGCCCCGATGCCAAGAGCCATCAGAGAGAGCAGTAGGGCATCGCTTCCGGAAGCCACGCCGACGGCCGCGCCGCCTTGAAGGTATGATGCCACCCGTTCCTCAAACCGCTCCACCACCGGCCCCAAGATGAATTGCTGCGATTCCAGGACTTCCTCGATGGCCTGGAGCACCTCGCTACGGATTGTTTGGTACTGCGCCTTGAGATCGAGCATGGGAATCTTAGTCATAAAAGTGAAAGTGAGGTGATAGGAAGTGACAGGAAATTGCTTTTTCCCTGCAAGCTCGAAGAACCGGATTCTCCCCTGCGGCTGCTTTCTGGCTGGCCCTGTCGTAGTCTTAAGTGAGCGACCCAAAGGGAGCGAGCCGATTCGGACCGCTGAGTTGAGGGCAGAGTATCCGATAAGGTGGTCTTATGTCAAATCGGGCTCGGCTTCCAGGCAAAGCTGGTCAGTTGCGCCGCCTTGGAGTTGATGTAGGTATTTAAGGATTTCAAGCCCCCGTTTAGCTTCTCCTCATACTGCAGTACTATGGCCTGGCTGGATTTGTTACCAACTAGGCGTTTTTTGTTTGTTCATGCAAGAAAAATTTGGGGAGACCGTCGGTTTGGTTCTCTGGCCCGAAGGGGTAAAGTTGTCAGACTAGCATCAGCCGGGTATCGTTACACTAAAGACGGATCCTTTTCCAACCTCGCTTTCTACCTGGATATTTCCTCCAAGTATCTCGGTGTATTTTTTGACGATATAAAGGCCTATCCCAACTCCGCCATGGTTTCTGGTCTCCGAGCTGTCAACCTGACGGAAAATCTCAAAGATCGAGGGAAGCATCTCCTCTTGAATTCCTATCCCCGTGTCTGCAACCTTGAACTTCACGACTTTAGTTTCGGGAACATAACGGGCCGATATGCTCACATAGCCCCTGTCGGTAAATTTAACAGCATTATTAATGAGATTCTGAAGCGTGTGTTTTAGCTTCTCACGGTCAGTTCTGATGGTCGGAATATCTGGGGAATAGTCCCACTTGAAGGTAAGATCTTTATTCAATTGACCTAAGGGAAGCTCATAGCTGGATCTGAGATCGTCCAGAAAGCTCACTAGGTTCACGTCGCGGCTCTCCACCTTGACTGCCCCTGCCTCGATACTCGTTGCCTGCATGATCTCGGTGATCATTCTCAAGAGATCTTCAGATCGGTTTACGACTTTCTGGAGGGCCTCCTCCTGTTTCGGGTTGACCTCCCCTAACATGCCATCCTTCATCATGCCCGTATAACCCATTATCACGTTGAGGGGTGTGCGTAGCTCGTGGGACATGACGCCGAGAAACTCATCCTTGGTCTTGTTGGCCATTAACAGACTGCAGTTTGCCTGTTGAAGCTGCGAGTTGGCTTTCTCTAACTCACCGGTTTTGTCCTTCACCTTTTGTTCTAAGGTGGCATAAGAGACATCGAGTTCTGCCGCCATCTTGTTGAATTCCTGTCCTAGCCACTCGATTTCATCTCCTGTCTCGATGTTGACCCGATAGTCAAGATTCCCACTCCCGATTATTTTAGCCCCCTCATGAAGTTCCCGAATCGGCCCTGTCATCTTGCTACTGACCCAAGCAATAACAGCGGCTCCGACGAACAGGCCTATTGCCAGGAGCACCAGCGCATAGCGCTTCAATGTTTCCACATTGGCTAACGCGGCATCGAGAGGCTCCTCCAAGATAACTGCCCAGCCCAACTCAGGGACCGGCGCGTATGTGGATAACACAGGCCTATCCATTAATCCTCGCCCCTTGTGCGCAGGACTGGGATCTGAACGCGTAGGATTGCGCAAAAATTTCTGGACTCCATCAAGTTCTCGGAGGTTCATTTTTTTTAATACCAGCAGGGGGTCTTTATGGGCGATTAGATTTCCATGCTCGTCTACTAAGTACGCGTAGCCTGCAGTACCGAAATGAATTTTTTCAATC
>MGSI01000131.1:1064-28196 GCA_001798455.1 Deltaproteobacteria bacterium RIFCSPLOWO2_02_FULL_57_26 | reverse complement strand
GACGGATGGAGGAAATCGAATCGTTGAATACGCCGGAGTCCGAGGGGTACATTTACGTCCGGGAAGCCGCCGCGATGGAAACGTTGGTCCAGCGCATCGGCGCGGCCGAAAGGGTCGCGGTGGACACCGAGGCCGACAGTCTGCACAACTATTTCGAAAAGGTCTGTCTGGTCCAGCTTTCGCTTGGAGGCGAGCACTACCTTGTCGACCCTCTTTCCGAATTGGACCTGACCGGATTCTTGGAAGCTCTGGCCGAGAAGCCGTTGATTCTGCACGGCGGCGATTACGATCTGCGCATGATGCGAGCCTCGATGGCCTTCAGACCGCGCCGTGAAGTTTTCGACACCATGATAGCGGCGCAGTTGCTCGGGATCGAACAGATCGGGCTGGCCGCCCTCATCGAGCGATTCTTTGATATCACGATTGGAAAAGGAGGGCAGAAATCGGACTGGTCGCGCCGGCCGCTTAGCGAAGAGCAACTGCGCTACGCGGTCAACGACACGCGTTTTCTCGAGCCGCTCGCCGAGCGCATGCGTGGCGAGCTGAGCGAGCGGGAGAGGATCGATTGGCACAGGGAAAGTTGCCGGGCGATGGTGGAGTCGACCGGACGTGATAATCCGCGCGACCCCGAGGAAGCCTGGCGCATCAAGGGGGCCGGGCGGCTGACCCGCCGCCAACTGGCCTATCTGCAAGAACTCTGGCGCTGGCGCGACATGCACGCCCGGCGCGCCAACCTGCCGCCCTTCAAGGTCTTTGGGAATCAGCAAATCCTGGACCTCCTCCAATGGGCGGAGTCCCACCCCAGCGTGCCCCTGCACCAAGGACCCAAATTGCCGCGAAACATCGTCGGCTCGCGGCTGAGCACGCTCGAGGAGGCGATTGCGCGGGCGGCCGGAATGGCCCAGGCGCAATGGCCGGAACTTAGAACATTCGACCGCGGCGACGCTCCACGCACCGACTGCAAGGAGCAGATCGACGCGCTGCGCGGCGAATGCGTGCGAATCGCCAAGGAGCTGGAGATCGCCCCATCGACTCTGGCGCCCAGAGCCGCGCTCGAGGCCATTGCCCGGAGCCGGCCTCGGAGCCTCGAGGAGATTATGGAAAGCGGAGGCCTGTTGCGCTGGCAGGCCGAACTGGTGAAAGGCGCGGTCGAGAAAACCCTGATGCGTTGACAGAGCCGCCCTGCCGTTAGACAATTAGCTCATGATGCGGTGGGTAAGCATCGTTTGTTGCGCAGCAGCCCTGGCATGGACGGCTGTTTCGTTCGTCGCATACAGCGATCTGGTTTTAGCTTTTCGAACCAGCCTGGTCGGCTGGCTTATCTATGGGGCGGTTTGGGTCGCCGGCCGGGTGAATTTTGCGGGCCTGGTTAAGGTTGCCGAACTGTCCCGGAATCAAACGGTGCCTAACCGGCATCGGCTAGCCATCGCCGGAGCAGCGGCGGCCATTCTCGTTCTTGCCGTTCTAACCGCCCAATGGCTGGGAAAAAGGGATAAGGGCCGCGACGAGGATTTCTCAACTGCTCTCAGGTCCGAAGCGGAACCGGCATCGACAGGCCAAGAGCCGCCGGCGCAGGATCAACCAAAAGCCGAAAGAACAGACACTCAAAAGGCAGCAGGCCTATGGACTGTTCAGGTCGCCGCCTTAAAGAGTGAGCAGGCTGCCGTTAAGCTTGCGAAGGTTCTAAAAACCAGAGGCTGGGAGGCCTATGTGACCAGCGCCGACGTCAACGCGGTCACGTTGTACCGCACTAACGTAGGGCGCTTTAGAACACGGGCGGCGGCGGAAAAACTGCTTCTCAAACTGAAAGACAAAGAAGCCTACACGACGGCCTTCGTGTTAACCATATAACGTTTTTCCCTGCACTGTTGCCTCACGGCCGAGAGATTGCTCCGTATCCCCGGCCTCCATCAAGATTCGGCCTAAAGCCAGCAGGGCCTTTGCATGGGTAGGATCGCTCGCCAGGATTTTCCGATAGAGGGCCTTAGCCTCCTCCGCCTGGCCTTCGTTCTCCATCCGCGCCGCCTCCTCGGCCTCTTGGTCGGCCGCCGATGGCAGGAAGCGGGAGAGGAGCTCATGGGGGTGGCGCCAGGCATGCGTTTTTGACCTAGACCTGGGAATATCTGTTTAGGGCCGCCTGCCGTATTCTCCTTCCAATCATGCCCACTACTGACCTCGCGAAGATCAACGGCTTGCTCCTTCTTGGCCGCTATCGCTTACGCGTAAAGCGGAGGTGGAACCTCTGCGCGATAGCCTGCTGCAAACGGACGTGCTGCAGTCCATCATCAATGGCAGCGGCATCAAAAGACTGTCGGTCCTACTAGCTATTGACAGGCGACCCTAAAGTAGCTATTTTGATTCTCAAGTAGGTACTTCTATGCGATCAATCAGCGCAAAAGAGCTTAAAAATAAGACCGGGGAGGTGCTGCGGAAGGTGGGGGAGGGGGAGAAGGTACTTATCATGAAGCGTGGCAAGCCTTGGGCCGTATTGAGTCCCGTCAAAGCAGAGGAGCTTAAGCCCCTTGGGCTCCGCGAATATGAAGAGGCGTGGGAAGATATCGAAAAGGCGCTGAAAACCTCAAGGCCTCGTTATAGGACCTGGGAAGAAGCCATACGGCGGACACGGTGGCGGGCCTAACCATCATAGACACCTCGGTTTTTATCATTGACCTCCGGTATAAGAGGGACAAGAACTTTGCCACTAACCGCGCTTTTTTGAACCATGTAGCTCAAGATCGATCCGGGGCTACCACCATATTCAACTTGCTTGAAATCTGTGGGGTGCTCTCTTTCAATCTCAACCAAAAGCAGCTTCAAGAACTCTTTTTTCACTTCGCCAAGCACTACCAGGTTGACGTGCTTCCGCACCTCGATTTCGAAAGTCTTCTTCCGGCCCTCAAGGTCGGCGATCTTTTCGAGATCATCGCAAGGAAGGTGAGTTTTGGTGATGCCTTAATTATCGCTGCCATGGAAAAGTGTGTCTCCGGCGCTGCGAGCTTTGTTTCATGGAATGCCCAGCACTTTACTGATCGTCTTTCAATCCCTTCGTTGACCCCCAGGGAGTTTTTAGAAAAGAGATCTTAAATTGACTGACTTGAGGGAAACGGTGGCGATGGTCAGAGAGAAAAGGTCGGATAGAAAAGAAACAAAGGCACAAAAATAATTGTGGCGGATTGCGATTTGTGCTAGCGTAATTTTATTCAAATGGAGCATTCCCGTTTCGTCCACCTTCACTGCCACACGCAGTACAGCCTTCTGGATGGCGCCAATAAGGTCGAACCGCTGCTCGAGCGGGTGAAGCAGCTCAAGCAGCCCGCGCTCGCGATGACCGACCATGGCAATTTGTTCGGCGCCATCGCGTTCTACACGGAGGCCGTGCGCCACGGCATCAAACCCATCATCGGCTGCGAGATCTATGTGGCGCCGGCCAGCCGCTTCGAGCGCAAGGGGGTGGATAAAGGCAACAAAGAGTACAACCACCACCTCATTCTCCTGGCGATGAACCTGGAGGGCTACCGCAATCTCTGCAAGCTCGTGACCGCAGGCTACATGGAGGGCTTTTACTACAAGCCCCGGGTCGATAAGGAGCTGCTCAAGGAATACAATAGAGGGTTGATCGCCCTAAGCGCCTGTCTGCAAGGGGAGGTGGCGTCCGCTTTATCGGCGGGCCAGGTGGAAAAGGCGAAGGGCGCCGCCGAGAGCTACGCAGCCATTTTTGCAGATCGCTACTACCTGGAAATCCAGGATAATAAGCTCCCGCAACAGGAAAAGGTCAACCCGATGATCATCGAGCTCGGCAAAGAGCTCTCCGTTCCGGTAGTAGCGACCAATGACTGCCACTACGGCCAGAGGGATGATGCCGAGGCGCACGATGTCCTGCTCTGCGTCCAGACCGGCAAGACCGTGCAGGATGAAAACCGATTGAAGATGGAGACGGACGAGCTCTTCGTCAAGTCTGCGGAGCAGATGAAAAAGGGCTTTGATTATTCTCCGGAGGCGGTGGAGCGCACCATAGAGATCGCCGAGAGGTGCAATCTGGAACTGGAATTCGGCCGCTATCATTTTCCCCCTTTCCAGCCGCCCAAGGCGATGACTCTCGACGATTATCTCGATGAGCTGGCTCGCCAGGGACTGGAGGAAAGGCTTGAGCCTCTCAAAACCGCCCATCCCGAGGAGCATCAGGAGAGGCTCAAGCTCTACGAGAAACGGCTGAACTACGAACTAGGGGTAATCAAAGGGATGCAGTTTTCCGGCTATTTTTTGATTGTCGCCGATTTCATCAACTACGCCAAGGACCATGGCATCCCGGTGGGACCGGGGAGGGGCTCCGCCGCCGGCAGTCTGGTGGCCTACGCGCTCAAGATTACCGATCTGGACCCGATTCGCCACGTTCTCCTCTTCGAGAGGTTCCTCAACCCGGAACGGCGCTCCATGCCGGATATCGACGTCGACTTTTGCATCCGCGGCAGGGATCAGGTGATTCGCTACGTGAAGGAGAAGTACGGCGCGGACAAAGTAGCCCAGATCGCCACCTTCGGGACCCTCAAGGCCAAGGCGGCGATCAGAGACGTCGGACGCGCCCTGGGTTTTTCCTTTGCCGAGACCGATGCCATCGCCAAGCTCGTTCCCGCCCCAAAGCAGGGCTTTGATTACCCTCTAGCGGATGCCCTCAAGATGGAGCCGCGCTTACAGGAGCTCATGAAGAGTGATCCCCGGGTGCAAAATCTGATCAATCATGCCCTGCGCCTCGAAGGGCTCACGCGCCACACCTCGACGCATGCGGCCGGCGTGGTCTTGTCCAATCTGCCGCTGGTCGATTATCTTCCTCTCTATCTGGACAAGGACGGAGGGATCGTCACCCAGTTCGACATGGAGAGCGTGGAGAAGATCGGGCTCATCAAGTTTGATTTTCTCGGGCTGAAGACCCTGACCCTGATCCACGATTGTCTCAAGCTCATTCGCGCCAGCCGGGTGGCCGAGATCGACATCAACAATCTTCCGTTGGACGACAAGAAGATCTATCGTCTCCTCTGCTCGGGGAATACCACAGGGATCTTTCAACTTGAGAGCACGGGGATCCGGGAGATGACGGTCAAGATCCGCCCCAACTGTTTCGAGGATCTGGTGGCGATCCTGGCCCTGTTTCGTCCCGGCCCGCTCGACAGCGGAATGACCGAGGAGTACATCAAGCGCAAGCACGGGAAAGAAAAGATCCGTTATCTCCACCCGTTGCTGGAGCCTATCCTTAGAGACACCTATGGCGTCATCGTCTATCAAGAGCAGGTGATGCAGATCGCTCAACAGCTCGGCCAGTACAGCATGGGAGAGGCTGATATCCTGCGCCGCGCCATGGGGAAAAAAGATTCCGAGGAGATGGCCAGCCAGCGAGAGCGTTTCATCGAGGGCGCGCGCAAAAACAAGATTGAGCCAAAAAAGGCCGCCGAGATATTCGATCAGATGGAGACTTTTGCCAGATACGGCTTCAATAAGTCCCATTCGGCCGCTTATGCGATGATTTCGTACCAGACCGCCTATCTGAAAGCCCATTATCCGGTCGAGTTCATGGCCGCTCTGCTGAGCTCGGAAATGGGGGATACCGATAAGGTGATCAAAAATTTGGCGGAGTGCCGCGAACGGGGGATCGAGGTGCTTCCGCCGGACATCAATGAAAGCCGGGCCGATTTCACCGTGGTGGGGGACAAGATCCGTTTCGGTCTGGCCGCGGTCAAAAACGTGGGCGAGAAGGCGGTGGAGGTGATCTTGGAGAGCCGGGAGCGGGAGGGGAATTTTAAGTCACTCTTCGATTTTTGCCGGCGGGTCGACCTTGGCTCGGTTAACCGGAGAGTGGTGGAGAGCCTCGTCAAGTGCGGAGCGTTCGATTCGACCGGGGTCTCCCGGGTCCGGATGATGGCGGCCCTGGACGACGCTATGAAAGTGGGGCAGTCTTACCAAAAGGGGCGGCAGAGCAACCAGATCGATATCTTTGACACCCTGGGGACAGGGAACGGCAAGGAGAAGAACGATGGCAGCTATCCGCCAGCCGAAGAGTGGTCCGCCCAGCAGTTGCTGGCCTTCGAAAAGGAGTCGCTCGGCTTTTATATCACTGGCCATCCACTCGATAAATATGAAAGTGCGTTAAAAAAATGGACTACCGGAGCCATCGTCAACATCCGGGAGAAGCCTGCGGGCGGCGAGGTGAAGGTAGGAGGCGTCGTGACGGCGTTAAAACTGAGGAACACCAAGAAGGGTGAGCGCTACGCGAGTTTTCAGCTTGAGGACAGGACTGGATTTGTCGAGGTGCTTGTCTGGCCCGACCTCTATCGTCGCTGCATGGAGACGCTGGTGGTCGACGATCCGATATTGGTACAAGGGAGATTGGAGGTGGGGGAGGAAAGGGTGCAGATCATCGCAAGTGAGGTGACCCCTCTCGCTCAAGTATCCCGCGAGCCGCGGAAGGCCCGTGGAACGGAGATGGCCTCGAGGGCAGAAGAAAGCAACGGTCAAGAAGTCCATGTATATCTCCGGGGCCCCGAAGTGACCTCTGAAGAATTGCGCCAGCTCCATGACGCGCTGGTCGAACATCCCGGACCCTGCCCCGTATACCTTCATCTTCTGCTGCCGGAGCAGGCTGAAACCGTAATCGAACTTCCCATCCACCTTAGGGTCGCCTCTGGCCGGGCGTTGAGTGAGGCGGTCGAGCGCCTCTTCGGCGACCGAGTCACTTTTGCTAGTTTAGACTCTTGAAGCGAGTCCACGCGATCCATTCTCGCATCCGCGAGCAGGCCGTCCTGGTCGGTGTCGAGATCCCTTCGGCAGATCGCGGGATCCCGGTGGAGTGGAGCGTGGAAGAACTCGCAAAGCTGGCCCGGAGCGCCGGGGCGCTCGTGGTCGGCGTATTCACTCAGCACCTGAAGAGGGCTAGCCCGTCGACTTTGATCGGACGCGGGAAGGTGGAGGAGATCCGCGAGGGCCTCTTGAGTCTCAAGCCTAACCTGGTGATCTTTGATGAGGATCTTAGCCCGGCGCAGCAGCGCAATCTCGAGGCCGCTTTCCAGGTCCGCGTTATCGATCGGAGCCAGCTGATTCTCGACATCTTTGCCCAGCGCGCCAGGAGCAACGAAGGAAAGCTTCAGGTCGAGTTGGCGCAACTGGGCTATCTGCTGCCCCGCTTGACTCGCCGTTGGACGCATCTTTCTCGCCTCGGGGGGGGAATCGGGACTCGGGGGCCCGGCGAGACCCAGTTGGAAGTGGACCGACGGCGGGTGCGCGAGAGGATTGGAACCTTGAGACGTCGCCTGGCGACGGTGGAGCGCACGCGCGCCCTGCAGCGCGGGGAGCGCACCGCGGTGCCGTACGCCACTGTCGCGCTGGTGGGATATACCAACTCGGGAAAATCGACGCTCATGAATGCGCTCACCCGGGCCGGGGTCGTGGTCGAGGATAAGCTCTTTGCTACCCTCGACCCCACCATTCGCTGTCTCAAGCTGCCTGACGGAGACCAGGTGATGGTGGTGGATACAGTGGGTTTTATCAACAAGATTCCCCATGCCCTCGTTGAAGCCTTCAAGAGCACGCTTGAAGAAGTGAGGACGGCGGACCTGCTGCTTCATATGGTCGATGTGACGTCTCCTCTCTACGAAGAACAGATTCAGGTGGTCGAAGGCGTTCTAAGAGAGATCGGAGCCGGGGAGACCCCTCGGCTCATGGTGCCGAACAAGATTGACGTGTTTGAGGCGCCCGTCTCGAAGATCACTGGCGAGGGAGCGCTCGAGGTGTGTCCGATTTCGGCCTTGACCGGTAACGGGATCCAGCGCTTACTTGACGTGATCGGGACCGTGCTCGATAGGGGTAAGGAGCGCGCGCATTTCCGCTTCTCCCCCTCCCAAGGGCATCTGCTTTCGTTGTTGCGCCGGCGGGGCCGGATCTTAACGGAGGAGTACCGGGAAGACGGTGTCGTGGTGACGGCGCTCGTGACGCCGAAGCTCGCGGGTCAGATCCGCAAGCAGTTGAGAGAGCGCGACTTTTCAGAGTCGAGATGAAGGCCTTCCCATGCTCAATCTGCCGAATTTTTTGACGCTGATCCGGATCGTAACAGTGCCCGTCTTTCTCGTCCTCCTGTCTTCGGGCCTTTACCTTGAAGCCCTGATGCTTTTGATCCTCGCGGGTTTGACAGATGCTTTGGACGGTGCGGTGGCGCGCTTCACCGGGCAGCAGACTCCCTTGGGAACCTATCTCGATCCGGTGGCCGATAAATTGCTGGCCATGAGCTCCTTTGTCGTGCTCGGGCTCATCGGCAGTCTCCCTTTCTGGCTGGTGGTCCTCGTCCTGACCCGCGATATCATTATTATTCTCGGGTACGGTATGATCTATTTTCTCGTGGGTGAGCGTCTGGAGGTCCAGCCCTCTTTCATTGGCAAGATCAACACCCTGTTGCAGCTTCTCACGGTCGCAGTTGCGCTATTGTTTCTCTATGATGCCGCGCTGCTGCCATCTCGAGTCCGCGAATTTTTCATCATCGTTACGGCAGCGACCACGGCCGTGTCAGGATTCCAATACATCTATCGAGGATTGGTTTGGCTTCAGAATCGGACTCACTCCCTGCCGCGGTTAAGTTGACACGGGTGATAAAAATTGATAGGAAAATCAGACGCTTGCGTTCCCAAGGGGGGATATCGAAAACCCCCCTTTAAATTTGGGGGGAAAGCGAATTTTTTCTAGGCACGTAGCTCAGTGGGAGAGCGCTTCCTTGACGCGGAAGAGGCCGGCGGTTCAATCCCGCCCGTGCCTACCATTTTTGAACTAGATGAAAGCAGCCGACAGCCAACGCATGGAGGATATCCAGGTCACTTTGTCCGGGGGAAAAGTTCTCCAGGTTCTCCGGGGTCTCCGAATCCAGGAGCTGGCGTTTTCCCTTGGAATAAACAGCCGCATCATCGCGGCCAAGGTGGATGGGGTCGCGGTCGACCTCGATCGCCCTCTGGGTCAGGATTGCACCGTGGATTGGATCCCGATGGATAGTCCTGAAGGTCTCGATATTCTGCGCCATTCAACAGCCCACCTGATGGCTCAAGCGGTCCAGGGCCTTTTCCCCGGCACCCAAGTGACGATCGGACCAACCATCGAGGATGGTTTTTACTATGATTTTAAGCGAGTGACGCCCTTCACTCCGGAAGAGCTCGAGAGGATCGAGTCCCGCATGCACGAACTGGCGGCGTCGAATCTGAGAATTAAGCGCGAGGAGATGCCGCGGCCCAGGGCCATCGAGCTGTTCCGGGCCATGGGCGAGGACTACAAGGTTGCCATCCTGGAAGAGATCCCGGAAGAAAAGGTGTCCCTCTATCGCCAGGGCGATTGGGTCGACCTCTGCCGCGGGCCGCATGTTCCTGCGACTGGAGTCATCGGTGCCTTTAAGCTGACCGGAGTTGCCGGGGCTTATTGGAGAGGCGACGAACGCAATGAGATGCTCCAGCGCATCTACGGCACGGCCTGGCACACCGAGGAGGCGCTGCGCGAGCATCTCCGGCTCCTGGAAGAAGCCAAAAAGAGGGACCACCGGCGTATCGGTCGAGAGCTGGATCTTTTCAGCTTTCATCCGCTCGCTCCGGCCAGTCCCATCTTTCATCCCAAAGGGGCGATTGTCTACAACGAGCTGATCGCCTACATGCGCCGCCTGTATCGTCGCTACGGTTATCAAGAGGTCATTACGCCGCAAATCTTTGATGCGGAGCTGTGGCGCCGTTCCGGCCACTACGACCATTTCCGGGAGAATATGTACTTCACCCGCGTCGACGAAAAAGAGTTCGGCGTGAAGCCCATGAATTGCCCTGGCCACACCCTGATCTACGCCTCCAAGAGGAGATCGTATCGTGATCTGCCGCTGCGTTATGCGGACTTTGGTCGCCTCCACCGCTATGAGAAATCCGGGGTCACAGGGGGTCTGACGCGCGTGCGCTCGTTTTCTCAGGACGATGCCCATATCTTCTGCACTCCCGAGCAGATCGAGGGGGAGATGACCGCGCTGCTCCGGATGCTGCGCGAGGTCTATCAGGCCTTTCGTTTCGGACAGATACAGGTTAAGCTTTCCACCCGCCCGGAGCATTTTCTCGGCAGCGAGGAAGTATGGGCGCGGGCGGAGGAGGCCTTGGCCGAGTCCTTGAGAAAAGAAGGACTCGAATACGCAGTCAACCCTGGAGAAGGCGCCTTCTACGGCCCTAAGATTGATTTCGTTGTCTCCGATGCCCTACGGCGCGGGTGGCAATTGGCGACGATACAACTCGACTTCTCGATGCCGGAGCGCTTTGATCTGACCTACATCAGCCCGGCGGGCTCCGAGGAGCGACCTGTGATGATCCATCGGGCCATCCTTGGCTCGATCGAGCGCTTTATGGGGATCCTGCTCGAACACTGTGCCGGGGCCTTGCCTATCTGGCTGGCGCCGGTGCAGGCGAGGTTGGTGACCGTCACCGACCAACAGAAGAACTATGCTGAGAAGGTCTTCGAAGAGCTTTTAGCCGGGGGCTGGCGCGTGGAGTTGGACGGACGAAACGAGAAGCTCGGCTACAAAATCCGCGAGGCACAAATGGCCAAGATTCCGTACGCGGTGGTCATTGGGGATCGGGAGATGAAGGACCAGACGGTGTCTCCGCGGCGAAGGGGCGGGAAGACCCTCAAACCGATGTCAGTTAAGGAGTTCGTGGAGCTGTTAGGGCAGGAGGTCTCGGGCGAGCTACGTGGAGAGGATCTGACCGTTGGAGCAGGTGACTAAAAAAGGAGGTGGCCAATAGTTAAGGAAAGCAGAATTAATCATCAAATTCGCGCTCGGGAGGTTCGCGTCATCGGCCCGGAGGGAGACCAGTTAGGTATCATGTCCCTCCAAGAGGCCCTGAAAATGGTGGAGAGTCAGGGTATAGATCTGGTGGAGGTGGCGCCTGATGCTCAACCCCCGGTTTGCCGAATGATGGATTACGGCAAGTTCCGGTATCTTCAGAGGAAGAAATCGCAGGGCGCGAAAAAGAAGCAGACCTTTGTGGCGGTCAAAGAGGTCAAGATGGGATCGCGAACGGATCGCCACGACCTGCTTTATAAAGTGCGCAACATCCGCCGCTTCATCGAGAGAGGGCAAAGAGTCAAGGTATCGGTCTTTTTCCGAGGTCGGGAGATCACGCATCCGGAACTCGGCAAGCACATGCTGGACGGGGTGCTCAACCAGGTACAGGATATCGCCAAGCTCGATATTGCGGCAAGACTGGAGGGACGGAGCATGGCGATGCTGTTAACCCCCAAGTGAGACAGGCGAGAGGCATGAGGCAGTAGGCAACAGGAGAGGAGGAGGGAGAAGAAACTCACGCCTATCGCCTTCCGCCTCGTGCCTATTTGAATTTGAAAGGAGACGTAAGTGCCGAAAATTAAGAGCAGCAAAGGAGCCCTGAAGAGGTTCAAGGTCACTGCTACGGGAAAGATCAAGAGATCCCGGGGCTTTAAAAGTCATCTCCTTTCGAGCAAAGGGAGGAAAAGGAAGAGGCGGCTGAGACACGCGGGACTGGTGTCACCTGTGGAGACAAAGAACATCCGCAAATTGATACCGTACCTTTGAAAGTTCTGAGGACCGAGTAATGAGTTTCGAGGAAAGAATTTCTACTCATTCCTCATGACTCTGTACTCGTTACTCTCATACTACTTAAGGAAGGAGCTAGACACGTGCCACGAGCTAAAGGCGGAAGCAAATCCAGGCGGCGCAGAAAGAAGATCATGAAGCTGGCCAAAGGTTATGTGGGAGGACGCGGGCGGCTGTATCGCTCTGCGCGGGAGACGGTGGAACGATCCCTCGCCTTTGCCTACAGGGATCGACGCGTCAGGCGCAGGGTCTTCCGCGGCCTGTGGATTACCCGGATCGGGGCGGCTGCGCGACTGAGCGGCCTCTCCTATAACCAGTTGGTCCACGGGCTAAAACGGGCAGGGGTGGAATTGGACCGAAAGATCCTGGCGGATCTGGCGGTTTCGGATGCGGCCGCGTTCGGACAAATCGCCCAATTCGCAAAGACCCACCTGACGGCGTAACTCCCCTTTCCTTATTCATTATTATGGTGAGGGAATCGCTCGAGACTCTCAAAGATGAGTTCTTAAGCCGGATCGCGGAGGGCGCCTCCGAGGAGGAGGTTGAGCGCCTGCGGATCGAGTATCTCGGTCGCAAGGGGAAGCTCACGTTTTTATTCCGCGGCTTCAAGGAGCTTCCGCCCGAAGAGCGCCCTGAACTTGGCGAGGCGCTCAACCGGCTCAGGCAATTCGTGGAGGACAGGCTCGAGTTTCGCCTCGGGGAGTTGAAACAGCGCGAAAAGGAGCGAATCCTCAAAGCGGAGAGAGTCGATATCACTCTTCCGGGGAGCCGGTGGGAGCGCGGTCGGATCCATCCTTTGACACTTGTGATGGATGAGATTATCGATGTCTTTCTGACCATGGGGTTTGAGATCGCCCGGGGGCCGGATATCGAAGATGACTATCACAATTTCGAAGCGCTCAATATGCCCCCGGACCATCCGGCCAGGGATATGCAGGATACCTTTTTTGTCTCGCAGGATCGCCTGCTTCGAACCCATACCTCTCCAGTGCAAATCCGTGTGATGGAGCAGCGTCGACCTCCGCTGCAGATCATCGCCCCTGGGGCCGTGTTCCGCCATGACGACGACGCCACCCATTCGCCTATGTTTCATCAGGTCGAGGGATTCATGGTGGATAGCCATATCGCCTTCTCAGATCTTAAGGGCGTGCTCACGCACTTCTTGCGGCAGGTCTTACGGCCAGAGACCGGCGTGCGGTTTCGTCCGAGTTTTTTCCCCTTTACCGAGCCCAGCGCCGAAATCGACATCCAATGCTTGCTCTGTGAGGGGGGGGGATCGACTTCCGAAGGGCAGCCTTGCCGCGTATGCAAGGGCACGGGTTGGTTGGAGATTCTTGGGGCTGGCATGATCGACCCTGAAGTTTTTCGCTTCGTCGGGTACAACCCGGATCAGGTCTCTGGCTTCGCCTTCGGTATGGGGGTTGAGCGCATTGCCATGCTGAAGTACGGCATCGAAGACATTCGGCTGTTCTTTCAGAACGATCTGCGCTTCTTAAGACAATTCTCCTAGACCCACACCCGGACGATGAAGTTCACTTTTAGTTGGCTGAGGGAGTTTGTCGACGTTAAGAAGTCGCCGCAAGAAACCGCGTATGCGCTCACGATGGCAGGCCTCGAGGTCGAGTCCTTGGCGTCTTTGGGTGGGCAGGAGGACTGGGTGATGGAGGTTGCCGTAACGCCCAACCGGGGAGACTGTCTAGGCATCCTCGGCTTAGCGCGTGAAGTAGCGGCCCTTACCGGAGGCCGATTGAAGCTCCCGCCGGTGCTGCCTCATGTGAAGGGCTCCGGCATGGAACGGCTCGTTGATGTCCAGATCCGAAGCCCGAGCCTGTGCCCCCGCTATTCTGCGCGAATGGTTTTAGGGGTGCGCGTAGCGGACTCTCCCGATTGGATGAGGGTGCGGTTGGAGGTTTGCGGGATCCGTGCCATCAACAACGTTGTCGATGTGACGAACTATGTCATGCTGGAGACCGGCCAGCCGCTCCACGCCTTTGACGCGGATCGGCTCGCGACCAAACGGATCGTAGTCCGCGAGGCTGGCGGCATTGCAAAACTCGTGACCCTGGATGGAACCGAGCGGGAGTTGGCCTCCGGGGACTTGCTGATCTGCGACGGCGACGTTCCGATAGCCTTGGCCGGAGTCATGGGCGGAAAAGACTCGGAGGTTCAGTGGGATACGCATACGGTGCTGCTGGAGGGCGCCCATTTTGATCCCGCCTGTGTTCGGCGCACCGCGAAACGCCTGGCGATTCACAGTGAGGCCTCCCATCGGTTTGAACGGGGGGTGGATCCTGAGGGGACTCTCTATGCTCTGGATCGCGCAGTTTTTCTCTTGGCCGAAGCCGCTGGCGGGGTTCCGGTGAAGGGTATGGTGGACCGATATCCGCGTCGGGTCAAAGCGACGCCAATCGTGCTGCGCGAGAAGAGGGTGAGCGGGCTTCTGGGGATCGAGCTGTCTCGTCGCGAGGCCGAAAGATTACTCAAATCCCTCGGGATGCAAGTGCAGTCGCGCTCCAAGATCGGCGCCCGGGTCGTTCCCCCATCGTACCGGCGCGACCTGACGCGGGAGGCCGATCTGATTGAAGAGCTGGCGCGGCTCCACGGCTACGAGAAAATCCCGTCAACCCTTCCGTGGGTGCGGCCGGTGGGCGCGGGCTATGATTTCCGCTTGCAACGGGAGCGGAAAGTTCGCGCCTTTTTGCTCGGGGAGGGGCTGACCGAGATGATCAACCTGCCCTTTACCTCGGTCGAGTTGAACCGGCGTTTCTACGGGCTTTGGGGAGATCGTGGAGCTGCGGTGTCCATCTTGAATCCGCTGGCACAGGATAAGACGGAACTGCGGCTGAGCCTGATTCCCGGTTTGCTGGAGAACCTGCGCGCCAATTTGGCGCAGAAAGCGCGGAGCTTTTACGCATTTGATTTAGGCAAGGTTTTCTGTCTCAACGCTCAAAGATCCGCCGAAGAAAAGCAATATTTAGCTGCCCTGCTCTGTGGGGCAAGGGGGCACAGAGGCTTGCGACTTAAGGAAGAACTGGCCCCGAACCTGCGCGATGCCAAGGGGCTCGTGGAGGGAATTCTCGAGGTGCTCGGCATCGAAGCGCAACCGACATGGTCAGGGGTGGGCGTCGGCTCCTTCCTCCACCCGGGAAAGGCCGCTGTCTTCGGGTTTGGGGAGCGCGAAATGGGGTGCTTAGGGGAGGTCCACCCGGATCTCTGCGAGGAGCTCGGGCTGGCGCCATTTCTGGTTGTGGAGCTTGACTTTGAAGGTCTGGTTCAGTATGCTCCGCGCCGATTGGCGGCCCGTCCCCTGCCTCGATTCCCGTCCGTTGAGCGGGATCTGGCCGTCGTGGTGGACGGAACGTTTCCGGCTCAACGGATTGTCAGTTGGATCAAAGAGCTCAACCACTCCCTGATCGAAGATGTGCAGGTTTTTGACGAGTATCGGGGTTCTCCAATCCCTGAGGGCAAGAAAAGCTTGGCCTATACGATCTCTTACCGCGCGGAGGATAGAACCTTGACCGACGCGGAGGTGAATCAGCTCCATCACGAACTGGCTGCCCGGATTGGCGACGTCTTCAGAGCGAAACTTAGAGGCTAGGCGGTTCAATGCGGAGATTTGTATCGCGTGAAGGCTTATAAGTAGGAAAAGAGGTCAGAGATGACAAAAGCTGATATCATTGCGAGAATTTACGAAAAGGTGGGGTTCTCCAAAAAGGAAGCGACGGACGTGGTGGAGGCAACCTTCGAGATCATCAAGAGCTCCCTGGAAAGAGGGGAGAAGGTTAAGATATCGGGCTTTGGCAACTTCGTTGTGAACAGCAAGCGCCCCCGAAGAGGGCGCAATCCCCAGACCGGTGACGAGATCATTATCGTGGGGAGAAAAGTCCTGACGTTCAAGCCGAGCCAGATTTTGAAGAAAAACTTGAACAGCATTGCCTCAACTTAGCCCGCAAACCTCCATGGCGGCGCGTTTGCCGGACAAGCTCTATTTCAAGATCGGTGAGGTCAGCCGCATCGTCGGTGTCAAACCCTATGTCCTGCGCTACTGGGAGATGGAGTTCGACCCGCTGAAACCCGGTAAGGCGCCTTCACGCCACCGCCGGTATCGGAAGAAAGACGTCGAGCTGCTGCTCGAGATCAAGCGACTTCTCTATACCGAGGGCTTCACGATCGAGGGTGCGAGGAAGAAACTTAAGGAAGCCAAGAAAGAAGAGCGGCAGCAACTTAGATTGCCGCTCTCCGAGTCGGCATACCGAAATGCCCTGATCAAAATCAAAAAGGACCTTCAATCGCTGCGCAAGATGCTTTCCTAGCTCTCACCGCCCGCCGCCGGGGTCCTTCCGGACTTTCGCCTTCAGCCTTCCTTGAGAAAGGAGGGCGTAATCTTATGCTTTCTGATCTTGTGCCACAGGTTCTTGTGATTCAGTCCAAGCAGCTTTGCCGCTTCAACCTGAACGCCGTTGCTCTTCTTTAAGGCCTGAATGATGAGCTCCTTCTCGATGGCCTCCAGCGTCTCGTTCAGGGAGGCTTTGGTCTCGATCCTATCCGTCTTCACTTCCAGTCCGTTGGCATGGGGGGCGGAGACCTGTCGTGTAGGAGTGAAGGCCAACGGGAGATCTTCGGGCTGGATCACGGACCCGTTGGCGAGGAGACAGGCCCGCTCGATGGCATTCTCCAATTCACGGACGTTGCCCGGCCAAGAATAGTTCAAGAGACAATCCATCGCGCTTCGAGAGAGCGGTTTCTTCTCCGTCTGGCTTTTCTTAGCTGCCACGGTTAGAAAGTGATCCGCTAAAAAGGGGATGTCGGATTTTCTCTCGCGCAAGGGAGGGATGCTGATGGTCATGACGTTCAGTCGATGAAAAAGATCCTCGCGGAATCTTCCGGTGCGGACTTCCTGCAAGAGTTCTTTGTTGGTTGCGGCAATAATGCGCACGTCCACCTGTTTGACCTGGGTTCCGCCGAGCGGGGTGACTTCCTTTTCTTGTAGCACTCTGAGGAGTTTCGCCTGCGTGGAGGGGCTCATGTCGCCGATCTCATCGAGGAAGACGGTACCTCCGCTGGCCTGCTCGAATTTCCCCGGTTTTTTTCCAGTCGCTCCCGTGAATGCGCCTTTCTCGTGGCCAAACAGCTCGCTTTCCAGAAGCCCCTCCGGGATGGCCGCGCAGTTGAGCTTGATGAAGGGTTTGTCTTTGCGCCGACTCAAGTGATGGATGGCGTCGGCGATGATTTCTTTCCCGGTACCGCTTTCCCCCATCAGCAGAACCGTGGAGTCAGTCGGCGCGACTTTGGCCGCCAGGTCCAAGACTTCAGTGAAAGGCTCGCTGTGGCCGATAATCTCGGGAAACTGCGGCGGGCTTCCCGGATATTCCGTAAAGGTCATAATCACACCGATGAATTCCTGCGGCTCTTTCCTGAGCTTGAGCGGAGAGGCCTTGACGGAAAGGAGCAGCTCTCTTCCCGACCGCGAGCGGAAGGGGACGCGGTTGTGTCCCCGTTCTTGCTCCTCGCGCAGCACGCCCTCGGCAATGCTCAGGAGCACGTTGTTGGAAGGGGACTGACCTAGGAGTTCGCGCAGGCTTTGTTGGCGCGCTTCCGCTAACGAGACTTCGAGCATCTCCCGGGCTCTTAGGTTCATTCCCGCCACTCTTCCTTCTTTATCGACGGCCACGATTCCTTCATTGATACCATCGAGCATTTCTCTTGCCTGGACTACCTCGATGAAAGAGACAAACGCTTGGTCAAACAGGGCGGACAGCGCGCCGACTTCGTTGGCTGCTTTGATCGGAACCGGGTCAGCCTTGGCGTAGCGGATCATTTTTTCCGCCTCGAGGATAGCCTTTCTGACCGGCTTGGTGATCCCATAGGCCAGGAAGGCGCCAAACATTCCGGCAAGAAGGGATGACCCTACAATCCCAAGCCTAAGCAGAAGCAGATCTTTGGAGCTGGGTTGGGGCGGTCGAAAGACTACTTGGGTCAGCGTCATAGCCAGCAGACCCACGCTGAGGGAAACCAAGATGAATATCACAGGGATGATAATGATCAGGCGAAGATGAAGATGCTCTTCTGAGGAGCCGCGGGGGAAAGTTTCCTCTTTTTGGTCCACTGGGTCAGATCAGATAAAACACCATTTAGCAGCCTAAAATGAAGGTTGTCTTCCGTCTATTTAATTGCTTTTTGGCAGTCCCGTTAGTATAATCGCTAAGTTACAGAGATGTCAATTAAAATCAGCTAGTATCGAACCAAGGCTATGAATCTGAAAGAGGACAAGCCGGAACGGGGGCCGGTCGGAAGCAAAGCTCAATCCGCCAAGAGGAAGGGGATGGGAAGGCTGGCAGTCGAGGCCGGTCTCATTACCGACAGGCAATTGGCCTTGGCGCTCGCCGAAGAAGAAAAAACCGGTAAGTCTCTTCCCGATCTCTTCCAGGGGCTTTTTGGTCTGAGCGCTGAAACGATACAGTACCTGATCGCTGAGGAGGCCGGCATCGAGCAGGTGGACCTCACGCGCGCGCGCATCGATTCAGAGGCGCTAAAAAAAATACCCAGCCAATTTGCTTTGGAGCACAAGCTGATTCCAATTTCCCTATCGCAGAACCGGCTCACCGTGGCCATGGCCAACCCTTTTGAGCTCTCCACCCTTGATCAGCTCCAATTCATGACGCGACTTTATATAGATGCCCGCTTCGCTCCCGAATCGAAAATCAAGGAGGCCGTCGAGAAGCATTACGGGGCCGGAGGAGACAACTCGGTTCGTGTGGAGGCGAGAGAGGAAAAAGGCGGGTACACGGACCCCCAGGAGGGGGAGGAGACCGTCGGCCTCCAGGTCATCCGCCTTGTGGATACCTTGATCGGGCGCGCCATCCGGGAAGAGGCGACCGACATCCACGTCGAACCCGAGGAGAAAAACCTGCGAATCCGTTTTCGGATTGACGGTGTTCTCCATGGCCGGCCGAACATCAGCAAGGTCCTGCAGCCGGCCGTCACCACCCGCACTAAGATCATGGCGAGTATGGACATCTCAGAGAATCGCCTGCCTCAGGACGGCCGCATCAGTTTTGCCCTAGAAGGAAGGAGCTACGACCTCCGAGTCTCTACCTTTCCCACCATTAACGGCGAAAAGATCGTCATGAGAATCCTGGACAAGGAGAGGACGGTCGTGGGCCTCGAAAGCCTCGGATTCTCGCCCTCCGCCCTCGAGGTCTTCAAGAAGGGCGTGCAGCGGCCGAACGGGATTATTCTGGTTACTGGCCCCACGGGTTCGGGAAAGACGACGACGCTGTATTCGACGCTCGCCTTCGTAACCACCAACGAAAAAAACATCATGACGTTGGAAGATCCGGTGGAATATGAGATCGCTGATCTTAACCAGTCTCAGATTAATCCCAAGGCAGGTCTGACATTTGCTTCAGGATTGCGGGCGATGCTGCGCCAGGATCCCGACATTATTTTGGTAGGGGAGATGCGGGATGCCGAGACGGTGGATGTGGCCATTCGGGCCGCCCTTACGGGCCACCTGGTGTTCAGCACCCTTCATACGAATGACGCCGTAGGGGCGATTGCACGGTTGCTCGATATGGACGTGAATCCCTCCCTAATGGCCTCGACTTTCGTTGCCATCGTAGGGCAGAGGTTGGTGCGGAAGATCTGTAGCTATTGCAGGGAAGCCGCGCTGCCGGAAAGCTCCCTGCTGCAACTGATCGGCCTCGACCCGCTTCAGCCTGAGACCACCTTCTACCGCGGCAAAGGGTGCTTGCGCTGTTTTCAAACCGGCTACCGGGGCCGCATCGGGATCTTTGAAATCCTGGCTGTGTCTGCGGCCATCGCCCAAATGATCGTCCAGCGCAGTTCGGCGCAGATGATTCTGCGGAAAGCCCGAGAAGAGGGCATGACGACCATGATGGAAGATGGAGTCCAGAAGGCGGCGCGTGGCGTAACGAGCCTGGACGAGGTGGTCCGGGTGGCCTACCAACCGTAGGAGAAAACGTAAGGACGAAGGGACCATCAAGCCAGGTCGCAGTCCAGTAGTTAGAGAAAGATGCCGCGGTTTAATTATCGGGCAAGGAATCTGGCGGGACAAAGCGTGGGGGGCGTCATGCTCGCCGACAATGAAGAGCAGCTCGCCGTGACCTTGCGGGGGATGGACCAGTATCTGGTCGCCGCGCGGCCTGAGAAGGCTTGGTCTGCCATCTATATCACTCGCTCGGTAAAGCTCAGGGAGATCATTAATTTCACGGTCCACATGTCCACATCCATCGGGGCCGGAATACCCATCCTCCAAGCCCTGGAAGACGTTGAACAACAAACCACCAACAAGCGGATGCAGCGAGCTATTCGGGACATCACCGAGAATCTACGCGGCGGCAGCAGCTATTCGGACGCGCTGGCGCGGCATCCCGTCGTCTTTGGCGATGTCTATGTGAGCATGGTCCGCGCCGGTGAGGCGAGCGGGACCCTGGATCAGGTGCTTGAGCGCCTGGTTGATTTTCTCGAGTGGCAGTATGCTCTGGCCTCGGAGATCCGCCGGGCCTCGATTTACCCGGCCGCGGTTTTGGTCGCGGTCCTGGCTCTGATCGGGGTGCTCTTAGGTTTTGTTTTTCCCCGGATCCTTCCCGTTATAAACAGCCTCAAGGTCCCGCTCCCGTTCATTACCAGAGCGGTGATTGCGGCCGGTGACGTCGTCCGCTTCGGCTGGTTCTGGATCTTGCTGGGACTAGCGGGTTTGTTTGCCCTCGTCAGGCTGCTCGGGGCCAGCGAGGGAGGGCGGCTCATCATCGACGCGGTCAAGCTAAGAATACCGGTGTTTGGCGGGCTGGTGGAGAAGATCTGTCTTTCCCGCTTTGCTCATCATTTGGGGCTCCTGCTCCGAACCGGGGTGGATATTACGCAGAGCCTCTCCATCACGGCTCAGGTGGTGGGCAATGCGGTCATCGCGCAAGCGGTAAGCGAGGTGCGAGAAAAAGTCATGCAGGGCGGCTCGCTATGGCGCTCGCTTCAGGAAACCGGGGCTTTCCCGCCTCTGATCGTTCGCATGGTATTCGTGGGCGAGAACACCGGCACGGTCGATCGCAGCTTGGAAAAGGTGACGGCTTTTTACGATCGCGAGATCCCGGCTACGGTCAAGAAGATGTTCGCGATCATGGAGCCCCTTATTATCGTCATCTTGGCCGGTCTGGTTCTCATGGTGGCCCTGGCTATTTTCGTTCCCCTCTACGATGCCCTGGGGAAGGTGGGTCGGAGGTAACGATGATCTTCGGTAGCGCCGGGATTATAGCCGTCGATTTGGACTCGAATCAGCTGCGTCTCATTCACGGCTCTGTATCCGGGCCTTCGCTCAAGGTGTATGACTTCGCCGCTCAGGAGCTTTTTACCGCTAATCCGGAAAATGTGGCCCAGCAATTGGAGATACTGCTCCGACCCTGGCGCGTGGGCGCCTCGTCGGCTGCCCTCGTGCTTTCCGGCCCCGAAGTCGTGCATCGCGTGCTCGAGTTTCCGCCCATACCGCTGAAAGAGCTCGGAGCGGTGGTGGGAAGGGAGATACGCCATCTGGGGGAAATCGGCGGTAAGGAGTTGGTCTTCGATTGGGAGGTCATCGAGGAGGCCCAGGCGGGAAATCTTGAGCAGATGCGGGTTTTAGTGGCCCTAGCGCCGAAATCGCAGGTGGATGCGACGCTTGAGTTGTTGCGGCGCTGTCGCCTGAAGCCAGCCCTGATAACGACTACACCCATCTCGCTCCTGCGGTCGCTTAAGTACATCCGCGGCGAGAGGGCGGGGTTGGAGGTAGCGCTGTATTTGGGTCGGCAACAAGGCTATCTCTTAGGTCTCCGGCATGGGGCCTGGAGCTTTTTGCGGGAATTTTCCAGTAGATCGTCGGAGGCGGAAGGGGAAGGCTTGCTGGAGGAGGCGGTGCGAGAGGCTCGCCGAGCCCTCCTGTACTATGGTCCAGAGAATCCCCAGCGAGATCAGGCTTTCGAACACGTGCGAGAGGCTCGCCGAGCCCTCCGGTACTATGGTCAGCGGCAACGGGGGGAGCAGAAGATCACCTTCGTTTTGGGTGGGGAAAATAGGCTGGAGGCTCTCAGCGTCCGGCTGCAGAGGGAGCTTGGAGTTGCAGCGGAGATCGCCCGGCCCGCGGGAAGCCTGGATCTCGATTCCTTGGGGAAGCGCGCCTCAAGTTTTCGCGAGGCTTTTCCGGCTTTTCTCTCCGCGCTCGGTCTGATCGCGGCGTCAGCGCAAAGAGGAATCAATCTGGCTCCCAAAGTGTCCAGAAAAGCGGTCGCTCGGCAGCTGGACTTCGATATCTCGTTTTTTCAAAGACCAGTCTGGCTCCTCGCTCTCTTTTTGCTTTTGGTCGGCGTACAGGGGACCCTGGCGTGGTCGGAATCGAAGTACCGGAGGCTTTTGGAAGAAAGGATTTCACTGTACGCGCAGTGGATCCCCGTGGCGCAAGCGGCGGAAGACAGTCGCGCGCTCCACGAAAACGAAAAACTGTTGCACGGGGCTTTGGGTGAGAATCCTCTCGCCGACACCTCGTGGGTCGTGCTTTTCAAGACGTTCAGCCGCCTGGTCCCTCCCGATCTGGTGCTTCATGCGCTGAGCGTTCGTAGGGATCAGGGGAAGTGGCAGGTTGCGCTCAAAGGGGAGGTCATCTCGGTTGATCTGTACTCAGCGCAGGTTGCCTTTCACCGTTTTTATCAAAGTTTGAAGAGTTCGCGGGGCTTGGAGGGCATAGAATTGCTGCCGCTTCACGTATCGACTGTGACGGAAACGGCGCCAGCCTCGGCAAAGGTCGTCGCGGCCAATGCTAAGGCAGCAGAATCGGAAAAGGTCGAAGCGCCGACGACGGAGATCAAGAAGACCAAACTCCAGTTCGAGCTGCGGGCTAATTTGAGCGGGAAATGAAATGTTGCGTTTAAGCGGCACAAAGCGTCCTGCGTTTGCGGGTCTGGTCATGGGAGTCGCCGGATTCCTGTTGGTGTTTTCTTGGGTTTTGAAAATTCGCCACATCCAGAACCTCAAACTGGAGATCGCCGCGGCGGAGACCAGATTGAAGGCCACCCAAGACCTCTGGAGGAACTATCCGCCTCTAGACCCGGGAAAGAGAAAGGAGTTGCAGAAAACGCAGGAACGGCTGCTTCAAGGGCTTCCGCGGGAGAAAGATATCCCAGGGCTTTTCGAAGAGGTCAGTCGTCTGGCGAAGGAGCACAATTTTTCCGAGGTGGCGATCAGCATCGAGGATGGCCCGGCCGGTCCGGGCGCGCGTAAGGGGTCGTCGGAGAGCGGTCCCCCTCGAGTGGCCCCGTCCCAGCCGACACCCCCTGCATTGCAGGCTTCCGGAACTTCCGGGCCCATAGATTCCTTTCCCGTTAAGGTGAATTTTACGGGGGATTACCGCGAGATTGCCTATTTCCTCGAGGATCTCGAGAGAATTCCCCGCGTCCTCACGATTCAGACGTTGGAGTTGCGCCGGCGGGTTCCCGTGGTGTCGGGAGAGATCGCACTGCGGGGTTATTATCAAAAAGGGAGCCTTCCGGGGAGCATAAAATGAACCGTGAGCGGTGGCTCCTTTTGGCGTCGATTCTCATGTTTGTCGGGGTGGCGGTTTACTATCTTCGCCCCGCAGCGGGTGTGCGCTCTGCGGGATCGAGACCCGCCGGGGTGTCCCAACCGGCCACCTTCAGCCCGTTCACGCAAGAAATCCGCGGTGAGAGTTTGCCCCAGGTCAGCATTAAGAGCGAGGTAGTGGAGGAGCAGACGCCGTGGGGACGAAATCCGTTTTTGACTGAGAAGGAGGAGGTGGAGGGGAGGGGTTGGAAAAGAGACGAGGGATTCCAGGTCAAAGCCATCATCGTCGGCCAGCCTCGAGCGGTGGCGACTTTAGACGGTCACACGGTCGTTGTGGGTGAAAAGGTGGGGGAAGAGACGGTCTGGGAAATCCGACCGGATGCGGTCGTGCTCGAGAAAGACGGACGGAAAAGGGTGCTGCGAATCAAAGAGCCTTCTATAGCCATCGAGGCGAGGGAAGGGACGAAATGAAGCAGAGAAAGCATTCCGGCGCGGATTGGCTTACCCGGGTCGGAGAATGTCTCGTTCTGGCACTGCTCAGTCAAACGGGCTGCGCTCCGGTCAGGCCTCCTGCGCGTGTTGCGGCTGCACCTGCGCCGGTGCAGGTTGCCCCATCCCGGGAGGCGAGGGCGCCCCGCGAGGCCCTTCCGGGCCTGATTGTCACGGAAATCGAGGGGAAGAGGGAGCCGGAGAGGCTCTATAGCTTGTCGCTGCGCGCGGCAGAGATTCGCGAAGTGCTCATGGCCCTTGCAAAGCAGACGAACTTCAACATCGTCGTGGACCCCAAGGTCAAGGGCACGGTCACGGTGGATTTGAAAGACGTGACGCTGACGGAAGCGTTGGATACGCTCACGGACCTTGTGAATGTGAGCTATAGGATCAAGCAAAACATTATTCGAGTCTTCGAGCCGGTTCCGGAGACAAGGATATTTGCGCTTCAATACGTCAACCTCAAACGGACGGGGTCTTCCTCTACTTCAGCGCAGATTGGTGCTGGTGGGGGATTCGCCGCGGGGGCTGGTGGGGCAACGGCTGCCGGGACATCCGGTGAAGCAAGGGTGACGACCACGACAGAAACCGATTTGTGGAAAGACATCGAAGCTGGCGTCGGGAAATTACTCTCCCCGGCCGGTAAGATGGTCGTCGATAAACAGGGCGGGAACATCCTGGTCACGGATTTTCCCAGAGCCTTGGATCAGATCGCGCGCTACCTCGAAACCATTGAGGGGTCGGTCCAAAGGCAGGTCCTGATCGAGGCCAGAATCATCGAGGTGACGTTGACGGGACAGTATAGTTTCGGCCTCGATTGGAGTGCCATTGCTAGGGCCGGGGCCTTGCGGGGAGTAACCGCCATCTCGCCGACTCGTCTTCTGGGCCAGAAGCTTGCTCCGGCCGATGGCCAATTTCAGTTGGGCGTGACGAGTACTGACTTCGCAGCTCTCCTGTCCGTGTTGAGCCAGCAAGGCGAAGTCAATGTTCTCTCCAGTCCCAAGCTTGCGACCCTGAATAACCAGACGGCTGTGATTCGTTCCGCCACTGATCAGGTTTTCTTCGAAACCCGAGTCACGACCATCCCGACCGGTAACACGGTGGTACAGACCAGCGACGTAATCCCCCGTACGGTTACTATCGGGGTGGTTTTGGCCGTTACCCCGCAGGTCGGCTCGGACGGAACGGTCGTTCTCCATATTCGTCCGACGGTGACTGACTCGACTCGAAGAGAAACTTTTCAGGGACAGGGTACGCAGATTACCGTTCCCATCGTGGAAGTTCGAGAGGCGGATGTGATTGCCCGGGCCAAGGAAGGGCAGATCGTAGTCATCGGCGGACTGATCCAAGAAAGGAAGACCGATGACGAGAGCAAAGTGCCTCTTCTTGGAGATCTGCCCGGAATTGGCCGCCTTTTCCGCTCGACCACGCAGGTACGGAAGAAGACCGAATTGGTCGTCTTACTCAGCCCGACGGTCATGGTGGGTAAGAAAGTCGATGAGATCACCTCCCGCGAGTTAGAGAGGCTAAACAAAACCAGGGGGCGTTCTCCCTGGTAGCCCCGCCATGTACGAGGAGTTTTACGGCCTTAAAGAAAAGCCTTTTAATCTAACCCCAGACCCCCGCTTCTTCTTTTTGAGCGAGATTCACCGGGGGGCTTTCGAACATCTCCTTTACGGTATCAAAGAGAAAGAGGGGTTCATCCTGATCACCGGCGAGGTGGGGGCGGGCAAAACGACCCTCTGCCGTGCGCTTTTAAACAAGATTGAATCTCATGCGACAGACAGCGCTCTCATTCTCAACCCGATGGTCTCCGGGCAGGAGCTATTGCAGAGCATTCTCAGTGACTTTGGCATCCCGGGCCCGGGAAACAGCAAGAAGGAGCTGCTCGATGAGTTCAATCGGTTTCTTCTGAGCCAACAGGCCGCCAATCGCAACTCCGTCCTCATCATTGACGAAGCCCAGAACCTGCCTCTCCCTGTCTTAGAGGAGCTGCGTATCCTCTCGAATCTCGAGACGGAGAAGGAGAAGCTATTACAGATTATCCTAATGGGTCAGATCGAACTGAAAGAAAAACTCTCCCTGCCCCGGCTGCGCCAGCTCAATCAGAGAATTTCGATTCGTTATCACCTGCAGCCGCTGGCGAACGAAGAGGTCCCTCGGTATATCCAGCACCGTTTGATGGTGGCTGGATCAGCGGGCGATATCCACTTTAGCGCAGGGGCGCTCCGGGAGATCTATCACTACTCGCAGGGGATTCCGCGCCTCATCAACTTGGCGTGCGATCGCGCCCTTTTGGCGGGCTATGCGGAGCAGACCCGAGAGATTCAACGCCAGACAGTGGTCAAAGGCTTGAAGAGCCTGGAAGGCGAAGAAACCTCGGCTAAGCGGGGTGCGCTAAGACACAGACTTGTTCTCGGTCTTGCCGGGCTGCTGATTTTTTGCTTGGGTCTTTTTGCTGCCACCCTGTTTCTGCGCTCCGAGAGGGAAACGCTAACGCGGATCTCGCCGGCGCATTCTCCCGGCTCACCCTCGGCCGCAGCCGCCGCGAACCCGCAGCCCGCTGGGCCCCAGGCGGGCTCGTTCTATACCGTTCAGCTTGGCGCCTTCAAAACTGAGGCCGAAGCCTTAGAGGTCGCGGAAAGGGTCAAGGCCACCGGCTACCCCCTCTTCTTGGCGAAGCCCGATCCCGCGGATCGGGAGGGCAGCCATCGGCTTTATTTAGGAAGATTTGCTCAGAGGAGGGAGGCCGAAGAGGTGGGAAAGACCTTTATGAAGGTGGAGGGATTTTCCCATGTCGAGGTGGTCACGACCGCGGTCGAGAATGCCAAGGAAAAAGCGCCATGAGCCTGATTGCGGATGCTCTCAAGAAGGCACAATCGGCAAAGTTGGGAAGGCGCTACGCCGTTCCCGATCCTGCGGGGGTGTTGCCCCGCCCTAAAGGCGATCGTCGCAGCCCGCGGGAGGTTTTTCTCAGCTCCATTCTGAATCGGGTTCAGCTCTCGCCTACCCTACTCATCGGCTTGGGTTCCGGAGCGTTTCTGTTCGTGGTTCTGTTCAGCTATTTCTTCCTATCCGGTCGCGGTCCGAGAGCCGGACCACTCGCGACCGGATCATCCGTCGCCTCGGCCAATCGGCCCGCGGGGCTCATTCTTACGCCTCCGCCTTCGATTGCTTCGGTTGAGCCCCTCGTTCTGGAGGAAACAGCGCCGGCGGGAAAGGCAGGAGAAACCGCGGTAGCCGAAAAGAAAAGCCCAGAATTAGAAAAGGCCGAGGAAAAGCGCGTGCCGGCGAAACTCAAAGCGCGTGACGACTTGAGAAAGCCTGCTGAACGGCGCAAGACCGGGGAGTCCGCGAAAGAGAGCGAGGCGCCAAAGGTTGCTGTGGCACCGGATCTCTCTGAAGAGGTACGGCGTCATTTCAATCTCGCTCTTTTCTATCAGGAAGAGAAAAATTTTCCCCTGGCG
>MGSI01000131.1:0-1045 GCA_001798455.1 Deltaproteobacteria bacterium RIFCSPLOWO2_02_FULL_57_26 | reverse complement strand
CTCTTTTCTATCAGGAAGAGAAAAATTTTCCCCTGGCGCGCCGGGCGTACGAGAAAGTGGTTCAGATGTGGCCTCTCTATGCCGAGGCCCACAATAATTTAGGCGTGGTCTATAAGGAGCTGGGATTGTACGACAAAGCCGTCACCGAATTGAAAAAGGCGCTTGCCCTGAACTCGCGTTACCCCAGGGCCTATCACAATCTGGGGGTTATCTATCAGATCAAGGGGGATTGGACGCAGGCGATAAGAAACTATGAGCTGGCCCTCTCGTTGGATCACAACCATTTGAGCACCTATAACAATTTAGGCTTGGTGTACCGTTCGCAGAAGCGACCCCATGAGGCGCGTGAGGTTCTGGAAAAGGCCCTGGCGATTAACTCGGCCTTCGCGCAGACTCACTATAACCTGGCCCTGGTGTTGGAGGAGATAGGGGAACTGGACCGGGCGCGTTTTCATTTCCAGAAATTCATCGATCTATCCGGTGAGGAGAACCGAACCCTCGTCGAGAAGGTCCGCGCTCATCTCCAGGAGTTGCTGGCGAGAAAGTGAAGCGATGCCCAGGGTTGTGATCTATACGAAGGACTACTGCTCTTACTGCCGCGCCGCTAAGTCGCTTCTGCGAGTGAAGGGCGTAGATTTTGAAGAGATCGATGTGACCGATGACGAGCTTTTGCAGGAAGAAGCCCGAAAGATGTCGGGTCGCTCGACCGTTCCCCAAATCTTCATCGATGGCAAGCCTGTGGGAGGCTTCCAGGAGCTTAAGGAGCTCGACGCGCAGGGAGAGCTCGACCGCCTGTTGGGCGTGCGCGCCTAAGCTGACACCCTTTCTGGCGAAAAGAACCTTGCAGAGGTATCGTGCTAAAAGGACACGGACAAAGCGTAATAGTTCGTGTCACCAAAGATCCTTCAAGACACCCCCACCCCAAAAAGCGAAACTGTTTCATCCGCTAACGGGGAGAAGCACGATGCAGGATTCGTCTGACGGAGAATTCAGTCTAATTGCGGCAGATCCGCAGACAATAGAATCCTCTAATTTTCCCACAATT
>MGSI01000130.1:7880-12345 GCA_001798455.1 Deltaproteobacteria bacterium RIFCSPLOWO2_02_FULL_57_26 | reverse complement strand
GCTCCAGCGGGGGATAGAGTTGGGAGTGGCCAACTCGATTCTGATCAAGGTCAACCAGATCGGCACGCTGACCGAAACCCTGGAGACGATGGAACTCGCGAAAAAGTCCGGTTACACGACGGTGATCTCGCACCGCTCGGGCGAGACCGAGGACGCCACTATCGCCGATCTCGCCGTTGCGACCAACGCCGGACAGATCAAGACCGGGGCTCCCTGCCGGGGCGAGAGGACCGCGAAATACAACCAGCTTTTGCGGATCGAGGAGGAGCTTGGGAAAAGGGCCGTCTACGCCGGCAAGAGCGCTTTCAGGCTAATGTCCTGACCCTTCCTTTTTCCTAATTGAAATGCGAACTTCACGCTGGAGCAAGTTCAGGCCGCTTTGCGTCTTGCTCTCTTGGTTGACTCTAACCTGATCCTGCACCCCAGCGCGGACAAAATGTCCATGACGGTCCCGATTCTTGGATTCCTTCCCTTTGAAAGCGCTTTATAAAGGCTTTCCCGATTGAGGCCCGTAGATTCAGCGATGTGGGTAAAGCCATAGGCCCGCGCGACGTCTCGAAGCCCCAAAAGCAAATTGTCTGATGATCAATCAGTGGCATCTGCCTTTACGGCGTCGGGGAAATAGACAACGCTCCGCGGTCATGCTATCGGTGACGTGAAAAAACTCCCCGTTAAGTTTGCTGCAAAGGGTAGTGGAGAAGTTGAGCGATGCGCTCAGAGAAGGACGACGGCCCAAGAGCACAAGCTCTACGAGCAGCTGCGCACCCTCAGGCAGAAGGCGTCAACCCCCTAAGAGGAGGAAGCGATTATGGCAAATGGCATCATGCGCATTCCCGCACCCATCAACGAGCCGATTCACGCTTACGCGCCGGGGGCGGCCGAACGCACCGCCCTCAAGCACCGGCTGCAGCAGATGCTTGGCGAACAGGTTGAGATTCCTGTGATTATCGGTGGCAAGACGCTCTACACAGGGGTGACCACGTCGGTGGTCTGTCCCCACGACCACGGCCACGTCCTGGCCATAGCCCACCAGGCTGGCGCCGCCGAGGTGCAGCAGGCGGTCCTGGCTGCCCGTGCGGCGTGGCAGACCTGGTCCGAGATGGCCTGGGAGGCCCGCGCGGCGGTGTTTCTCAAGGCGGCCGAGCTGCTGGCAGGGCCGTGGCGCGACACGCTCAACGCGGCCACCATGCTCAACCAATCAAAAACAGTGTTCCAGGCGGAGATTGACTCGGCCTGCGAGCTGATCGACTTCTGGCGCTTCAATCCCTACTACATGTGGCAGATGTACGCTGAGCAGCCGAGCTCGATGCGGGGCATCTGGGATTACGCCGAGTACCGGCCACTGGAAGGGTTTATTTTTGCCGTTACCCCGTTCAACTTTACTTCTATTGCCGGGAACCTGCCGACCGCACCCGCCCTCATGGGCAACACGGTGCTGTGGAAACCCGCCTCGTCAGCACTCCTGCCGGCCTATTACCTCATGCAACTGCTCGCAGAGGCCGGTCTGCCACCGGGTGTGATCAACTTCCTGCCTGGCCGTGGAGGCCAGGTGGGCAACCCGGTGCTGGCGTACCCTGAGATGGCTGGGGTCCACTTTACCGGGTCAACCGCAGTGTGGCAGGGGATGTGGCAACACATTGGGGCAAACATTGCGCACTACAAGTCGTATCCCCGCATTGTAGGGGAGACGGGCGGCAAGGATTTTGTGTTTGCGCACCACTCAGCCGACCTCCCGAGTCTGGTGACCGGCCTGGTGCGGGGCGCTTTCGAGTTCCAGGGGCAGAAATGCTCGGCTGCCTCACGGGCGTATATCCCACGTTCGCTGTGGCCAGCAGTGCGGGGGGCGCTGGAGCACGCTATCAGCCGTATTCGCATGGGCTCGCCACTCGATTTCCGCAACTTCATGAGCGCGGTGATCGACGGGCCGGCCTTTGACAACATCATGAGCTATATCGGGTATGCCAGGGGCACAGACGGCTTCGAGCTCGTCTGCGGCGGCCACGGCGACAAATCCGTGGGCTACTTCATCGAGCCGACGGTCATTGTGTCACGGGACCCGGTCTCCACCCTGATGCGCGAAGAGATCTTTGGCCCTGTGTTGACGGTGTACGTGTACGAGGACACCCGCCTAGACGAGGCGCTGCACCTCTGCGATACCGGCAGTCCTTACGCTCTGACTGGCTCGATCTTCGCCCGTGACCGGGCCGCCATTGTCACCATGAGTGCGGCTCTGCGCCACGCCGCCGGGAATTTTTACATTAACGACAAGCCCACCGGCGCTGTTGTCGGCCAACAGCCCTTCGGCGGCTCGCGGGCCTCAGGGAGCAACGACAAGGCCGGCTCGATACTCAATCTGCTGCGCTGGACCTCACAGCGGACAGTGAAGGAAAATTTTGTGCCGCCGACGGATTTCCCCTATCCCCACATGGACGAGGAGTAAGCGTGCGATACGTCTGCCAGCGGCTCAACATTGGTGAATACTGTCTGGTGATCAGTCAGTGGCAACTGCTTTTATGGCCTCTGGGAGATAGACAGCGCTCCGAGATCATGCTGTGGGTTATGTGAAGAGACCCCGGACCCGTTAAATTTTCTTCGTAACATGGAGCTTGCTTCGATGCTAGACCTGACCCCCTGTGCGGGAAGATCGCCTTCAGGCTAATGTCCTGACCCGGCAGGGTGTTGAAAAACCCTGATCCCAGGCCGGTCAAAAAGGCTTGACCTGAGCCTGGCCGAGGGTCTCAGATGCAAGGCGCGCAAGAAACCGACGACGGACCTTGCTCGATCGCGCCCAGATCTTACACCGAGCGCACTTTTAGGTGAAGACCTTCTTCTTTCTGCAGGTAGGCGACAATCTCAAAGAAGTTGCGGGCGCCGAGGAACCGGAAGATCAGATTTCTCGTCAAAGAAAGAGCCGCTAGATACGGAAGGTCAGAAATCAGCCTGAGACGCTAAGGCCTCCAGCCGCAGAGGACACGGCGAGATTGAGGAAGAGTGTTTAGATTGTCGCGTCTGATTCCAACGATACCTCCAGGGTTACGGATACAGGCCAAGGCCCCCCAGAAACGCCTTCCCTTTAGGGGTCAGATCTGACTGCTTCACGTCATAAAAATCTGTGACCTGGCCCTTACAGTAACCGTCCAGACCGGACCACAAAATTTCTCCCGATGTGTACGATTGCCTCCCCTTTATCGTTACCTTTTGCTTCAACGCATCGAGCACTTCCTTGAATTCCATTGCCTCTTTCGGGGACACCACGTACAATCTAAGGCCGCGATGTACAGCCTGCCACAGAAGTTCGTTGATATGGGCATCGCGGAAACCATATCCGATCACAACCAACCTTCGATCTGGCTCATTAATAACTTTCTCAAAAAGGGACAGATACCAGCAAAGCAAGGGTTCTCTTTTTAGTAATTCGCTCTTCGCGTGCCCAATGATCATTACGTCGTTTTCCGTTTGGAAGACCCAACCGTACGAACCATGAAGCTTCACGTACACAAAATTATCAGATCTCGGCTTGTCAAATTGGTCTCTGTACCCTTGCACCTTGTCAGCAGTGGGCAAGGTCATTTTTCGACCATTAAGGATATCTTTGTATAGCCGACCGTTGTACCAACTTGATGCTATGGTCCCTGGGATTGAAAGCTGCACCGCATCTCTGATTGACCGCCGCGACACCGTTGTTAACTTAAAATATTCCTCAACGAACAAGTCGTGGTTCAGCGTGAAAAAAAACCCGCGGACTCCGGTAGTGCCCCCAAATCTGGCAAAAAAAGATTTCCATGCTATTTCCCCTTGCGTTGCACCAGGGCTGCTCGGTCCGCATATCTCCTCATGCATTGCAGCATATGTGTTAAAGACTGCCCTTGAAAAGGCGTGCTTCTCATCATCGGTGTACCGCGGCGCAGTTTCAGACTGGGACAGAACCTTGTCGTAAACGGACTCATAGTCCAGATTCGGATCCGAGAGTAAAGCTTTTCTAAGCCCCGGATACTTCTTAATCTCCGGCTGGTTGAAAATCGCTGCCCACATCTCGCTTGAAAGATAACCTCCGAAACTCTTTGTGAAGCCGGCACCGGTTAGTAAGAGAACTTCGGCAGTCTTGTGTGCACTTACCATAAGCACTAAAAACACCTTCCGGTAGACGGCTGACACTCCTCTGCGGCCAACCATCACCCCCCCCGGGCGAGCTTGAACTTCCCAAAATTGCGCCGATTTTATGCTAATCGCCCTCGCGCTGACAAGGGTTTTTAGCTCCGTGTGTTTTGGGTGACAGGCGCATGGCGAGCGAGACGACAAAAGCGGAGGCTGAATGATTGGTCGCTGATTCTGTTACTCGCCGATGATCTTTACCAGGACCCGCTTGCGGCGCCGGCCGTCGAACTCACCGTAAAAGATCTGCTCCCAGGGCCCGAAGTCGAGCTTGCCGTGAGTGATCGCGACCACGACCTCGCGTCCCATCACC
>MGSI01000130.1:2586-7836 GCA_001798455.1 Deltaproteobacteria bacterium RIFCSPLOWO2_02_FULL_57_26 | reverse complement strand
GTGGGCATCCGCGTTGTCCTCCCCGGTATCGTTATGGCGGTACTGACGGATCGGCTCGTGGGGAGCCAGCTTTTCTAGCCACGCCTCGTAGTCGTGATGCAGGCCTCGTTCGTCATCATTGATGAAGACCGAGGCCGTGATGTGCATCGCGTTGACTAACGCGATTCCTTCACGGACGCCGCTCTCCTTCAGGCATTGCTCGACCTGAGGCGTGATGTTAACGAACTCCACGCGCCTCGGCGTGTTGAACCAGAGCTCTTTGCGATAGCTTTTCATCTCTCTCTCCATCTGGCGCCGGTGGTCGGCCCCGGATCTATCCGGTCCTAACGGTAAAGAGAACATATCACAGTTTCATTTTGTTCCCGAGCCCACCGGGCCCACTGGGTCAGGGATCACGGAGGTTAGACACGGGAATCTAAACAATCGTGCCCGGGCTCGTGGTGATCGATGCCATTAGGGCTCCGTGCTCGGTAAATGCAAAAGGCAAAAACCGCAGATCAAAGTAGGGCGAAATGATTAACAAGGCAACAGGCAAGCCCTTCGGGATCTCAAATGGCAAATTGCAGATCTCAAACTCAGTTTCAAGCGGGGGCGAGGAATATGAACGGAACTCGCGACGCAAGAAGTTGATAGCGAAACTGGGGAAGAAAAGGGGACAGGCTGGATTTTGCAACTTATTCGCGGCACATCGGGCAATAGAAAAGCTGCCTGCTCCTTTTTCCCCATTAGGCCGCTTGTAAGCCGTAACCATATACGTTACGCTTAGTGGGTGATTACAGGCTTCAAACACAAAGGTTTGGAGCGGTTCTTCGCCACTGGGAGCAAAGCTGGAATTCAGCCCCAGCACGCTGCACGCCTGCGGTTGATTCTAGGTCGGTTGAACGGTTCCACCAATCCGAAGGATATGAATCTTCCTGGTTTAGAGCTGCATGAATTGCGGGGTGATCGAAAGGGTACTTGGTCGGTGAAAGTGAGTGGTAACTGGCGCGTGACGTTTGCCTTTGTTGGGAAAGACGCCGAAAACGTGAATTACGAGGACTACCATTGAGGTGAAATATGTTGATGCACAATCCCCCCCATCCTGGTGAAATACTCAAGAAGTTGTGCCTGGAGCCTTTGGGTTTGAGTGTAACCGAAGCGGCTAAGGCCTTGGGCGTGAGCCGCAAGACATTGTCAAGCATCCTGAATGGCCGTGCGGGGATTAGCCCTGAGATGGCCGTTCGCCTGTCGATGGCGTTCGACACCACAGCCGAAAGCTGGCTGAATCAGCAGGTTCAGTACGACCTCTGGCAGGCGGAGCGGCGTCGAAAGAAGCTGCGCGTGGCTCGATTGTCGGCAGCTTAGAGCTGCTTTAGATTTCTAAGCTTCTCCTGATAAATCATCGTCAGAAATAAGCTGTAAAAGGCTCATGAGTGTGCTCAAGTGTGCTGTCTCAGAAATCATTTGAATTAGGGTGTCATTCTGAGCCGGAGGCCAAGAAAGGTCTGGACGAAAAGGCCGCGCTGGAAGTCGGCATGAAAGAGAAGGCCGAGGAATTGAGGAAAAGCGGAGCGAAGATTTACCACGAAGTCCCGGCGGAGGGGACCAGCGCCGATCGCCCGCCGGGCTCAGGGCGTCGGCCAAAGACTAGCCGAATCGCTTGCGCTGTAAAACAAAGCACCGCCCTTGACAAGGGGCCTACCTGGGGCCAAATCCTCAAGGAAGTAAACGAAAGCGCGGATGGGCCTTTTTCAACGGCCTGTCGGGATGAAGGCGTCACCACTTGAGGGTCTCCTTTAACCTGGCCACAAGCGAGGGCGGAAGTTCGAAGAGCCCCGAAACTATTTTCTTCACCTCCTCGCCGCTCACCGGGTCGATGCTCAGGCGAGATTTCTCGGCGGCGGACAGAAATTCCGGGTCCTTCAGTGTTTCCACGAAGGCACGGCGAAGAACTTCCATCCTGTCCTTCGGAGTACCGGGAGGAAGAACATAGGGTCGGAAAATTGCGCTCATGTCCTGGATGCCCACTTCTATGAGCCGGCGCCCCTCCTGGGTCTTGGCAAAGCTCACCGCCAGAGGAATTTTTGGCAGCTCAGGATGGGGCCGGGCAGTCGCCTGGAGCACGATCGCCACGTCGCCCGAATCGAGAACCTTACGCCAGGTGGCCTTGATGGAGTCCCATCCCATACAGACACCGAAGACCTCGCCACCCTCCACCGCCAACCTCACTTCCGATGTCCCTTTATAACCGGACACCAAATGGATAGGCAGTCCAATGCCGGCCTGGAGGATCTTCGGCACGTCATCCGTAGCGTTGCCGGGGGCGATCCCACCCAGCTTGACAGGTGTCTTTGCCGCCAGCCACTGCTCGATGTTTGAAAATCCAGTTTTCTTGCTTAACGCGCAGATGCTGCTTTCCCTGACTGGCACTCCCAGGTATTCGAACTTGCGCGCGTCGAACTCGATGCCCTCGCGGCCCAGCGCCTGGCCCAGAAGCAGGCCGCCGAGAAAATGGCCGATGGTAAGACCGTCCGGTTTGGCCACTCGATAAAGGAAATTGGCCGCCCTCAAGCTGCCGGCGCCCGTCATGTTCTCGACGATCACCGTGGGGTTGCCCGGAATATGTTTACCCATCTGGCGCGCGATGGCCCGAGCATAGGTGTCAAACCCGCCCCCTGCCGCCGATCCCACCACGATACGGACCGTCTTGCCCCTGTAAAAATCCTCCTGGGCGAGCCCAGGTGCAACCCATGTGGCAAGCAAAAGCCCAACCCCAACCGTTACGCTTAAGCACAAAAATCGCTTCTTCACGGCATTCCCCTTTTCACGAATTTGACTCGGTCTGCCGAACTACCCGCCTCATAACCCATAGAAGGACGGCTTGTCAACGCAAGCGCGTGGCGCTTTTCAACGTTCGCCCGTCGTGGTAACTGTGGCTGGCATGACTTTCGCCAAAGAGGTCCTGTGTCCCCGCTGTGACAGGCGCTTCCCGTGCGGCAAAATTCCGAATCTTTGCTCGTGTGGCTCCCCGCTTCTAGTTCAGTACGACCTTGAAAAGCTCACGCACGCCGTTAAGCCGTCAGACCTGGAGCGCCGACCCCCAACGCTCTGGCGGTACCGGGAATTCCTACCGGTCAGCGATGACCGGAATATCGTCTCTTTGGTTGAGGGCTTTACGCCTTTGATCGAGGCCAAGGGGCTCGCGCGCGAGCTCAGGCTCAAAAAAGTCTGGATCAAGGATGAATCCAGAAACCCGACGGGTTCTTTCAAAGACCGCGGCCTTTGCATCGCCGTCTCGATGGCCAAAGAATTCGGCATCAAGCGACTCGCCATCCCTTCAGCCGGAAATGCCGGAGGCTCACTATCCGCCTACGCCGCCCGTGCTGGAATTGAAGCCCACGTCTTCATGCCCAAGGACACGCCCAGAGCCAATATCATCGAAGTTGAAAAATACGGCGCGCATCTCACGCTCGTGGAAGGACTGATCAGCGACTGCGGAAGAATCATCGCCGAAGGAAAAGAAAAAGAAGGCTGGTTTGATGTCTCCACACTCAAGGAGCCCTACCGGGTGGAGGGGAAGAAGACCATAGGCTTCGAGATCGCCGAGCAGCTTGGGTGGCGCCTCCCGGACGTCATCATCTATCCCACGGGAGGCGGTACCGGACATATCGGCATGTGGAAAGGGTTCGCGGAATTGGAAGCGGTCGGCTGGATCAAAGGCAAAAGGCCGCGCATAGTCACGGTTCAGGCCAGCGGGTGCGCGCCGATCGTCCGGGCTTTTGACGAGCGCAAAGAGAAGGCCGAGCCCTGGAGCGATGCCCGCACGATCGCTTCGGGCTTGAGAGTGCCTCAAGCGGTTGCGGATTTTCTGATACTGCGGGTTCTCCGTGAAAGCAACGGCACTGCTCTCAGTGTCAGCGACGAGGAAATGCTGGCCGAGATTGCCCGAACCGGCAAGCTGGAAGGCCTTTTTTTCTGCCCCGAGGGAGCCGCGACGGTCGCGGCGCTTCGTCGGCTCGTCGAGAAACGATGGATTCAGCCCGATGCGGAAGTCGTGATCTTCAACACGGCCTCAGGGTTCAAGTATTTGGACGTTTTCGGATCTCTATTCAATCTGAGTTCAGGAGGTGAAGTCCATGCGTCGAAGAATATTGTGCCTTAACTTGCTGGTTGTGGTGTGGGGGCTGTTTGCAGCCGACAAGCTGCTCGCGGCGGAAGAAAACTTTTATCAGGGGAAAACCCTACGCTTCGTTGTCGGATTTTCTCCGGGCGGAGGCTTTGACGCTTTTACCCGGCTGATCGGCCGCCATATCGGCAAGCACATTCCGGGAAACCCGACTGTCGTCGTCGAGAACATGACCGGAGCGGGCAGCCTGGTCGCGGCCAATTACATTTACAACAAAGCCAAGCCGGATGGCCTGACGGTCGGGACTTTCAACGGCGGGCTCGTCGTCCAGCAGATCCTAGGCCGCAAGGGAGTCGAATTCGACGCCAGAAAGTCCGAGTGGCTCGGCGTGCCGGTGCAGGCCAGCTCGGTGTGCGCCCTCCGAAAGGGAAGCGGGATTGGCAGCTTGGAACAATGGTTCGCCGCCAAAGAACCGGTCAAACTGGGAGGCAGCGCGCCTGGAGCCGTGAGCACCGACGATATGCCGAGAATCCTTAAAGCCGCGCTCAACTTTCCTCTCGTCGTCGTCGACGGCTACAAAGGCACGGCTGATATCCGTCTAGCTGTAGAATCGGGAGAGGTGGCCGGAGTCTGTAACACCTGGGAATCCTTCAAAGCGACCTGGCCGAGAGAGATCCAGTCCGGGGCCATCAAAATGCTACTCCAGATGCTACCGAAAAAACATCCGGAGCTTACGGAAGTGCCCAACGCCATTGACTACGCAAAGAGCGAAGAGGGGCGTAAAATGATCCGGGTCGCCTACGACATGAACGCCATCCTGTGGCTCTACGCTTTGCCACCGGCTATGCCGAAAGATCGCCTTCAGCAGCTCCGGCGCGCTTTTATGAACACGCTGCGGGATCCCGCCTACCTGGCCGAAGCCAAAAAAGCGAATGTAGACACCGATCCGCTGGGCGGCGAAGAGGTCGAAAAGATTGTCGGCAGGTTTTTTGCGTTGGAGTCCGACTTCGTCCAACGATTGAAGACCATACTAATCCCGAGCGGGTAAAACCGCAGGTTTGGCGTTTCCCGGTGCCTGACAGGTTGGCGAGTCTCAAGTCACCGATGTCCCTCGCAGCCAATAGGTGGCACAGAACTGAGGAGGT
>MGSI01000130.1:1571-2562 GCA_001798455.1 Deltaproteobacteria bacterium RIFCSPLOWO2_02_FULL_57_26 | reverse complement strand
GAGGTTAAGGTGATCGGTTGGAGAGCGCGAATCGGGCATGTCGCCCCATCCAGGGGTGATGTTTTTGTCTATGAATTTTACCGGGTTCTTCCGGACGGGTTCATGATTTTGAACACGACGGGAACCATCCGACGACTGGTGGACGATCATCTGGAAAGGCAGCTCGAGAGGATAGAAGAGGCGACGGTTGACCTCGCCGAATGCGGCGCGGAATTCATCATCATCGGAGGCTCCCCGATATTCACCCGCTTGGGGATCGGCAGTGATCGTGAGATTGCGGCCAAGTTGGAGGCCAAAGTCGGGGTTCCCGTGGCCGCCGGAATGACGTGTGAAGTCGAGGCGCTCAAGCACATGGGGCTCAAGAAAATAGTTGTGGCGACCCCATATCCAGAGCCGCTAACCAGGCGGGTCAGTGATTTCCTGTCCGCGTCCGGATTTGCGGTATTGAAGGCGGAAGGTCTCGGTATCGAGCGGAACTCCGAATTGTCCGACCAGCCGGAGCATGCGGCGTACAAGATTGCCCGAAAAGTTTATTTTGCCGCTTCCGAAGCGGATGGGATTTTTATTCCCTGCAATCGTTGGCCTACGATCAGCTGTATCTCGCTTCTGGAAAGGGAAACCGGCAAACCTGTTTTGAGCAGCTCGCTGTGCAATATCTGGTACGCGCTTCATCGCCTTCACATCAAAGAGGACATCCGGGGACACGGAAAGCTGATGGCGTCCTTAGGCAACGAAGGTAATCCGTGGAGGTAAACACAAACTCGTATAGATCACCCACACACCATTTCCGGTTGACATGGTTTGCGCACAAGGGCAAAAGAAGGGGGGAGGAAAGGAATCATGGGTCGACTCGCGTCGGTGATCTGGAGCATCTCTTGGCTTCTCGTTTTCTCAGCCTTCGGCAATGCGGGATCTGCAGAGCCCCAAAAGGAACAGCCGCAAACGATCCGGATTGCGTACGCGGCCCCGGTGACCACCATGGCACCTATCT
>MGSI01000130.1:0-1547 GCA_001798455.1 Deltaproteobacteria bacterium RIFCSPLOWO2_02_FULL_57_26 | reverse complement strand
TTGCGTACGCGGCCCCGGTGACCACCATGGCACCTATCTGGATCGCGGCGGAGATCGGGGCATACCAGCGTGAGGGACTGGATGCAAAACTTGTGTTTGTTGACTCAAAAGCCGCCATGGCTACCCTCGTGTCAGGCGAGGTGGATGCCCTGGTAATCTCAGCGCCGGCTGTGATACCGGCTGTACTGAGTGGGGCCAATGTCGCCTTTATTGCCGGATTGCACAACAAGATGATCTTCTCCTTCCACGCGCAGCGTGAGATCCAAAGCCCCACCCAGCTCCGGGGCAAGATCGTCGGTACAGATCGGCCGGGAACTCCCACAGACTACGGAGCGCGGGTCGCCCTGACGAAGATGGGGTTAAAGTTCGCAGACGTGCAGTTTTTGGCCCTAGGGGGTTCGCTAATCCTGTGGCCGGCATTGCAGTCGCATCAAGTCGCCGGCGTCACGCTAGCTCCGCCTTTCAGCTTCAGGGCAGATTCGTCAGGGTTTTCCCGCCTGGTAGACACCTACGACAGGCCTTATCAAAACACAGGCGTTGTGGTTCAGAGAAATCGAATCCGTCCCCGGGCGGATACATGGCTGCGCTTGCTGCGAGCCCTGCGGCAAGCGAATCTAAGCTGGTATGAGGACCCAAAGCTTGCCATGTATGTGCTGACGAAATACACGAAGCAATCCGATCCAGATTTGCTGCAGAAAACCTACGACTTTGAGACGAATCCGCCGGGCTTTACCAAGGATCTCAAGGTCTCCGATGCCGGGCTGCAAGGCATCCTTGACTTTTTAGCATCGACTGTCCGTCCGGAGGCGGCAAAGGCTGCGCCCAAAGAATTCTACGACACCACGATCCTGGATAAGCTCGCCAGATAAGAGCCCCTGTTGCACAATAAAACAGGCCGCTGAAAAAGGCCCATGTGCGCTTTCACAGTTGCCAGTTTCGAGTCTTGAGCTCCGACCCGTTCGGCCTTGGCTTCGACGGTGAGCTCAGCCGAACCGCTCAGGGTCGATCCTGCGTTCACCGTTCGACTGGCTCACGGCCTTGAGTGAAATCGAAAGGTCGAAGGATAGAGTTAAACCCGAAACCCGAGACGCGAAACTAGAAACAGCCCTTACGCTGGAGGCCTTAACAGCTTTGTTCGTGAAAACGACTCTGACCCTTTTTTGCTAATTAGATCTCTCATTACGGTATTCTAGGCATCATGCCGGGTGAGGGGTAAGAGACGAATGAGCTGCCGACTGCGCCGATAACACCGAAGATCACAATCGCGGCGACGATTACGACAACCGTATAAATCAACGCCTTGTCCTGGGGCACTTTCATCAGGACGGGAAGTCCCAAGTAAAGAAGGTAAAGACTATAGAGACCCAGGATTTGCAGGAAGGCTAGCACAGGTATCAGGTTGAAAACGCCGGCCAGCCAGGCCGCGGTGCTGGAATAGGCTGCGACTTTGAGAGCCTGAATTTGGCTCTTCGTGCCTTGGAAGCTGGGCGCAAGCGCGTCGATGACAAGCGCCAGAACGTATACGCCGGCGAGCGCCAGGACGTATG
>MGSI01000129.1 GCA_001798455.1 Deltaproteobacteria bacterium RIFCSPLOWO2_02_FULL_57_26 | reverse complement strand
TTGCCCGTCGCTGATCGGGGTTTCCAGCGAGGCCGTCTCGTCTTCCCCGACGAAGACCCGTACGTTGGCTTGCAGCTCCCCGCTGCCGCTCAGCAAGCGTTCGCGCAGCGCTTCCCCGAATCTTTTCGAGGCCAGGTCAAGGAGCTCTCGCACGCTTATATCCTGGGAGGTCTCGATAGCGATCCTTGATGTGTCTACGACATCGCGCACGAAACCGTAGAAATGAACATTTACCTTCAAGGCGTTTTCTCTCTACTGTTGGGAGATCCTGCGGAAGGGGACACGCAACTTGTATGCCAGCGCGATCAATCATTTTTGAAGTCGAAATCAAATGCGCTTTCTTATTTTAAGGAAATCTCCCGCCCTTTTTTGCAAATTTTAAGAAAACATCAGCCTCTTTCGTTGCGAATGTTTCTCGTTCCTCGTGGCACAGATTATGCTTCGCAGTCTGGCTAAAGTCGGCAGGCTGGTCAACGGGCTCTTTCAAATCAGTCATTTCAGTGTTTGATAAGGTGGCGTTTTTCATGAGTCGCCAATTTCCAACGCGGTCCCGGATAATTCTCAGCCAATTCCATATCTCAATCCTATTTTTTTCAACCCAGTAACGGGTGGAAGGGGGAAGTATGCCCAAATCGGAAAGGCAGATCGCATTTGTTGTCGACCTTAACAAGTGCATGGGATGCCACACGTGCACGATCGCGTGCAAGACCTTGTGGACCAACGACAAAGGGATGGACCACATGTGGTGGATGAAGGTGAACACGCTGCCAGGGCGGGGGTATCCGAAGGATTGGGAAAAGATGGGGGGAGGCTACGATGGGGACGGAAAGCTCCGACTAGGGAGGGCGGCTGCGGCGGAGGATTACGGCAAGCCCATGGAGTTCAACTACGAGGAAGTGTTCTTTGGCGGCAAGGGCAACGCCGTTCATTTGGCCCCACGCGAGAGTCCCGGGTGGGGGCCCAACTGGGAAGAGGACATTGCCAGCGGTGAATACCCCAATGCCTATTTCTTTTACATGCCGCGCCTTTGCAACCACTGCACGCGTCCGGCCTGCGCGGAAGCTTGTCCCTACGACGCGATTCACAAGCGTGTGGAAGATGGGTTGGTGCTTATCGTCGACAGCGAGAAGTGTGAGGCCTGCCCCACGCCGGTTTGCATGCAGGGTTGTCCTTATAAGGAGATCTACAAGAACCCGCTGCGCAATGTGGCGCAAAAGTGTAACGGCTGCCTGCCCAGGATGGAGCAGGAGGTTGCCCCGGCGTGCGTCAGACAATGTCCGGGCCGCTGCATCTGGGTTGGCTTCTTGGATGACGCCGACGGACCTGTCCATAAGCTCGTTGAGAAATGGAAGGTCGCGTTGCCGCTTCACGCTGAGTTCGGCACCAAACCCAATGTCTACTACGTCCCTCCTCTGGCCCCTCCCGTACTGAATGGGGACGGTGAGGTTGACGAGTCCAAACCCCGCATCCCGACGGAATTCCTTCGGAGTCTCTTTGGGCCGGGAATCGATGGGGCTCTGGATCGTTTGAAAGAAGAGATGGAGAAAAGGAGGAGAAAGGAAAGCTCTGAGCTCGTGGACATCCTCATTGCCAGAAGGTGGCAAGAGCTTCTCGGACCTTTTGTCAAAGATCCTAGTGAGGTGAGGCCGTCATGAAAACGGATCGATTGGAACTCAACGGACCGGAGCAAACGCAAATAGGGGGCCGCAGTGGCTTGTACTCGCTTATTTCCAAGGGTTTCCGCTTTCCGACTCCGGAGCGGTACGAGAGCGTGAAGAGCGGGCAATTTGCGGATGAAGTTCAGCAGGCGCTCGCGCAGCTTCCCTATAACGGCCTGAAGGCAGATCCATTGGGCCGTGGCACGGGGTTGAGCTACGAGGAATTCCAGAGCCACTACATCGAACTATTCGATGTGGGCGGAGCGCACGGTCCTCCTTGTTTTCTCTACGAAGCGGAGAGTGGCGGCGGGCGTATGAAAGTGATGGAGGAGATCTTGCGGTTCTATCATCACTTTGGACTTCGCCTCTCCACTGAACGGCGGGATCGACCCGACCATCTGGCTTCCGAGCTCGAGTTCATGCACCTCCTGACATTCAAGGAGGCAGAGTCTCTTCTACAGGGCAAGGAGCGGGGCGCTTACCAAAAGGCCGAACGAGATTTTTTGCGCTTCCACCTGAATGACTTTGTGGCAACGGTGGCGGAGAAGGTCGGCGGGACCGGGGTGCCGTTCTATTCCGGTCTGGCGCAGCTAAGCGCGACCTTTTGCCAGAGGGAACTCGCTCATTTACAGGCCGTATAGGGCTGGGAGAAAGTCATGGCGGATCTTACGCTGGAGTTGGAGGGTTTGGAGCTTGGCAATGGAGACCTGAGCGATCTCTCCGAGTTCTCCCTGAGCGAGATGCGCCAGAAAGCTTGGGAGTGGGATCGCGTGGTCAAAGGCTCGCATCTTACCAACTGCTGGTACCAGCAGGCCTGCAACTTCAACATTTACGTCAAAGACGGCGTGGTGCTCAGGGAAGAGCAAGCGGCCAATTACCCGCGGCTGAACGACCCGCTCGCACCGGATTTCAACCCGCGGGGCTGCCAGAAAGGCGCCTGCTATGTCCACCGGATGTACGATCCCACGCGGATCAAGTACCCGATGAAACGGGTCGGGAAGCGCGGCGAGGGAAAATGGAAGCGCGTCAGTTGGGATGAAGCCCTGACCGAGGTTTCCGACGCCATCATCGATACCTGCGTCAAAGAGGGCCCCGACACCATCGTGCAATCGGGCGGCACCCGCGTCATGAACGTCGGCAGCGAGGGGACCGCCCCGACCGCCTTCTTTATCGGCCTGGGGTCGCCCCTGTCCAATGTGACCGCGGACAACGGCGACGATCACCAGGGGGTAGCGATCACGTTGGGGAAGGTGATCGTCGGGGATTCGGCGGACAACTGGTTTTACGCCAACATGATCCTCATCTGGGGCGGCAACCCGGCCTATACGAATATCCCCAACTTCCACTTCATCGCTGAGGCTCGCTACAACGGGGCCAAGGTCGTCACGATCTCGCCCGACTACAGCGCATCAGCGGTCCATGCCGATCTGTGGGTGCCCGTGAACGTCGGCAGCGACGCCGCGCTGGCATTGGCGATGTGCCAGGTGATCCTGCGGGAGAATTTGTTCAAGGCGGATTTTGTTCGTGAGCAGACAGACCTCCCGCTTTTGGTCGTGGAATCCACGGGAAGGTTTTTGCGCGAAAAGGACCTCAAGGCTGGCGGACGCGAGGATATCTTCTACTTCTGGGATCTCGCCTCGGGAAAGTTGGCCGAAGCGCCGAAAAAGACGCTTGCGTTAAACGGTGCTGTTCCCGCGCTCGAAGGGAGCTATCGGGTCGAGACGCCGCAAGGCACGGTGGCCGTAAAGCCGGTCATGGAGCAACTGCGCCGTCATCTGGACCAGAACTATACCCCGGAGCAAGCAAGCCGGGTCACGGGCGTTTCCGCTTCGATGATCGAGGGGCTGGCGCGAGAGATCGCCGCAGCCGAGGGCGTGGTCAATATCAGCACGGCGAACTGGGGAAAACATTACCACGGCGATCTTATCGAGCGCGCCATCCTGCTCGTGTTCGCTCTGTGCGGCCACATGGGGCGAAAGGGCGCCACGTTCAGCGCCTTTCCCATGATGGGCCTGGATACTTCCTTGGGAGGCCTCGAGAAGCGCGGCGACCAGATCATCCTCTCCGCGGCCGGGGGAGACCCCCGCTTCGCGCAGTGGCGGGAAGAAGGTTACACCGACGAGATGATTCTCTATGAATACGTCCACCAGGCGTTTGCCTCGGGGGGGATCACGCCGACTTCGCTCATGTACTACCTCCATGGCGGGATCCTTGATCTTTGCGCCAAGCACCCGGAGTGGGATCCCTATCTCAAGCGGCCGATCAAAGAATACGTCCGCGAAGCCTTCGAGAAAAAATGGCAGTTTCTCTCGCCCGGGCCCGAGAAGGAGCCCAGAGTGATGTTCGCCCTGGGGGGCAATTTCCTGCGCCGGGCTCGCTGTACTAACTCTCTGCTCGAAACTTTCTTGCCCAAGCTCCGCTTGCTGGTGTCCGTCGATTGGCGCTGGAACGCCTCGGCGCTTTACGCCGATCTGGTTCTTCCCGCCTGTAGCTGGTACGAGAAAACCTCCACCTTTATGATGGGGATGCCCGTGCAACCCTTCGTCCATGTAGTCAATCAGGCGACCGAGCCGCTCTACGAATCGCTGGGCGAGTGGAAGATGTTCTGTCTACTTGCCCGGAAGGTCGAAGAGCGTGCAAGGGAGCGGGGCGTGGAAAGTTACGTGAATGCTAGCGGGGTGGAGCACCGTTTTTCCGGCCTGGAGGACAAGGTGACTTTTGGCGGTCTCTATAGCGAAGACGACGAGGAGGGGATTGCCCGCGATGCATTCTTGAACGCCTCCAATGTCGAGGAGATTGATTGGGAGGAGTTCAAGGAGCGCGGGATCGCCTCTTACACCGGCGTTGGCACCGGCATGCGCTCGATTGGGAATACCTGCGACATCGTTCCCGGGGAGCCAGTGGTGCCGCTCACCTGGCATACCGAAAGGAAGGATCCCTATCCGACCCTCACCCGGCGCATTCAGTTCTTGATCGACCATGATCTGTTTCGCGAGCTCGGGGAAGACCTGCCGGTCCACAAGGACCCTCCCAAGGCGGGGGGCGATTATCCTCTGATGATCACCGGCGGGCATGCGCGCTGGAGCATCCACAGCGACCAAGTCGACGAATCGCTGCTCCTCCAACTCCAACGAGGCGAGCCCGCGATGTTCATGAGCGCGCAGGATGCCTCAACCAGAGGAATCCGCGATGGTGATGTTGTGGAAGTGCGCAATGACGTTGCCTCATTTAACGTGCACGCGACGGTTTCGCCTTCGGTCAAGACCGGGCAAGTGATCATGTACCACTCCTGGGAGAACTATCAGTTCGACGGCTGGCGCCATTTCAAGAGCGTTATGGCCTCTCCGATGAACCCTATCGAACTGGCTGGGGATTACTTTCAGATTCGTCCGATCACGATGAGCAACTACCCCGGCTTCAGCGACCGGGGAACGCGCGTGGAGGTGAAGAGGGCGGTAGGGTGAGCTGCTCAAGCAATCGAAGGGGGTGAGATCCGTGACCAATCAACAGCCGGGGCAAAACTCTGCCTTGGAGTGGGATCGCGTTGTTAAGGTTACCTGCCACAACAACTGTTCCTACCAGAAACCGTGCATCCTCAACGCCTATGTCAAGGATGGCATGCTCGTTCGCGTAGAGCAAAGCAATACCCATCCTCATTCCAGTGACCCGGATGTCCCGGAGTGGGAGCCGCGGGGTTGCCAGAAGGGGCTGGTGATGCCCCAGCGGTCTTACGACGCGACCCGGATTCTTTATCCGTTCAAGCGCGTGGGAGAGCGGGGCGAAGGCAAATGGCAGAGGATCTCCTGGGATCAGGCCTTAGAGGAGATTTCGGATAAGCTCATCGACATTTTCACCACGGACGGGCTGGACACCGTCCTGCGCGTTTCTGGCAGCGGAACCCTGGGCAGCGAATCGGTCGGAATAGAGGGACTGATGAGCGTCTTGGGCATTCCGTTCACCAGTATCATGGCGGACTTGGGGGATGAGCATCAAGGCGTGGCCCAGGTGTTCGGGCAGCCCTACGTGGGGGGCTCGGTTGATAACTGGTGGTACGCCAATCTGGTCCTCATATGGGGTGGAAATCCCGCCTATACCAACATTTCCAATTTTCACCTGTTGACGGAGGCTCGCTATAACGGCACCCGCATCGTTTGCATTGCCCCGGACTACAGTCCCTCTGCCATCCACGCCGATCAGTGGGTGCCGGTGAACATAGGAACGGACGCCGCGCTGGCGCTTGCTATGGCTCAGGTCATCGTCGAAGAGCGGCTCCACAAGGAGGACTTCCTGCGCGAGCAGACTGACCTTCCGCTCCTGGTTCGGACAGATACCCGGAAGTTTCTCAGGGAAGCCGACCTCAAACGGAGCGGTCGGGATAACATCCACTATTTCTGGGACCTTAGCTCCGGCCAGATGAAAGAAGCTCCGCGGCAGACCCTTGCCCTGGGCGATAATGTCCCCGCCCTGGAGGGAACCTACCGGGTCATGACAACCAGCGGCATTGTCGAAGTCAAACCCGTCTTCGAGTTTCTCAACGCCCATCTCCAAGACTACAAGCCGGAAAAGGTCACGACAGTTACGGGCACCGCTCCTGCGGTAATCAGAGAGCTTGCGCGGCAGATCGCTCAGGCAGATGCGGTCACGAACGTGACGACATTCAATTGGGGCAAGTTCTACCATGGGGACGAGATTGAACGGGCGATCATCTTGGTCTTCG
>MGSI01000128.1 GCA_001798455.1 Deltaproteobacteria bacterium RIFCSPLOWO2_02_FULL_57_26 | reverse complement strand
AAAATCCACACGGATATGGAGCGCGGATTTATCCGGGCAGAGGTGGTTGCCTACGAAGATTTTGTCGCGCTGGGGAGCGATGCGAAGTGTCGCGAAGCAGGGAAGCTGCGGCTGGAGGGGAAGGACTACCTGGTTCGGGACGGAGATATCGTCCGCTTTCGCTTCAATGTGTAGCGCGCATCACTTTAGCAGAAAGGAGTTATTCATGAAGCGCGTTCGTTGTCGGGGGCCTTTTAAGCGCGGCACGGCTCTCTTCGTAGTGGCGACAGGCAAGCTGGCCTTTGCCTTGATTGCGGTTGCTCTGGTCTTTGCCCTGCGGGCGTGGGCCAACCCCTATCTCGTCAAGCCGGGCGAGCGACCCGTCTCCTTAAGAATTGCTACCTGTGCCGTTTCGGGCGGCTTTGTGCACCTTTACACCGCCCTCGATAACGGCCTTTTCGACAAATACGGCGTCCGGCTCGAGCCTATTTATATTCGTGGCAGCGGGCCCTCTCTGGCCGCCCTGGCCGCCGATGAGGTCCAGTTTCTCTACTGCGCCGCTGACGCTACCATCCCCGGCCTGGCCTCGGGGATCGAGGCCAAGCTCGTTGCGGCTCCGCTCGTCAAGCTTCCCTATGTGCTGGTGGGTCACAAAGAGATCCGCAGGGGGGAGGATCTCCGTGGAAAAACCATCGGCGTCACCCGGCCCGGGGACCTGAGCGCCCGACTTTCCCGGGCAGTGATTCGAAAGTTTAATCTAACCACGGATGAGGTCACCATCCGGCCTATCGGCGGGAGCCAGTCCGAACGTTATCAAGCGATGGCCGCTGGCGTGGTCCACGCGATCGTCGTGACCCCGCCCCTGGACGCGCGGGCGAAAAAAGACGGCTTCAACGTCATCTATCGACTGATCGACCTGGATCTACCCTTCATCTACAGCTCGGTTCACGCGAGCCACAAGATCCTTCGAGAACGCCCGGAACTGGTCCAGAGGGTGGTTGCGGCCTTTGCCGAAGCCGTCCACTTCGTGGAAAAAAACCCTGACAGAGCCAAAGCGTCCATCGCGAAGGCGATGAAAGTTAAGGACCAGGAGGCACTCCAGGTATCCTATAACGTGTACGCCAGGGAGATTGTGGACCGGCGTATGACGATTCCCGAATCGGCCATGACCGAAGCGGTGGAGCTTGCCCGCCAGGGCGGTACAATGGTGAGAAAAAAGGCCGAAGAGCTTTACGACAATGCCTTTGCCGCGGAACTGGAAAAAAGCGGTTTTCTAAAAGAGCTCTGGGGCAGCGAACTCAAATAAAACCAGCCCGCGCCTCCCCGTGGGGCATGTCGGCCGAGATCATGATCCGCTCCTCCCCGACAAACTCGATCGCTTGCGTCAGTAGCTTCTCCTCCGCCTCACAGGTGAAGCACCCCCTCGCAGTCGTGGACATACTCGCTCGCCCGGCGTTTGGAGACCGGCCTCGCACCTATTTGTCAGGGGGCAATTCTGCCTCCTTACATGCCGAGTTCTCTCTGGGCCTGCTTAAGATAGCTAAGATCGACGTACTTCTCTGGAGGCGGTAGAGGCTCTTTCAGTAGACCGTCTCTTCCTAGCACCTGTAGGTTCGCCATCAAGCCTTCAAGCGTCAGAGCGCCATCTGTGGGGAAGACCTTGTTCCTCGTGAAATAGTCTATGCCCCTGCGGGGATAGGGTGGTTTCGCCCCTGCCTCGCTGGTGAACAGTTGCGCCGCCTCGTCCGGGCGCTCATAAATCCAACGGAGGCTGCGTATATGTGCCTTGAGGACCTTGACCACCGTGGCGCTGTTCTTGTCCGCCCAGGCAGGGTCCACATTGATGGCATTGAACTGATACCTGGGAAGTACCTCAAGAATCTCTCCGATCAAGTTGAGTCCGCGGTCAAGGGCCATGTCCGAGAAGGGTGTGCCCAAAACCGCCCCGGCGATGGCTCCGCTTTCCAGGGCCGAGAGGAAGGCTGGAGTTCCACCGGGGATGACGACAATGGCGTAGTCGCGGGGATAAACTAACCCCTTGGCCCTCAGGTACGCCGTGAGAAGCGATCCCGTTCCGCCTCTGAGCGCCGAGGCCGCAAGCTTCTCCCCTTTGAGGTCTTCCACCCGCTTAAATTTTTTTCCTCCGATCAGAAGGTAGGGAGCAGCGTTGGCAACGCCGGCTATGATCTTGAGGTTACCCCCCTTCTCATTAAAGAGAATGATGCTGTCGGGATTAAACGTGCCAAACTGCAGTTCACCTGTGGCTAGGGCCTGGATATGCACGCCGCCACTGAACATCTGAATGACGTCCCCGCGCAGCCCCTCCGCTTGATAAAAGCCTTTCTTCCATCCCACAAAGAGAGGAAGATAGGTTAAGACTTTAGCCGTGTAACCGATGCGGAAAGTCTGGGCTTGCGCAGGGGATTGAAACGAGAACAGCGCAAAAGGCAGCAAGAAAGCCAACAAAACCCCCTTTTTCATAGGTTGAACCTCCTGAATGACGGCTGTGAAAAGCCGATTTTACGACTGTAAAAAGGCTTTCTCACAAAGCTACTTTTTAAGTAGGATTGCGAGGAATGCCCAAGGGTCTAAGGAAACTCCTTTTTTGTTCGAGAAAGTAGCTCTCACACGCTTTGGTCGATTAACTCTTTTTCAGTTGTTTTGCAAATCTCCGGCACTGCGCCACTTCCTTAACTGCTTACGTCCGGGTCTGCCTGGAAGCCGAGCGCACGTTGACGCAGCAGGCCTGTATCGTATATGGTCCTAACCAAAATGGTGAGCCGCGCCACTTCTGGTCGCCCTTTGGCGCTCTTGAATGCGGCTTGGCATCTGGTTGTCAGAGGCAATTTTCAGTTCTCGGCGTTGAGGTGTCAAAAACAAATTCATTCATTTCATTTCGACTGGGAACAACCCAAATTGCCGCGCGCTGTCTGCGCGGTCGGGAGGTAAAAGATGAAGACGAGAAGATTTTTTCTGATTGGCGTTTTGTTTTTATCGATTGTGCTCGGGTGGGCTACCTGGCTGAAGGCCGTTACCCTAAACGAGGTCGTGGCCGCGGCCCGGAAGGAGGGGACGATCGAGTTTTACGGTCCATCCACTTTGACACCCCAGGGCGCGCAGGCTCTAGCCGAGGCCTTCAACCGCAAGTACGGCCTTAATATCAAGCTGAATTATAGCCCCGCGGGAGACATGCCGGGCGACGTGGCGAAGATCGTAGTCCGTGCGCCTACGGGTGTGGCCCCTGAATGGGATCTGATGGTCGTAACCGATGCCCACCACGCCACGCTGTGGGTCAGGAAGCTGCACCAGACCTTCGACTATAGAGCGGTTGGGGTCGATCCCCGAGTCATCCAATACGACAACGGTACGGTCTCCTTTGCCCACCAGATCGTTCTTCCCGCCTACAACAACAAGATCTTGCCCGCAAAGGACGTGCCGAAGAGCTGGGAGGACCTCCTGGATCCGAAATGGAAAGGCGGTAAACTGGGTATAACCAACGCTGCTCACCACTTTTCACGTCTAGCTGCCGGACCCTGGGGCGAGAAAAAAGCGACCGAGTACGTGCGGGCGCTCGTCAAGCAGGAACCGAATCTAGGGTTGCTGGGCCAGATTTATACCCGTCTCCAAGTGGGGGAGATCCTGGTGGCGGCGACACTAACCGATAGCTTCATTCATCGGGCGAAAGCGACCGGCGCGCCCATCGTCCATGCCGAGGGGATTGAGCCTGTCATCGCTCCCGCCTACCACGCGGGAGTCCCGAAAGGCGCTCGCCATCCTAACGTGGGCCATCTTTTTGCCGTGTTTCTTAACACGCTCGAGGCCCAGGAGGTCTGGGATAAGTACGGCGGGCAGAGCTCTGCCTTTGTTCCGGGGACTACGGTCTATAAGTATGCCCAGAAACATCAGATGGTTTACATGACCCAAGATCAGGCGGAGATGATCGATAAGCTCGCGGGGCAATACGGTAAAATCCTTGGCTTCACGAAGTAGTAAGAGCACGCCGGCCATCGAGGAGGGCACAGGCGCCGTGGCCGTCTGCAGCATCCAGTCCATGGCCTGGTTCGGCCTCAAGTCCCCGGGCACTCGGGAGAAGATCACGGGTTAGGGGAGGCTTATGGAGTCCTTGGCCTAGAGTGACCACAAACGGCACTACGTCAGAGAACTCTAAAGCAACCGCGATAGCAAAGGGATGCCATGAAAACACTTATCCAAGGCGGTTATGCCGTCGGATTCAACGGGAAAGAGCACGAGGTCATCAAGGATGGCGTGGTGGTTTTCGAGAATGACCGGGTTGTCCATGTAGGCAAGCAATTCGCGGATCCGGTGGACCGGCGCATCGACGCCAAGGGCTGCCTCGTCTCCCCAGGCTTCATCGACACCCATTTTCATTCCGGCAGCAATGCCGGCGATTATCTCTTGAATGAGCCCGACAAGCCGGACTTCTTTGCTTCTAATTATCTGGCTCACGGCGCGCCTACCCGGGAAGGGGGCAAGCAGGCTCATCTGAAGGATGTGGATGTCGGGCAGCGCTTTTCTCTCGTTCACTTGCTCAAAAGCGGCGTCACCACCACGCTGGAAATCGGTGGCCCGGGAGGTGATCCTGAGCGCTACGTGGAGATGGTGGGAGCATTGGGGATCCGCTGTTATACCGGTCCGAGCTATAAGAACGTCGACTTCTTCCATGATCGCGAGGGAAGGCTGGAGTACGATTGGAGCGATGAGCGCGGCAGTGCCGGGCTCAAGGGGGCGGTGGACTTTGTCAAAAGATACCACGGCGCCTGCGGCGGACGGGTTCAGACCATGCTGTTTCCCGGCCATGTGGATACCTGCACGCCGGAGCTTCTCAAGGAGACCCGGAAGGCCGCCAAGGAGCTGGGGGTGCGCGTGCAGATCCACGCGGCCATTAACCTGATCGAGTTTCACGCCGTCATGCGTCGCTATCGCTTGACGCCCGTGGAGCTTCTGGGCAAAATCGGTTTTCTCGATCCCGAAGTTTCCCTTTCCCACTGCGTCTTTCTTACGGGCCATAGCTGGACCGCTTATCCCTATGGCGACGATCTCAAGCGAATTACGGACTCAGGCGCCTCGGTGGCCCATAGCCCCCTAAAGTACCTCAAGATAGGTGTCGCCATGGAGTCCTTCGACCGCTATCTCAAAGCCGGGATCAATGTCGGAATCGGTACCGACACGTTCCCCAAAGATATCATCTCTGAGATGCGCTATGCGGCTTTGGTATCGCGCCTCGTGGATAAGAGCTTTATCGCCGGCCATCCGAGGGATGTCTTCAACGCCGCCACGGTCGGCGGCGCAAGGTTGATCGGGAGAGACGACTTGGGCAGGCTTCAGAAAGGGGCAAAGGCAGACATCACGATAATCAATCTCAGGGATATCGCTTTCGGCGCCGTGCGTGATCCGATCAAAGCGCTGGTTGAGACCGCCGCGGGCCGAGACGTCCGGACCGTCATCGTCGATGGGGAGATCCTCGTCGATCAGGGTACGTGCTTGCGCGTCAACGAAGACGAGCTCATCGAGAAGCTCCAGGCGCGTGCCGAGGAGATCTGGGCCGGGGTCCCGAAGTGGCACTGGACAGGCAAGGGGGTTGATGAGGTCTTACCGCCGGCGTTCAAGATGAAGTGAATGGACGCAGGTCAGGGGGTCCGTTTCATAGACCTTCCTGATAAAGTAGGACCAACTCTGCGAGCAGAGCCGGGAACAGGCGCAGCGCAAGGCGGACAGTCAAGCAAATCCTCCGAAATCTTCAACCGGGCGCGGCGCGGCGTGCGGAGATGAATGCAAGCGCGGCGAACAGCACTCCTCCAGCGAACCATAGCACAAAAGGCGCCCATTCCAGGTCCGAGGCGAGGCCGGAGACCTTGTTGATTTCCGCCGCGACTGCCGCGATACGTGCCAGCGCAGCGCCAGCCAGTGCCGCGAACAACAGGCCCAGCGCCAGGCCTTCGCGCCCGCTGCGGCCGTACTCCAGCGCCGCGGAAAAACTCGCCATCAGGATGCAGCCCCATGCGCCGCCCGCAGTGAACTGCGCGGCGAGCAGGGAATCGAGGTCCCGGACCAGCACACTCGCCAGCGTGGCGGCGGCCCCGATCAACGCGGCTGCCGCGATCACGGGCAGCGTCCCGTAACGCCTGGCAAGCGCCGCCCCCGGGAACATCGCAAGATTGAAACCGATCCAGAACATCGGTATCAGGTAAGGCAAACGCTCCGGAACGGCGACGCGCAGGTACTGTCCGGCGCTGTTGAGCAAAAAGTGGAGCTGGAAACCGAGCGCGAGCAGCAGGCAACCCGCGGCAAACACCCACGAGCCGGCGGCGAGCCGTACCGACGCGGTTGGCGGCGGGGCCGGCTGCCGCGACAGCGCGCGTTCGACCCAGATCGGTCCGACGGTCGTGGCGAGCAACGTCAGGCTCGAAGCAGCGAACGGCAGGCGCGGATCGAGGTTCTTCAGCGTGATCCCGAGGTACGGCGCAAGCGCGCCGCCGACGGCCAGCCCGGTCAGCATCAATGCGTTCATCCACGGCACGCTGGGCGCCGCGGCGTGGCGGCTCAAAAGCACCCAGGGCGGGGCGCGCAGGGCTGAAGAGGTCGCCGTCCACACCAGGATCAGCGTGAGCAAAGCGGCGGTCGAAAATTCGCCCCAGCCTGCGGTATACGGGATCAGCAGAAAAGCGACGCACGAAATCGTCGTCAAGCCGATGATCAACGGGCCGATGCGCCCCAACATGCGCCCCGCGCGATCCGCCGCCACCCCGGTGACGACGTCCATCACCATGAAGGTGAACTGATCGAGAATCAATATCCATGGAACATAGCGTCGGGACAGCCCCGCGGTCTCCAGCAGCTCGGGCAGAAATATGACGTACAGAGTCCAGCACGTGACGAACAGGAACTGGACGAGCGCCAGATAGAGCGCTGCCGCGGAGGGCGCGCGCGGGGTGACCGCATCAGACATGGGTTGTTAAGTTATTTCGGTGTGCCGCTTGCGGCACACCGCTGGATTGATAGCAGGAAGTTCCTGTTGAGGTAGCGGAACAGAGAACTCACAAATTGGCCTCATAACCGCCTGCCATCCCACCGCCGGGGGAGGGGAAGTGACTAGCGAAGAGCGTGGACTGGCCCCGGATCGTGATTTTGGGGCGGAGAGTATCCAATAAGGTACGATTATGTCAATTTGGGGGCGGCTTGCAAGCAAAAACGAACATTTCCTCCCGCTTGGAGTAACGGGGCTTTAAACTCATTGGGCGGAAGGCACTTGCATTACCGCCCGATTTGTTCGGCTAGCGTCTCAACCCTCTGGACCAAACTCCGGATCTCACCGAATCCTTTTTGCCAAAATGCTGGGTCGTGAAAATCCACTCCTAGAGGTCTGAGAAGCGCCTCGGGGTTATCTGAGCCCCCTGCCTCCAGCAGGGTAAGGTATCGAGGGACGAAATCTTTGCCCTGTTCTCGGTACATGCGGTAGAGGGAAAGGACCAGAAGCTCGCCGAAGACATAACTATAGCAGTAAAAGCGCGTATGGATGAAGTGGGGGATATAGGACCAGCCCCAGCGATAGGCCGGCCCCATCTCCACGGCGTCGCCATAGTATTTTTCGTTGGCCTCAACCCAGAGCACCCCGATGGTCTCGGGGGTTAGCCGCCCCTGGCTCCGGCGTGCGAAGACTGCCTGCTCGAAGCGGGTGAGGACATTTTGTCGAAAGACTGTGGCGAAGGCGTCATCGATTTTGCCGGCGAGCAGCCCGAGCTTGACCCGCGGGTTCGACTCGTGCTCGACGAGGTAGTGGAACACGAGCATCTCGCCGAATACAGAGGCGGTCTCAGCCGTCGTCAGCGGCGTGTCGTAGTTCAAAAAGCTCTGTTCGCGGCTGAGGTAGCCGTGGAGACCGTGGCCGAGCTCGTGCGCGACGGTCATGACATCCCTCATCGTGTCGGTGTAATTGCACAGGATATAGGGATGGAGCTGCGGAGACGGTGAAGCGCAGAAGGCTCCGCCCCGCTTGCCTTTGCGGACCTCCGCGTCGATCCAGCGTTTGGCGAAAAACTCGGCAGCGATGGAGAGAAAAACAGGGCTGAAGGCGCCAAAAGCCTCCAAAATGACCTCCTGGGCCCGGGAGAAAGAAAAGGGGGCAAGCTCTTTTCCCACGGGAGCGTATTGATCGTAGAGCGCGATCCGCGGGAGATCGAGCAATCGCGCCTTCAGGCGGAAATACGCCTGGGCAAGCGGGTAATTGGCCTCCGTGACCTCGATCATTTTTTCCACGGCTACGGCGTCAATCTCATTGGCAAGGTGGCGCTCCATCATGGGGTTAGGGTAGCGCCGCAGACGATCCATCGTGAGGTGGTCCTGAATCATTGTATCGTAAATAAAGCCGAGCGCATGCTCATGGCGGGAAAGCCCTTCGAAGAGTGATTCCCAGGCCCTCTGGCGAAGCTGCCGGTCAGGGTGATGCATGAGGGCGAGGATCTCGCTGAGGGTAAGCTCGGTGGGTTTCCCGTCGCGGTCTAGGGCAAAGGTCAAGGCGGAGGTGATCTCGGAGAAGAGCCGACCGAACGCGTTCCGACCGGTGTTGTCTTTTTCGTTGACGATTTTTTCCTCTGGCTCGGAGAGTTTGTGGGGGCGAAAGCGGCGCAGATTCTTGAGATAGTGGCTGTAGTTCTTCAAGGTCGGATGATGGATCAGCCGTGCGGCCACGGAATCATCGAGATCGAGCCATTCCAGCTCAAAAAAGAGCAGCAGGTTTTTCACCTTGGTCGCTCGCTGCTCCACTCTTTGCTCGAGATCCTGGAAATCGGCTCTTAAAGAGTCTGCCGCGTAGAGCAGGCCCGCATAGGTTGAGACCCGGCTCAGAATGTCCTCGATCCCTTCCAGTTCTCGGAGTCCCTCGAGAAGGCTCTCCGGCGCAGGTCCTTGGGGGCGATAGATCGCGCCGCGAAACCGGGAGGCGAAAGCTTCGGCTCGACTGCGGCAGTCCTGTAGCGTCGCTTCGATGCGCGGGTCCTCGTGCGAGGCAAATAGGTCGCTGAGATCCCAGCGAATGCCTTCTGCGGTATTGCCCATAGAGAAAATCCTTCCTGGCCCTCTATTAATCATTTTTTTCTCAGGGAAGAAAGCGTATCACGTGCGCCAGGATGGCGGGGTTTCGGCTGTCGCCACGAGGCCTGCTCCAGAGCGGGAAAAGGTTATTGTAATGGTAAAGTCTATATGTTATATGTAATCGGTTAATATCGCCAATTGATGGTTTGTTTATGTACGATGATTTCTTAGCCAGGATTATTGAGCCCGATGCCTATCTGCCTTCACAGTTCTTCGGCAATCGGGGTTTATCCCGCCAGCTCGATGGCGAGAAGAAGCTCATGCTTGCCATTCTCAAAGACGCGGTGGAATGCCTGGAGAAGTATCGCGGGACAAAGAACACTATCGGCAAAGGGCTTTATCAGAATGCCCTCGAGTGGGTTGGGGACGAGAGCACCGGGTGGCCTTTCTCCTTCAATAACATTTGCGACCTGTTGGGATTTGATCCGGATTACCTGCGCGAATTCTTATTGAAGCGGGAGCAAGGGCAGAAAAGCAAGTTTATTTCCTCCTAGCCCTAATCGCCTCAAGCTCATCCTTGATGAGTTGTCCACGCGCGGTAGTAGGCCCAAAAATCTTTAAGGCGCGTTCCAGGTTCGCGATGGCCAGCTCGTCCTCGTCCGCGAGCCAATGGGAGCGGGCCAAGTAGTAATGGGCGTCGCCGAGCCGGTTCATCTTGCCATAGACCACCCCCAAGTGCTGCGGTGGCTCGGGCCAAAGGGGCGAGAGGTTATGGGCTCTTAAAAAAGCGGCGACCGCCTCCGGGAAATTGGACTCCTTCTCGAAGAGTTCCCCGAGCCAGAGGTAGTTCAGGGGCTCCTTGGGGTCTGCGCTGAGTGCGCGATCAAGGGCCTCGTGGGCTGAACGAAATTCTCCGATCTGGGTATAGAGATGGCCCAATTCCCGGTCGATGCCGGGGCTTTTGGGCTTAAGCGTCCGCGCCCTCTCTAGGAACTGCTGCGCTTCAGGCCACCGAGATTTATACTCGTGGGCGAGCCCCAGCATGTACAGAGCCTCGGCGTTTTGCGGATTCTGGCCCAGGAGGCGTTCGTATTCCCCAATCACCGCATCCGCATCGTGCCTTTCCAGCCGCAGCAGGGTCTGAATTTTTTTGATCGAGTCGGATTCCTCGGGCCGTGAAGCTCCGATCCTCAGGGAATGTACGACGGCGTCCACTCTGGTGACCCGTTCCTGAGTCAGGGGATGGGTCATCAAATAGGGGGGAAGATCGACGGGATTCAGAATCCGCTCCTGATCGATGATCTTGAGGAATCCTAACGCCGCTCGCGGGTCATAGCCCGCCTCGGCCATGTATCTTACGCCCAGGGTGTCCGCTTCCTGCTCCAGTTGGCGGCTGTAAGAGAGCTGCCGCGTTGCCGAGAGGGCCTGACCGAGGACGCCGGCGGCCTGCGCTTGGGCGCCACCCCCGGAGAGAAACACCCCCAAAAGCGCTAGTATGCTCAGAGGGTCTGGCCCGGAGATGCGCGCCATGTGGCGAGATTTCACGTGAACGAGTTCGTGGCCGAGAACGCCGGCAAGCTCATCGGTGCTTTTAACCCTCTCGATCAGTCCGGTGTGAACGTAAATCGATCCCCCGGGCACGGCAAAGGCATTGAGTTGAGAGTCCTCCACTACGAAGAAGCGGTAATCAAACGACGGGGGCCCCATCACGGAAAGGAGCCGGCGGCCAATCCGGTCGACGTAGCGCTCAACCTCTAGTTGGTGGACAAGCTTGAGTTTTTTCTTTGCTTCCCGACGAAATTCACGACTGATGCGTACCTCGTCGTCCTCGCTCATCGGCTTGAGCAGCGGGATCTCGGCAGGGAGCCGAGATCCGCATCCGGTGAATCCCAGGGTCAGGAGAAAAGCGTAGAGAAATTTTCGCACCACCAAACGGATTATAGATGGAGTTTGCCGCTGGGGCAACAGGAGGAAACGTTGACGCCGCGTCCTCGAAACAATATATTCTATAGCCCAATACACCGTGAGGAGGTCAAAATGACCGCTCAATTCCGGATTCCGGCGCAAAGGCTCGCCTGGCGCTGTGACACCTCGCTGCTCCCGTTTACCTGCACCGCTGACATGACCCCCTTGGAGGACTTCATCGGTCAAGCGCGCGCCATACGCGCCATTGAGTTTGGTCTGGGCGTGAACAAACCCGGTTTCAATATCTTCGTCACGGGCCTGACGGGGACCGGGAAGACCAGCATCATCAAGGCCTTCCTGAAAAAGGTCACGGGAGAAAAAAGGATTCCCCAAGAGGATTCTCCGTTCCCGGAAGACTGGTGTTATGTCTATAACTTTATTGACCCCGACCGCCCGCAGGCCGTCAACATCCGCCGCGGCTGGGGCAAGGTTTTAAAGCGGGACATGGAAGAATTGGTTCAAACCCTGCAGCGCGAAGCCAGCAAGACTTTTGAGAGCGAGGAGTTTGCGCGCCAGCGCCAGGCCATGGTCGAGCAGGCGCAAAAAAAACAGCAGGAGATCATGGAACGCCTCATGGAAGAGGCCCGGACGAGCGGCTTTACCCTGCGCTTTTCTCCGTCGGGGATGGCTTTGATTCCTCTGAAGGAGGGGAGGCCCATGCAAGAGGAGGACTACCTCTCGCTGGAGCCGGAAAAGAAAAAGGCCCTAGAGGAAAAACGCAGCGAGATTGAGCGGCAGGTCGAAGAGGCGCTACGGGAGGGGAAGAGGTTAGAGCGGCAAATTGCCGATCGGTTGCAGGCATTGGAACAGCAGGCCGGCGAGTATTTGGTCCGCATCCCGCTAACGGAACTGAAAGAGAAATACCGCGACTACCCAAAAGTGGTGCATTACCTGATCGCGGTCCGCGATCATATACTGATGAACCTGCCGCGCTTCATCAAAGGAGCAGAAGGAGAACGGGCCGCCGCGCCCTTCGCAGCGCTGCAGTCGGTCGAGGCCGCCTCCGATCCCTTTCTTCCCTATCGGATCAATGTGTTCGTCGATAACAGCGACACCCAGGGGCCCCCCATTATCCTCGAGACCAACCCCACCTACCACAATCTCTTGGGGGTGGTGGAGAAGCGCCCCGTGCTCGGGGGATTTATCACCGATTTCACCCACATTAAGGCCGGCTCGATCAGCCGTGCCAACGGGGGCTACCTGGTCCTTTACGATCGGGACGTGCTGGCTAACCCGGGGGTGTGGGAGGCTCTACAGAGAGTGATCAAGAACCGTGAACTCAGAATCGAGGAGCCCGCCACCTTTTTCGGTTGGCTGCCCCCCCAGGGGCTTAGGCCCGATCCGATCCCGACGGATGCCAAGGTGATCATGATCGGCGATCCCCTTCTCTATCACACCCTGTCCTCGTTCGACCCCGACTTTCGCGAGACGTTTAAGGTCAAGGCGGACTTCAATTTCGAGATTGACCGGTCGGACGATAACATTGTGGCCTACGCTTGTTTTATCAGCGCCTACTGCGGGCGGGAAGGACTACGTCACTTCGATCCGAGCGGGGTTGCCCGGGTGATCGAATACGGGGCGAGGCTGGTGGAGGATCAGGAGAAGCTCTCGACCCGCTTTAGCGATGTCGTCGATCTCCTGATCGAATCGAACTATTGGGCGGAGAAGGCGGCAAGCGAGTTGGTCACGGGCGAGCATGTGGAAAAGGCGATCGAGGAAAAAACGTTTCGTCTGAATCTGATCGAGGAGAGGCTCCGCCAGATGATCGCCGAGGGGACCCTGCTCGTGGATGTGGCGGGTTTGGCGGTGGGGCAGGTCAATGGATTGGCCATTTATCAACTGGGAGACTTCAGCTTTGGCAAGCCGTCGCGGATCACGGCCAAGACCTTCATGGGCCGCGGGGGGATCATCAACATCGAGAGAGAGGCCAAGCTGAGCGGGAAGACCCACGACAAAGGGGTGTTGATCCTGAGCGGCTATCTGGGTGCTAAATATGCGCAGGACCGACCACTCTCGCTCTCGGCCAGTCTCTGCTTTGAACAGTCTTACGAAGGCATCGATGGGGATAGCGCCTCATCCACCGAGCTCTACGCTATCCTTTCGAGCCTGTCTGGCGTGCCCATCAAACAGGGGATTGCCGTGACGGGCTCCGTCAACCAGAACGGGGAGATTCAGGCGATCGGGGGCATCAACCGCAAGATCGAGGGCTTCTTTGACGTTTGCCGGATCAAAGGTTTCACCGGAGAACAGGGAGTGCTCGTCCCGCGGGCCAATCTACGTAACCTTATGCTCAGGCGCGATGTCGTCGAGGCCGTGGAGCAGGGGAAGTTTTATATCTATGCGGTTAGTAGCATCGACGAAGGGATGGAAGTCCTCAGCGGCATGGCGGCCGGGGCAAGGGATAGCCAGGGGCGCTATCCTGCCTCGTCGTTGAATGGCTTGGTGGAAAAGCGACTGGAGGATTACTCTGACAGGCTTAGACGTTTTGCCGCGCCCGTCACCGAGAAGCCAGCGGAAGAGGAAGAGGGCTAGACCCGCCTTATCCTTCTCGCCGTTCCGTGCTTTTTGGTTTTTGCCCGAGGCGCACGGAGAGCTTCAACGTTCCGCCCTTGCGAAAGATCGCCAGGCTCACGTCCCTGCCCGCCTCTATCCCCGCAATGAGGCGGGTCAGCTCCCGCGGGCTATCTACCCTGACCCCGTTGACCGCGAGGATCACGTCGTAGGAAAGAATGCCGCCTTTTTCGGCCGGTTGGCCTGGCAAAACGGCGCTCACCAGCACTCCCTGGACGGGCGACAGCCCCAGGGCCTCCGCCCCTTCGAGGCTCAGATCCGATACCCGGACTCCCAGCCAGCCCCACACGATCTTTTCGCCGCTGAGCAGACGCGGGATCACCACCTTGATGACATTGATGGGAACCGCGAATCCCATGTTGCCCCTGTCTGAGGCCATGGTGATCATCCCGACGGCATGACCCCTGACGTTTACCAGGGGCCCGCCGCTCCACCCTGCGCTGGCGCCCGCGTTGGTCTGGATGAAGTCAAAGCCAGTGGAAATATTTCGTCCGTGCCGGCTGATGATGCCGAGACTAAGCGAGCTTTCGAGTCCGAAGGGATAGCCTAAGGAGCCAACCCATTCGCCCACCTGCGAATGGTCTGAATCGCCCAAGGCAAGCGTCGGCAGTTCATGCCTCCCGGAAACCTTAACCAGAGCCACGTCCACCTCTGGGTCGGTGCCGACCACTTGAGCACGTAGCCTGCGTCTGTCGGCGAGGCGGATCTCGACCTCTCGGGCCCCCTCGACCACATGGTGGGCGGTGAGGACATAGCCTGCGGGGTGGATGATGAAGCCGGAGCCGCGGCTGCTGGCCGGGGGTTGGTTCTCACCGTCCTGAGCCGACGGTGGGTTGAGGCTAACGCGTAGTTGAACGACGGCTGGCCGCACCTTTTCTGCCAGGCGCGCAAACGCGTTCGCCAGCCGCTCAAGCTCCGGGTTGGGGTCGCCGCCGTCTCCCTCCCGCCAGAGAGGAAAAGGCTGTGACCGGGCCTCCTCGCGTGGCACCGAGGCCGCGATCAAGGCGAGCAGTAACATGCCCGCCGTGAGGATCATTCGCCCTGGTTTCATGGTCTTCCTCCGCTTGGAATTTTGACCCCTCTTTTATCTAAAAATGCAACAGAGAACAAGAGGCCGAAGGGAGGAGCAGGAATGCAAGATTGGGGGGGTGGGCCAAAAGGACAATTGCATTTTTGCCCGAAGTGTTATGATATCCTGAGGGGCCTGGGATGGAGACCGTTAGCGGAAAGATCGCTTTAGTCACCGGAGGTGGCCGGGGGATAGGTCGTTCCCTGGCGCTTGCCTTTGCGGCTCGGGGGAATCCGGTAGTTGTCACGGGACGCACCCAGTCGCGCCTGGACCAGGTGGCTGCTGAGGTTGACCGCCTCGGGGGCAAGGCGCTTCCCCTACGCTGCGACGTGACGCGCAGGCCAGAAGTCGAGGCGCTGAAAAACGTAATCGAGAGCAAGCTTGGAACCGTGCAGATCCTGATCAATAACGCGGGAATGGCCCCGGCAGCGGCTTTCCTGGAGATGGAGGATTGTTTGTGGGAAGAGGTTTTCAAGGTGAACCTCACTGGGACCTATTACTGCTGCAAGGTATTTCTCCCGGCCATGATCGCCTCGGGATGGGGGCGCGTCATCAACATCGCGTCAACGGTTGCAAAGGTTGCATACTCCCACATTTCGGCGTATGTCGCTTCCAAGCACGCAGTCCTGGGGTTGACCCGAGCCCTCGCGGTCGAGATGGGAAGAACGGGTGTCACCGTGAATGCTATCTGCCCGGGATACGTCGAAACCGAGCTGACACTCAATAATGCTAAAATGATGGCTGAAAAGACCGGTCGGAGCCTGGAGCAGATCCTCGGGCTTTTTAAACGGACCTCGCCGCAGAATCGCCTGATCGATCCCAAAGAGGTCGCCGAGCTTGCCCTCATGCTTGCCTCCGAGTCAGCCAGCGGGATCACGGGGCAGGCGATCAACGTGGACGGAGGGGCCGTCATGGTATGAAGAGAAAGAGGCATGCAGCGAAAGGAGGGTTCAATGACGTATCAAAGTTTTATCTACGAAGTCGAGGATGGCATTGCGACCGTTCGCCTGAATAGCCCTGAGAAGCTGAATGCTCTGACTTTCCAGACTTATGAGGAGTTGGAAAAGCTGACCGGGGAGTTGGCCCAGGAGGAGGCGGTAAAAGTCCTGGTGCTGACGGGGACCGGAAAGGGATTTTGCTCCGGGGGAAGCGTGCATGACATCATTGGAAAACTGCTTCAGATGAAAGGAAGCGATCTCTATCGCTTCACGCGTATGACCTGCGATGTGGTGAAAAACATGCGCAATCTTAAAAAGCCGATCGTCGCTGCGGTGAACGGGATCGCGGCAGGGGCGGGGGCCATGCTGGCCCTCGCCAGTGACATTCGGCTCGTCTCGGATCAGGCCAAGTTTGCTTTTCTCTTCGTCAAGGTGGGTTTGGCGGGAGCCGACATGGGCGCGCTCTACCTCCTCCCCAGGATTGTCGGGCAGGGACGGGCGACCGAACTGCTGTTTCTTGGCGATCCCGTAGACGCTCAAGAGGCCTACCGGATCGGCCTGGCCAATCGCGTGGTGCCGCACGAAAAGCTTGCGGAGGAAGCTTACGCCCTCGCGCGGCGCCTGAAAGACGGGCCGCTTTATGCCCTGGGGGTGACCAAAGAGCTGCTCAGCCGGGAAATGATTATAGACTTGGAGACGGCCTTGGAGATGGAGGCCTTGGCGCAAGCCAGGTGCATGGAGATGGCGGACTTCCAGGAGGGGTATCGGGCCTTTGTGGAGAAACGGCCGCCCCGCTTCAACCGGGCCTGATCGGCTCGTGAGAGGGAATGGTGGATTGCTTTTTTGACCCGGAGCACCTCATTCTGCGTCGCCAGATCCAAGCGTGGGTGGAAAAAAACCTCTTACCTGAGAGCGTGCGTGAGGCAGAGGTCGAAGAGGCGACCCGAGGGCTGGCCAGCCAGCTCGGGCGCGAAGGGTTTATCGCCTATGTAGCACCCAAGAAATTTGGCGGAGCGCGGGAAAAGGTGCAGGCCCGTGACCTCTGCCTTTTGCGGGAGGAGTTGGCCTTTGGCTCCGCCCTGGCGGACACGACCTTTGCCCTGCAGGCCCTCGGCAGCTATCCGATCACGCTGGTGGGAAGTGATGGCCAAAAGTCTCGCTATTTGCCGCCGATTGTCAGGGGCGAGGTTTTGGCGGCCTTCGCTCTGACGGAGCCTCAGGCCGGCTCGGACATCGCCTCGCTGGAGACGCGCGCCGTCAAACGGGGGAAGCAATATTGCCTCACCGGAATTAAATGCTTTATTTCCAACGCAGGTCTGGCCGGGACCTACGTGGTCTTTGCTTCGACGGATCCGGAAAAAAAAGCCAAAGGGGTTAGCGCCTTCATCGTGGAGGCCAATAGGCCCGGGCTGGTTTTGAAAGAGAAGACTCGCCTCATTTCTCCCCATCCGATCGGTGTCCTTGCCTTTGAAGAATGCATCGTTCCGGAGGCCAACCTTCTGGGGCAGGAGGGGGAGGGGCTCAAGATTGCCTTCAGCACCCTGGAAATGCTGCGCTCGACCGTGGGCGCCGCCGCGGTAGGATTGGCCCGGAGGGCCTTGGACGAAGCACTGCGGTACAGCCGAAAAAGGCGCCAGTTCGGGAAAGAGTTGGCTGAGTTTCAGGGCATTCAGTTTAAACTTGCGGACATGGCCACGGAGCTTGAGGCCGCGCGCCTGTTGGTCTACCAAGCGGCGTGGCTGCATGACCACGGGCGGGGAGGTCTCAAACAGAAATCTTCCATGGCCAAGCTTTATGCCACCGAGGCGGCGCAGCGCATTGTCGATCAGGCGCTCCAGATTCACGGCGGGATTGGGGTGGTGGAGGGAACGCCAGTGGAGCGGCTGTATCGCGATGTTCGATCTCTCAGAATCTACGAGGGGACCTCGGAGATCCAAAAGCTGGTGATTGCACGGGAACTATTAAAGGAGACTACAGGCGGTAAGCGTGAGGCGTGAGTTAGAAACTGTTGCCTGATTGGAGAAGTTTATGGATTTTGAATTGTCAGAAGAGCTGATTGCGGTGCGGGATCTGGCCCGTGATTTTGCCGAGAAGGAGATCGCTCCCGGTGCCGCCCGCGATGATCGGGAGAAAACATTCCGTAAAGATTTGATCTTGAAAATGGGTGAGCTCGGCTTTTACGGTTGCGTGGTGCCGGAGAGCTACGGCGGCAGCGGCCTGGGCTACCTCGCGCTGGCGCTGATCACCGAGGAGATCGCCCGGGTCCACAGTGCCATGAGGGTATTCATGAACATGCAGGTCGGTCCGGCGCTGACGCTGTGTCAATTTGGCGCCGAGGAGCAGAAGCGGCAGTGGATTCCTGCCCTGCTCCGTGGCGAGAGCGTCAGTTGCTTCGCCATTACCGAGCCCGATGCGGGATCGGATGTGGCCGCGATCCGCACCACGGCCGTTCTGGAGGGCGAGAGCTACGTCCTCAACGGCTCCAAGATATGGATCTCTAACGCCCCGGTGGCCGACACGGCTTTGATCTACGCCTCCACGGACCGGGCGCAAAAACACCGGGGGATGTCCGCTTTCTATGTGGATCTCAATCAGGCCGGACTGAGCCGGCGCACGTTGGACACACTGGGCGTCCATTGCTCGCCGATCGGGGAGTTGACGTTTGAGAGCTTCCGTATTCCGAAAGCAAGCTTGATCGGCAAGGAAGGAGAGGGGTTCAAGATCTGCATGTGGCAGCTCAACCAGACCCGCCTTAGCTGCGCCGCCGGGGCCTTGGGCGTGGCTCGGGCGGCGCGCGAGGCGGCGGTGAGCTATTGCAATCAGCGGGAACAGTTCGGTCAGAAGATCGGCCAGTTTCAGATGAATCAGGACCTAATCGCCCAGATGGTCGTCCACGAAGAAGCGGCGGGCCTGCTCGTGCATCGTGCCGCCTGGTTGGCGGACCGCAAGCAACCGAACAATCTCGAAACCTCGATGGCAAAATACGCCGCTGCTGAGGCTGCGGCGTTTGCGGCGGATGCCGCCCTAAGAATCCTAGGTGCCTACGGCTACTCGACAGAATTTCCGGTGGAGCGTTATCTGCGCGATGCTAAGTCCTATCAGATCGTGGAGGGCTCATCGAACATCCACAAGCTCATCATCGCCCAGGAT
>MGSI01000127.1 GCA_001798455.1 Deltaproteobacteria bacterium RIFCSPLOWO2_02_FULL_57_26 | reverse complement strand
GGCTATGACCTATGCCCCTATAGCGCTTGTCGCAGCGCTACGCGAGACCTCAGTGATCTTCGCAACCTTGATCGCGGCGATCTTTCTCAACGAGCGCTTTGGCGCAACTCGCTATGTGGCCGCCGGTATGGTCACCGTTGGCGCCGCCGCCATGAAGGTACTTTGACGAAATGTATCGCGCATGCCCCGGTTGCCTGCATTACGATCCCTGCTTATCCTCATCATATTATCCAGCGCGGGGACGCGGCCTATGTGAGCCGTGCCATGGAACGGGCGGCCGATCTCACAAGGGAATGATGCGGGCCACGTCTCGCCTGACGACATGTGTGATCGCCAGACCTCTCCCCCACCGCGTGCTGACTCTAGACGCCCGCCAGTTCAGCCGATGTAGCAATCGCTTCCATCTGCTTGCGCGGTTTCAGAGGAATCGTGAGAGCGAGTCCGGCTGCCATCAATCCCAGAATCCCGCCGGCAATGAAGGCGTATTGATAGTCGCCGAATTGGGAGTAAACCCAACCGCCTGCAACCGCAGCCAGGGCACCGCCGACCTGGTGAAAAACGAAGGCCAATCCAAAAACTCTGCCGACCGCGGAGTTGCCAAAAACCTCGGCTATGATCGCCACGGTCCCCGGCCCCGACGCAAACCAGTCAAGACCGTAAATCACGGCGAAAACCAAAAGGCCGGTAGCATCGCTAACGAACGGTAGGATGAACAGCGATGACCCTCGAAGCGCATAGACGGCGGCCAGGACCTTGCGCGGATCGATCCGGTCGACCAGCCAGCCGGAAATCAACGTGCCCACGAAGCTCATCCCGCCCATGACTCCAACTACGGCCGCAGCTGTCACTTGCGGTATGCCCCTTTCGATAGCGTGGGGTATCAGGTGCGTCCCAATGAGCCCGTTGGCGGTCACCCCGCAAACAAAAAAACACCCGCTGAGGAGCCAGAAGGATGGCGTCTTAAAAACTACGGAAACGGACGAAACGGAACCGCGCGATGAGCCGCCGCGCGCGGCCGCGTCTCGACTTTCCCCGGCCCGCCCCTCTTTTTCAGAGCCATAGGGCTCTAAGCCCACGTCCGAGGGATCGTCGCGAAGCCATAAGACGATAAACGGCATTAGAAATAGAGAAACCGCGACCATGAGCAGCAAAGCCGTGCGCCAGCCGCTGGCGACGATCAGGGCCATCAAAAGGGGCAAAAAAATGACCTGCCCGGCGGCGTTTGCGTTCGTGAGTATGCCCAGCGCAATGCCGCGGCGCGCGACAAACCACCGGCTCGCAACGCTTGCTCCCAGAGGAGGAGTCAATCCCGTCGCGATCCCTATGAGGACTCCCCATACGAGGATGAGCTGCCACAGCTCGCGGACAAAAACGACAGTGGTTACACCGCCGGCTACCAGGGCCAGACAGCCTAGAATGACTCGGCGCGCCCCATACCGGTCGATAAGCCAGCCGCCGAAGGGAGCGGCGAGCCCGAAGAGCAAAAGGTTAAGGCTGGCTGCCGAAGCGACGGCAGCGCGACTCCAACCGAACTCTGCTTCAAGGGGATGAATCAGGACCGCGGGGGCCGAGCGAATTCCGGCCGTTACCAGACAGGCCAAAAAACTCAGAGCGACAACGACCCATCCATAGAAGAAAGGCACCGAGATGGGAGCCCTCGCCGGTCCGGCTGTTTTTTGAGGCTCCGGCATTGCTGACTTCTAACACGAAAACCAGTTGCAGGCGAATCCTTTTATCCCGTTTTAACCCGATAACAGCGACGGCTGAGCTTGCAAAGGTTAGACAGAGGATGGTCAATAGGGTATCCTTTGATAGGGGTCGGCAGTCAGAGAAGGAGGATCGGCATGACAACCAAAAAACCGGTTGTTCATAGTGACCCTGAGATCCTAGGCGGCACTCCAGTTTTCGTGGGTACCCGTGTACCTTTCAGGATCTGGCATTGCCGTCATTCTCCTTGCCGCTCGGAGCAACCGGCTTGCTGACTTACTTCCCTTGATGCCAAAGGTCTATGCTCTACTACCCAATGCGCAGCTTGGGCAGGTCGTAAGAGTCGGAGCTTGACCCCTTCTTCATGTTACCTGTCCCCTTTCCCAAGATTGGTGGTGTCTCGATTTGTTGGATTCTACGTCAAGGACAATCTTAATCACCGGAGCTTCGAGCGGGATTGGCGCTGCCTTTGCCCGTAGTCTGGCCTCTCAAGGCTATGATCTCGTCCTCGTCGCGAGACGAGAGGCGCAGCTAAGGAGCCTTGCCGACGAAGTGCAACGAAAGTTTAATGTCAACGCTCAGGTTTTCCCTGCTGACCTTTCTGACCCAACTCAAGTTAAGCGGTTAGAAACCCAGGTCGCTGAGATCGGCGACCTAGAGATCCTGATCAATAATGCTGGATTTGGTGTGCCCGGAAAGTTCGTGGAGATCCAAGCCGAAAGAAACGCAGAGATGATTCAAGTTCATATTCTCGCTACTGTGCGCTTGTGCCGTGCGGCGCTGCCCGGCATGATTTCCAGAGGCCGCGGGTCGATCATCAACGTCTCGTCTATTGCAGCCTTCATGGCCACTCCAAGGAACGCAACCTATTCGGCCACCAAGGCCTACCTGAATGTCTTCTCAGAAGCCCTGCAGGATGAACTCAAGGGTACAGGGATTCGGGTTCAAGCGCTCTGTCCGGGTCTGACCCACACCGAGTTTCATGACCATCCAGGATATGAGGACTACAAAAGAAGGATTCCCGAATTCTTCTGGATGCAAGCGGAAGATGTCGTCAGGGAGTCGCTCGATGCGCTCAAGAAGGGACGCGTGATCTGCATTCCCGGTTTCAAAAATCGGCTGATCGTCGCTATCATCCGCAATTGGCTGGGGGCTCTGGCGGCAAAGGCGCTTGCTGCCCGCTTACGGCAATGATGGGGACAGGCCTATCCGTCCAACCACATGAGTTTCGCTGGATTGTCTTTGAGCATCACCTTGATCTGCTGCGGTGTAATCCCGAAGCCGAGCAGCGCCCGGATAAAGACGCGCATCCCGTCGATCGTATCCATGTGTAGCACCTGCCCGAAATCGCTCCCGATGATGCAGCGCTCGGGGCCGATCTCCTTGATCGTCCGGATCGTTTCCATGGGATCGGCCACCGGCTGATACAAGCTCGGGATCATCGGCTGGCAGTAGGTGCCCACGTAAACGCCCAATTCGGCCAGCTCCTTCATCTCATCGATCAGTAACTTGTTCAATTCTAGGAGCGGGTGGTCCAGCGTCGCGCGCACTCCCAGCTCCCTGGCCTTCTTCGCGAGCGGCAGCAGTTCTTGAAAATCCGTATGCCCGAAGCCGATGCCGACTTTTTTCTCCGCCGCCATCTTCATGATCTCCACCACTTGTGGTAGAACCTCGCCGTTCTCCCCAACCAGGCGCACGCCGCCCTTCTCCGGATGGCCGGCACCGCGCCAGAATCCGAGCGATGTGAAGGTGGGAAACCAGATCATCTTGAAGTTAGGGTACTGCAGCGCGACGCGGATATATTCAGGATTCATCCCGTGGCAGGTGCCGGCCCCGCCATAGATCTCGACCCGGTGCTGCAGCTCCCCCTTCTCGACCAGATAATCGACGTGGCGCTGCGCCAGGTAGGCAGCGTTGCAACTGATGTTCCAGTGGTCTTTGAACGCGAGAGCGCGCATGCCGGCCTTGGATGCCTCGATGGCAATCCCGATCATATCCTGAGAACGGTGGACGAAGTCGGGATAACCATGTATGTGGCAGTCAATCGCTCCCCGAAGCAGCTCATTTTCGATCCCCGGATAGATTTTGAGCATCTCCGGGTTGTCTTTGAGCATCTGATAAAAATAGTCCTTGGCATTGAGCTGGCGCACCCGCTCCACGCTCAGGGTCCGCCCCACCATTAGACTGGCCGCAGCCTCTGCGTCAGCAGCGAAATCACACATAACCCCTCCTAAAGTCGGGTAAGTAAAAAGTAAAAGGTCAAAAGTAAAAAAAAGAAGTGACATCCTCCTTTCCTGACTTTGCCTTTTACCTGTTTCCCGTTGTTTTTTTGCCTTTTTACTTTTACCTTTTTACTTTATTTGCCCCACGCTTCCAGGAATCTTCGCGCGTCCTCCACGACCGGCTCCGTAACCGGCACGTACGGGATCACCATGCGCGTAACCCCGGCTTCGATGAACGGTGCCAGCCTCTCCTTGATCTCTCCAATCGAGGTGCCGGGCACGACCGGCAGCTTGTCCATATAGTCATCGGTCAGGGCCGCCATCGCCGCTTTGAAACCGCCCTTTTGGAAGGCGTCCTGAATCGCATTCACCTCCGCCTCGAATCCCAATCCTTTCAGCATGTCGCTGTAATGATCGGCCAGATTGTAAAAGGTCAATACCTGACGGAGGCGCGAGCGCGCAAGGCTTCGGTCAGGGTTGAGGGACACGCGAGACTTGGCGATGATCTCGATCTTGCTCGGATCGCGGCCCGCCTCTTTGGCACCCTCTCTTACTCTCGCGGCAATCTCCCGGACCTTAGCCGGCGTCGCCATGTTGATGAAGACGCCATCTGCAACCCTGCCGACCAGCTTGGTCATCTGCGGCCCCAGACCCGCCAGATAAATCGGAAAGTTCGGGTGGGTCGGTTTCCACGAGAGCTGGAAGCGCTTTCCCGTCTGGTAGATTTCTCCCTCGTACTCCACCCGTTCGCCGGCGGCCACCTTGCGGACAATCTCGATATATTCCTGTGCCCGCCGAAGCGGCCGGTCGAAAACGCCCCCGTGCCAGCCAGCAATGTTTTTATTCGCCACCCCGAGCCCTAGAAGAAGCCGGCCACCAGAGAGATCCTGAAGCGTGGCGCCTTGGATCCCCAGCGTTACCGGGCTCCTGCCATAGATATGGTAGATGGCGGTTCCGAGTTTGATGGTCTTCGTCCGGCTGGCCGCAGCGGACAGGAGCACCAGGGGATCCGTGCTATTCGACTCCCCTTTCCAGAAAGCGCCGAAGCCGACGGCCTCCGCGATCTCCACCAAGTCGATCACGCCGGCCGCTGGGTAATGGGCCGCCGAATTTATCTCAACATCGTAAATCATGAATTTTCCTCTCAACCCTCTATCTTTTTAACCCTTAAACTTTTACGATCCCCTGTCTTTCCATCTCCGCGATATCGGCTCCCACATAACCCATCTCAGCCAAAATGGCCGAGGTGTGCTCGCCCAAAAGCGGCGGGGGCTTAACCTCTCTTTTAGACAGCCCGTGATAGTTCACCGAAGGACCGACAAAGCGCAATTTCCCGACCTCCGGATGCTCGAGCTCCTCGACCAGCCCCAGATGTCTCACCTGAGGGTCGGCAACGACCTCGGTCATGTTATAGAGCGGGCCCGCGGGAACGTCGTGCTCCTCCAGGCGTTTCAGCCATTCGCTACGGTCTCGAGTGGCGAACGTCTTTGCCAGTTCCCGTTCAAGCTCGGCGTAGTGGTTGCGCCGATTGTCTCTTGTTTTAAACCTCTCATCGTCGGCAAGGTCCATCCGCTCCACCGCCTTGAGCAGCGCGATCCAGAATTTCTCCGGGACCGAGCAATGAATCACCAATGGCAGACCGTCCCGGGACAGAAAAGCGAATGCATGAGCGTTTTTCACCCGGGCCATGCGGTTCGGTATCTCACCAGTGCTCAGATAACCCGCGGCGGCCTCGCCAATAAAAGAAAGGGTCGCCTGCAGCAACGAAGTCTCCACCCTCGCCCCTTCTCCGCTCTTCTGCCGCGCCAAAAGAGCGCCCAGGATGCCGTATCCGGCGGAAAGGCCCGTTACGTAATCCGACAGAGCAATCCCCATGACCTTGGGATCGTCGAGATCGGTAAGAACGCTCAAAAGCCCGCTCATGGCCTGCCCCAGAGTGTCAAAGCCTGGCTTGCCCGCATAGGGCCCACTCTGGCCAAAGGCCGATATCGAGCAGTAGACCAGCCCGCGGTTTACGGCGCGTAAACTCTCATAACCCAGCCCGAGGCGCTCAGCTGTTCCGGGACGGAAATTCTCCACGAAGACGTCCGCCTTTTTAACCAGTTCAAGGCAAATCTCCCTCCCCTGGGGCGCTTTCAGGTCAAGTACCAGGCTCTCCTTGTTACGGTTTAGGTGGGCAAAATTGGGACTGAAAAATGCATCCGGAGCAAAGTAGCGATAGGGATCTCCGGCCGGTGGTGATTCGATCTTGATGACGCGCGCTCCAAGGTCCGCCAAAAGGGCCGCCGCATAAGGTCCCGTGACGAAGGTGGAGCATTCGACGACAGTCAGACCCGCAAGGGCATCGATGCGCATAAAATTTCGCTTGGCGAGCGGAGATCCAATCTAACTTGAACACTAACTCGCTGCAATAGCTAACCATCACGGCTGGGGGGAATATCGATGCCACTTGATTTGACAGAAGATATCCTTTCATTATACAGGCAATAGACACACGCCAGGCTTGCCCACGGAGTTGCAAATACGCTAAAAGGGCGGAAAGGCGCTATGAACCGAGCAAGAACGACAACGGCTTTCCTCTTATCCATCTCCCTATTCTTTGGCTCCCTCTCCTTGGCAGCGGGTCAAACGACTAAATTAAACCTCGCCTACACGGCGACCAGCCCGTATCAAGCCGTCTTGATTATTACCCAGGAAGCGGGTTTTTTTAAAAGAAACCATTTGGACGCCTCGCTTATCTTCACTGCCGGGGGCTCCCTGGGGATCCAGGCCATGTTGGGCGGAGACGTATCTTTGGTTCTGGCGGACGGATCGGCGGCGATTGCCGGCAACCTTTCCGGAGCGGATGTGATTATCATCGCGAGCTTCTTGAATACCTTTCCCTATAGCCTGGTATCCTTGCCGGAGATTAAAAAGGTAGAGCAGCTGGTGGGAGCAAAGATCGCCGTAAGCCGGTTTGGCAGCGCCACTGATCTCGGGGTGCGGATGGCTCTGGCCAAAGTCGGCTTAAATGCAGACAGAGACACAACCCTGCTG
>MGSI01000126.1 GCA_001798455.1 Deltaproteobacteria bacterium RIFCSPLOWO2_02_FULL_57_26 | reverse complement strand
GGCACCTTTAAGGATTGATCTCGTATTCGATCCCGAAATGGCGCGGCGGGCACATCAGAAGTCGCATGGGTGAATCCTTCGTCCATCTGGTCGGTTTGGTCTATTCCGTCTATCCGGTCTTCGAACTCAAAGGACCAAACAGACGAAACAGACCGAATAGACGAAAACGACGGCTCATAGGTACTGGCAGAGCTCCCGCAGGAATGGCTCCACATCCGTGACGAGTCCGATGGCCTGGAAGGTGCCGCGGTCCGTTAGTTTGGTGACCACCGCCGGGTTGATGTCCACGCAGACCGTCTTGACGCTTGCGGGAAGGAGATTGCCCGTGGCAATCGCATGCAACGTCGTCGCTATCATCAGCGCGAGACCCACGCCGCGGATCTTCTCGCGCATCCGATCCTGGGCCTGGAGGGTATCGGTGACCACATCGGGAAGCGGCCCATCATCCCGGATGGAGCCGGCCAGGACGAAGTCCACCCCTTTTTTCACGCAGGTGTAGAATATCCCGCGAGTCAGTATTCCCTTCTCGACTGCCTGCTTGATCCCTCCCGCCTTGCGGATCTCATTGATCGCCCACAGGTGGTGCTCGTGGCCTTCCCGGGCACGGATCTTCTTGTCCAGATAGACCCCCAGGGAGGTCCCGAACAGAGCGGATTCTATGTCATGAACCGCCAGCCCGTTTCCGGCGAATAATACCTGAACGTACCCCTTCTCGATCATTTCCACCAGGTATTGGGCCGCGCCCGTGTGGACCAGGCCTGGGCCCGCAACGACCAGGATTCTCTGGCCTTCACCCCGCACCTTCTTCAAGGATTCGGCGATTTCCTTGATCAGCAGGCCCTTCGGGCTCTCTATGGAGACCGGGCTGGACATGAACTCGAAGGGCTCGCGTGGCACTTTCCGCTCCAGAGGGATGACTTTGACTCCCCGATGGCCCACGACAATCCAATCCCCTTTTTTAACCTTGTGGATGGGGAGAGTTTCCGCCCGCGCCGCCTCCGGGTCGAAGCGGATGGCACAGTCCATCTCCGGCCTTGCCACCTCGATCCACGTGCCCTTCCAACGCACGAGCGTGGGCAGGTTGGTGGTGGAATAGAAGTTGCCGGGAAAGATGCCGTTTTGGGGGGAAGGCTCCAGCTCAACCGACTCCGCCTCTTCGTCCAGCGGCAGGGCGCCGTGCTCCCTGATCTTGGCGAGAATTCTTTCCAGGACCTCAGAGGAGGGGGCCTCGACCAGGATCCGCGCCTGGCTCTGATCTGTGCGCCGGTGGCCGACATCGATCTCCAGGATTTCGAACTCTCCGCCCAGGCTGATGATCAGGTCCAGGACTTTGGGCAGGAGGAGCGAATCGATGATGTGACCGGAGAGCTGGACTAAACTGCGTGCCATGATCACCTGTCCCGAAGCCCATTGTATCGCCGGTTTCTCACGCCGCAAGGGGTGGTTCATGCCCGAATGGAGGCGATTGTGTTTGTCCCGCCAGCCCACTAGAATAACCTCAGTCCATACAGGGAGAGACGGCGTATGCCTGACCTGTTTAAGAATTATATCGACGGCCAGTGGGTTGAGGCCAAATCCGGCCGGACTTTTGAGAATCGCAATCCGGCCGACCGCCGGGACCTGATCGGACTGTTTCCCGCCTCGGGCGCCGAGGACGTGGAGGCCGCCGTCAGCGCGGCCAAAAAGGCCTTTGCCAAATGGCGCCTGGTGCCGGCCCCCAAGCGCGGCGAGATCCTTTTCCGCGTCGGCGAGCTCCTGCGCCAGCGCAAGGAGGAGATCGCCCGATCCATGACGCGAGAGATGGGAAAGATCCTCAAAGAAACGCGCGGTGACGTCCAGGAGGGCATCGACACGGCATTTTACGCCGCCGGCGAAGGCCGCAGGCTGTTGGGAGAGACCACACCCTCCGAATTGCCCGATAAGTTTGCCATGTCCGTCCGCCTCCCCCTCGGCGTTTGCGCTCTGATTACGCCCTGGAACTTTCCTATGGCGATCCCGACCTGGAAGCTTTTTCCAGCCCTGCTCTGTGGCAACACGGTGGTCCTAAAGCCTGCCGAGGATACGCCGTACTCGGCAGTCGAGCTCTTCGAGATTCTGGAGCAGGCCGGGCTTCCTCCGGGCGTGGCCAACCTGGTGCACGGAACGGGTGAAGAGGCCGGCGCCGCTCTGGTACGCCACCGAGACGTGCAGTTGATTTCTTTTACCGGATCGACCGCGGTCGGGCGTGAGATCGCCGCGGCGTGCGGCCAGAGCCTTAAGCGCGTGTCGCTGGAGATGGGCGGGAAAAATGGCCAGATCGTCATGGAGGATGCGGACTTGCAACTCGCTCTGGAAGGGGCCCTTTGGGGCGCTTTCGGCACCACCGGGCAGCGCTGCACGGCTACCAGCCGCGTGATCTTCCACCGCGACATCAGAAAAAAGATGACCGAGATGCTCATTGAGCGGGCGGAAAAAATTAAGATCGGGAACGGGTTGGACGAGAACGTGCAGATGGGACCGCTGATCAACGAGGCGGCGCGAAAGAAGGTCCACGGCTACGTCCAGATCGGCAAAGGCGAAGGGGCGAGGCTCCTCACCGGGGGGACCATCTATGAGGAGGGGGAGTGGGTGCATGGCCTCTTTTACCGCCCCACGATCTTCGATGAGGTGACGCCGACGATGCGCATCGCCCGGGAGGAGATTTTCGGCCCGGTCCTCTCGCTGATCGAAGTCAAGAGCTTCGAAGAGGCCATCGAGGTCCTCAACGCGACCCCCTACGGCCTCTCGAGCTCGATCTACACGCGGGATGTGGCGCGAGCCTTCCGTGCCATCCGGGATATCGAGGCCGGCATCACCTACATCAATGGCCCTACCATCGGCGCCGAAGTCCATCTTCCCTTTGGCGGCGTGAAGGAGACGGGCAACGGCCATCGCGAGGCTGGCACCACCGTGTATGACATCTTTACCGAGTGGAAATCCGTCTACATCGATTATTCCGGAAGGTTGCAGAAGGCGCAGATCGACAGCGTCGACTAAAGTCAACGAGTTTTTAGTTCTTATAGTGAAGGAAAAAAGAAAATTACCATAATCACCCTATCCTCCCTCAAATCCCCCTTTCTCCCCCTTTGGTAAAGGGGGATAGAGGGGGATTTAGGAGAGCGAGAGGGGATTTGATGTCAACTTATTTAATTCCGTCACTATAGTTTTTAGTTAACTCAAAACTCAAAATTAAAAACTAAGATGAAGGTTCCTCGTATCAAAACCGAACTTCCCGGCCCCAAAGCGAAAGCGGTCATCGAGCGCGATCAACTTTACACCGCCCCCGCTTACGGGAGGGTCTATCCTCTGGTCGTCAAGCAAGGACGCGGGATGGTCATTGAGGATGTCGATGGGAATCTCTTTTTGGATTTCACCGCCGGGATCGCCGTGGCTTCGACCGGCCATGCTCATCCCAACGTCTTACAAGCGATCGAAGAGCAGGCGCGCAAGTTTCTCCACTTTTGCGGCAGCGATTTTTACTATGAGCCCATGGCGGAGCTGGCGGAAAAGTTGTGCCGTTTAGCCCCCGGTTCCTCCGCCAAGAAGGTATTCCTCACCAACTCAGGCACCGAGGCCATTGAGGCGGCTTTAAAACTCGCGCGCTACAGCACGAGGCGCCAGCATGTCGTTGCCTTCCTGGGATCTTTCCACGGCCGCACCATGGGTTCTCTTTCTTTGACAGCGAGCCGCTCTTCTCACCGGGCGCATTTCGCTCCACTTGTGCCCGCTATCCATCATGTCGCGTACGGCTATTGCCACCGCTGTCCCTACCATCTGACCTACGGCAGCTGCGGCATCGAGTGCGTGAAATACATCGAGAAGACTTTATTCCGGCTGGAAGTGGCCCCGGAAGAGGTGGCGGCGATCTTCGTCGAGCCGATTCAAGGCGAGGGGGGATACGTCGTTCCGCCGCCGGAGTATCTCGGGATGCTCAAAGAGATGTGCGGGCGTTACGGCATCCTACTGGTGGCCGATGAGGTGCAGACCGGCTTTGGTCGCACCGGGAAGATGTTCGCGTGCGAGCATTGGGGAGTGGAGCCGGATATCCTTTGTGTGGCGAAAGGGATCGCCAGCGGGCTTCCCCTGGGCGCCATGATCGCCAAGAGCGATCTTAGCACCTGGACCTCGGGTACACATGGCTCGACTTTCGGCGGCAATCCTGTCGCCTGCGCCGCAGCCCTGGCGACGATTGCGCTTTTGGAGAATGGTCTGGTGGACAACGCGGCCCGAGTCGGGCGCTACCTCAAAGAAATGCTCGAGCAGGTCAAAGCGAGTGCCCCTGGGATCAGCGACGTACGGGGACTGGGGCTCATGATCGGCGTGGAGCTGGCGAAACCGGACGGGGAGCGCGAGCCCGATCCTGAGCTGCGTAATCAAGTGATTCGGAAAGCGTTTGAAAAGGGCCTGCTCCTGCTCGGTTGTGGTCAGAGTACGATCCGCTTCTGCCCGCCGCTGATCGTCACCGAGGCCGAGGCCCAAGCGGCCGTGGAGATCTTCTCTTTGGCCCTGAAGGAAGCTACCGCCAGCTAGGGTCCGTACCTTCCCTCTGCGCCTCTGGCAAAAAGCGGCCCGCAAGAGCCGCTTACGGGCCTTTCCCGACGTACTTGTTGGTCCAGAGCACACCTTCTTTGGCCGAAGGTGCTTTGGATGGATCTTTGAGGATGCCCGCGCCGATGGAAAAGTTGAGGACCCGCTGCCATCCCTCCTCCGTCATGTCTCCCCATTTGGGGATGGCCTCCTTGACCAAGGATGACGAGAGGTCAAAGACCTCATCCGTTAGCCTTTGGGGGTTGGAGAAGCGGTGGGCCCGCAGAGCCGCTCTCGCTTCCTGGGGATTGGAGTGGAAGAGCGCTCCGCCTCGCGATATGGCTCGGGCAACCGCCGTGGCAAGCTTCGGGTTTTTGTCCACAAAGTCCGGGCGGGCCATGAGCACTTCATAGGGATAGTCGGTCAGCTCCGGAATCTCGCCCTGTGACAGCGAGATCAGAACATAGCCTTTGCCCGCGGCCTCCGTGGTCTCCGCTCCCGGCGGCGATTGTCCAAACCCGTCGATGATGTTGTTCATGAGCGCTGGGGCCAACTCTGTCCCTCCAAGGTAAACAAATTTAAGTTTTTCCGGATTGCCGCCGACCTTTTTGACGAGAAATTTGAAGATCTGCTCGGAGACCGCTCCGGGACTCGTGGCGCCGATAGTTTTCAGCTGCGTGAAGACTTTGATGCGGTCGTTTAGAGGGCTCTCCCGGGTGACTTTAAACTTCTCCGCAATTTCCTTGCGGACCACCAGGCTCAGGGTCAGGGTCCGGTTGTGGGCTTGTATGGCCATGAGCGGGGCTCCCTCGAGCCGGGCGAGGATCAGTCCCTCTGATGACGATGCGCAAAAGTTCACTGAGCGTCCGACAACGGCAGCCTGGCACGGCGAGCCGCCGCCGGCCACCGTGATCTTGGCGCGCACTCCCTCTTGTTCGAAATATTTGAGCTGCTCTGCCACCCAAACCGCCGCGAAGGCGAGAGTAGATACAGCGGTCGCGATGATGACTTCGGGCAGCTCTTTCTGGGCACGAGCCTGGCCTCCTAGGGAAAAGACCAGGATGAAAGCGGTGAGGATGACGGGCCGGATTATTCGCGAGCTGGGAAAACTGGCTCCTTTAGGCATGGTTAAAATCTCCCTTCCCTCTCTAAGCTCATCGCAGAGCGTCGGATGGTTTATGGACCTTTACCGATGTACTTATTGGTCCAGAGCACGCCTTCTTTGGCCGAAAGTGCCTTCGAAGGATCCTTCACAATTCCGGCGCCGATGGAGAATGTGATGACTTTCTGCCATCCCTCCTCTGTCATGGTTCCCCATTTCGGCATCGCGTCTTTGACCATGGCGAGAGAAAGGTCGAAGACCGCATCCGTTAGCCTCTGCGGGTTCGAGAATTTATGGGCCCGGAGGGCTGCTCTAGCCTCTTGGGGGTTGGAGTGGAAGAGCGCTCCCGCGCGGGAAATCGCCCGAGATACCGCCGTGGCAAGCTTCGGATTCTGCTCGGCATAGTCCGGCCGGACCATCAGGACTTCATAAGGATAGTCGGTCAGCTCGGGAACTTCGCCGCGGCCGAGCGGAATCAACACATAGCCTTTACCGGCTGCCTCCGTGGCTTCCATGGACGGCGGCGAGAGGGCCGCGGCGTCAATGACGTTGTTCATGAGCGCCGCAGGTAGCTCCGTCCCTCCCAGGTAGACGAATTTTAGTTTTTCCGGGCTGCCGCCTGCCTTCCCGACGAGGAATTTAAAGATTTGCTCGGACGCTGCCCCTGGACTGGTCGCACCGATGGTTCCGAGCTTGGTCAGCAACTTCAGTCGAGCCGCCAGGGGGCTCTCGCGGGTGAGTTTTGCATTTTCGGCAATCTCCTTGCGGACCGCCACGCTCAGCGTCAGGTTGCTGTTGTGGGCTTGGATGGCGATCAGAGGGGCTCCCTCAAGGCGGGCAAGGATCAAACCTTCCGAGGAGGAAGCGCAGAAGTTGAGTGACTTCCCCACCACACCTGTCTGGCAAGGCGAGCCGCCACCGGCTACGGTGATCTTCGCGCGCACGCCTTCTTTTTCAAAATACTTTAGCTGTTCGGCTACCCAAACAGCCGCAAACGCAAAGTTGGGGACAGCGGTCGCGATGGTGACTTCGGGCAATTCTTTCTGCGCCCGAGCGGGAGAGGTCATCCCGAAGACACCCACCAGCAGGAGCGCCAGCCCCGCGGCCAACCCTTTGCTTGAGCTCGGTCTCTTTTCCATCTTAGAACCTCCCTTCTAACCTTGAATCTGCACGTGCTCGGTTTGCGTCTGCCACTGAAGCACGCGCCGTTCGACCATATCCGCGATCTTATTCATGACGATGACCATGAACATGAGGACGATGATTCCGACAAAGACGTCGGCGGTTTTGAAAACTCCGGCCGAGAGCCGGATGAAGAAGCCGATCCCTTCGGTGGCGGCGATGAATTCTCCGACAATCGCCCCGATGACCGCGAAGGGGATGCTGGTCTTAACGCCCAGCAGGATATAGGGCGATACCGCGGGGAAAATCACCCGGAAGGTGAGTTTCCATTTGCTGGCGCCCATGAGGCGCGCAAGGTCGATATATTCCTGGTCCATCTGCTTCATTCCGGCATAGGTGTTGAAAAAATTCAAAAAGAAGGTGAGCAAAAAAACCACGCCGACCTTGGACCAGATGCCGATGCCCAGCCAAACGATGAAGAGCGGCGCCAGAGCGGTCCGCGGGATGCCATAGATGGCCATGATAATGGGCTCGAAGATCTCTGCCAGGGTGCGGCTGCGGCCGAACAGATAGCCGGTGGCGATGCCGGAAAGCGCTCCCAGCGGGAACCCGATACCGATCTCTTTGAAGGTGACCCATGAATGTTCCATCAAGGTGCCGGATTGAATGTTGTCGATAAGGGATGTGAAAATACGACTCGGGCTGCTGATCAGGAAAGGTTCGATCCATCTTCCCGAGGCGATCTCCCATAGGAGAAAAAAGCCGCCGATCACCCCGAGCCTCACGAGATTGACCCATAGGCTCCGTGTCCAATAGGGGCGGCTGATCTCTGGGCTTCCTGCGCTATTGGTGGAGTCCGCCATGAGTAACCCTTCCTTTATCGGCTAGGTTTCTGCGTGTCAAGACTTTGACCCTGATCCAGCCGGATCTTGAGCTCATGCCGGAAGATGTTCCACAACCGTCCATAGGCCTCATCGAATCCCTTCTGGCGATGAATTT
>MGSI01000125.1 GCA_001798455.1 Deltaproteobacteria bacterium RIFCSPLOWO2_02_FULL_57_26 | reverse complement strand
CCGACTATCACAACGAGGGCAGTATGGGCCCGATCACTATCAAGGCGCCTGAAGGTTCCGTGCTCAACGCTCAATATCCCGCACCGGGCGGCACTTCGCCGGTGAATGTGGGGGGCAACATCATAGAGGCGGTGACCAACGCCCTGTCCAAAGCTCTCCCCCACAGGGCCGTTGCGGCCTGGGGGCGACGCTTCGGCCACTACGTGTACGGCAACCATCCCAGAACCGGCCAACTTTACGTATACCCCGGATACGAGGCCGAGGGGGGCGCTGGAGCAGTCTACGGCTTTGACGGCTATCACGGCACCGGCTCCATGGGAACCCTCGGGGAGATCGTCCGCCCCAACACGGAGGACATCGAGATCAAGTATCCCTGGCGGACCATCCGTCGGGAGTACCGGATGGATTCCTGCGGCGCAGGCCGGTGGCGGGGAGGGCCAGGGATGGAATGGGAGGCGGTAAACGAGGGCGAAGAGTGTGGCATGCACACGGGTGCCGGACACGGCGAGACGACCTTCGGCCCCGGAGCCATGGGAGGTCAGTCCACCCCTGCCAACGTGTGCTACATCCTCCGGGGTGAACATCTCCACGCTGCCCGCTGTCACAAGCTCCACCAGATCTTGCCGGGGGACCATGTGATTCGCAAGACAGGCGGCGGAGCGGGCGTGGGCAGGCCCGAAGAGCGAGACCCTCAGAAGGTGTGGGAGGACGTCTTCATCCACAAGCTGGTCTCTCTAGAGGCGGCCCGAGAGGTCTACAAGGTCGTCATAGATCCGATCCGCTGCCAGATCGCCTGGGAAGCAACGGTCGCCCTGCGATCCGCCGCCATGGCCACACCGGCCGAGGGCTGATCTCCTCTCAAGAGTCTCCAAGAGATGAAGGTGACTCCGATTAGCTCGTCCTCAGCACGTAAGTTCCGCCTGCATCCACCGTGCATGTAAAACCCTTGGGGATAACAACCGTGGTTGCCTTCTCCTCAATAATCGCCGGGCCGGGGATAATGTTTCCGGCGAGCAGCCGCTCGCCCTGGTAGCTCGGTGTTTCTGCCCAATCGTCGCCGAAGAAACAACGCCGCACCCGCTTGAGCGCTCCTTTGGGATCCTTACCCCCTGGCGGCAGCGGAACGATCCGAAGATCAAACTTGCGCGCAGCCGTGGCCTTGAGCCGAAAGGTTAGAAAATCGATCCCCCTAAAGGGCAAGTTAAACGTGTAGAGCTCTTTGTGCCGAGCGTGGAATGCCTTGACGGCCCCTTCTACGTCATCCCGCGAGTCGAACCTCGCCGGTAGTGGAATCTCAATCTCGTGGAACTGACCAGCGTAGCGCATGTCTGCCGTGCGCGTGAAGGCGATCTCTGAGATGTTCGTGTGCGCTTCTTTGAAGTCTGCAATCGCTTGCCGGGCGAGATCTTCGTACAGCGACTCGATGCGTTGCAGATCGAGCTTATCGGCTCGCACGATGTATGACTGGGAGTACTCGCGCCCCATATCCATCGCGAACATCCCGAAGGCGCTGTAGAGCGCCGCATACTTGGGGATAATGACGGTCGGAATTCCCAGCAGTTCTGCCACATAGGCGGCGTGCACGGGTCCCGCGCCCCCACCCACGGCGAGAGAAAAATCTCTGAGGTCAAGACCGCGTTTGGTGGAAATCTCAATCACCTGGTCTGCCATCAGCGAGTTGACGGTCTGGAAAATCGTTTGCGCCGCTTGGGTCTCGGTCATTTTAAGAGGCTCCGCCACGGATCGGATCGCACTGCGCGCCCGTTCTTCATCGAGAGGAATTTCCCCACCCAGGAAATAGTCCTTGGGGATATACCCGAGGATCAGGTCTGCGTCAGTTACGGTCGGCTTATCTCCGCCGCGACCGTAGCAGGCCGGCCCGGGCATGGCCCCGGCGCTCTGGGGTCCGACGCGCAAGAGGCCCAGGGAATCGATCCAAGCCAAACTACCCCCGGCCGCGCCAATCGAGTGGATGTCGACCATCTTAATGGCGACCCGCTCATCGCCGACCCAGCTTTCGGTCGTCGTCGGGATCTCGCCTTTGCGCAGCAAGCAGACGTCCAGGCTTGTTCCCCCCATGTCGATCGAGATGAGATCGTTATGCCCCACGGAGCGGCCCCAGAAAAGCGCTCCGGTTGGAGCCGCCGCCGGTCCAGAATTGATCAGCGTGACCGCCTGCTGCCTTGAGTGGGCAGCCGACTGAACCAGGGCATCCGAGCGGACCATCAGCAGTCCTCCTTTGAGGCCTTTTTCTTCTAGCTGCTTTTCCAACGCCAGGAGATATTCCGAAACGATGGGGCCGATGTAAGCGCTTACCACCGTGGTGCTGAAGCGCTCATATTCTCCCCAGTTAGGAACGACTTCGTGCGAGGCGGTGACGTACACGCGGCCATCAAAGCTCTGGCGGCAAAGCTCCGCAACCTGCCGTTCATTTTCAGGGTTAGCGTAAGAATGCAAAAAACACACTGCGATCGAGCGGACATCTTCAGCCGTGCATTCCTCGATTGCGGCCTTGGCCATTTCGAGGTCAACGGGTGTTTTGACCTCGCCCGTAAAGAGCGTGCGTTCGCGGATCGGAAGCCTGAGATAGCGCGGCACGAGCGGCTTGTATGGCGGCACGGCGACGTTGTACATGGAGGTGCGGACGTTCTTGAGGCCGCGACGAATTTCCGATACGTCTCGGAATCCTTCGGTGGTGAGCATCGCCACTTTCGCGCCCCTTTCGGTCAGAAGCGCATTCGTTGCAAGCGTTGTCCCGTGAATGATGCACTCCAGTCCCTGGATGAACTCCCGAACGCTTTTTCTCTCCGCGCGAGCGGCCTTTTCCAGACACTCCATCAGACCCCGGCTCGGATCTTCCGGCGTCGTGGGCGCCTTGAAATCGCTGAGCTGACCCTGGTCGTCCAAAACCAGGCAATCGGTAAAGGTTCCGCCGACATCGATGGCGACTCGACTCATTGAAGCCCTCCGACAGCCTACTTGATTCTGGCTTCTGCCTCGCGGAGATCCGCCGCGTACTTGGAGTACAGCTTGGCCAGCTCAGAAACAATCCTTTGCGTCTCTTTGGTGTCAGCGAAAGTGGGCGTTAGCTTGGCTTTGCGAACAGCCTCCAGGAACTCCTGGTCTTTGTAAAGCTTGCTAAGCCCCTCCCGGTAAGCGTTGGCTATTTCGGAGGGTGTTCCCGGGGGAAGGTAAAGCACCAGATTGATCTGGAGATCTAACGGGTAGCCTTGCTCCTTGGAAGTGGGAACGTTCGGCCATATCTCGTGTCGCTCAAGGGCATGGACCGCGATGGGCCGGGCTCCCTCTTTCAGATAGCGGTTCGTAAACTCAATGCCGTAGGAGACCGCTTCGCAGTCTCCACGCAACATCCCGGCTACTCCGGCCGGAGCACCAGCGTAGCCGGGAATCGATCGGTAAGAAAACCCCGCCTCTTTAGCTGCAATCACGGTGTACGCAAGCGAGATGCCGCCGCCTTCGTTACAGAACGTGATGGATTTTCCGGCTTTTCTCAGGTCCTCCAGGCTCTTGTAAGGCGTCTGCGGGCCGACGGAAATGGTGTAAGGCTGATGGTAGGTCGAAATTAGTAGCACAAATTTGCTGAAATCATATCCTGCCTCAGCGCCGTAGATCGCCTCATTGCCGAGTGACGAAGGAGTGTAGCTCCCTCCCACTACCGAACCGTCGGGCTTGGATCGGAAAACCGTCTGGACGCCAGCTCGCAATCCCGCCCCAGTATCATTTTTGACAACGATGGTAGGTCCCCCCGATAGGTATTTCGGAAGGTACCGCGCTACGAGCCGAGCTTGCACGTCTCCGCCACCCCCGGCCCCACCGGCAAACACGATGGTAATGGTCTGCGGCAGCGTGACCGACTTAGCCGGCTGTGCGTTCACCGCACCAGAGGGACCGACAACAAAAACGAACAACGGAACTATGAAAAAACAAAAAGCTCTTCCGAACATTGATTGCATGGGAATCTCCTCCGCAGTGGAACTAGGTAGTTACGGAATCACAAGGCACGAGGTCATGTCAAGAGGTGTGTAAACGAGATCAGGCGGCGTCCACCCACGTTGCTCGTTCTCAAAGGTCCCCTTAGGATCACGTGATTGCAGATAAGCTTTTGGTTGCAGCCTCAAGCGCTCATCCTCTCTCCCGAAGCGCCCTGATCACCTTTTCCGGCGTAATAGGCAGCTCTTTTATCCTGACTCCCACGGCGTTATGGACGGCATTGGCTATGGCCGGTTCCATCCCGGTCACGACACCCTCACTAAAACCCTTGGCCCCGAAAGGGCCATCTTTATGTGGCGCCGATTCTACGAAAAACGTCTTCATATTCTCATTGAAGGGCATCTGGGCTGCCAAAGGCGCTCTGTAGTCCGAAAAGTTAGGGTTCAGCACCCGCCCATTTTCCATCAACATTGCCTCATGGAGGCCACTGCCAATTCCCATCGCCATGCCACCCTCTGACTGCTGTTCACAAGTCTTCGGGTTTATCGCTTTTCCCAGGTCAATCGCACCATAACAGCGAAGAACTTTAACCTCTCCTGTTTCTATGTTGACTGCCACCTCGACGGCCTTAGCAACATAGGCGTAGAAAGCCATGAACCGCTGTCCTTGCCTTGCGAGCACAGGGTCAATCTGACCCGTCCTTGGATCATCAGGAATGCCGTCCATTCTGTAGGTGGCCTTCCCTATAATCTCCCCAGCTTCATCGCCAACGCCACTGGAGATTTGGGGCGGCCTGTTCTGGCGGGGAGAGAATAGATCGCGCACCTTAATTTTTCTGTCTGGATGGGTCCTGACATAAACTTCCATATTTCTTATGTCCAGTATTTCAGGAGGAGCATCCAGGTTCCATCCCGCCATTTGAAAAATTTGTCTTTTTGCATCATCGCAGGCCCGACGGACAGCATTACCCAGATTGAAAGTTGTTCTGCTCGAAGTTGATCCATTCCCAAAATAGGGTGTGATGGCCGTGTCTGAAAATACGACATCCACTTTGTCTGGGGATATACCGAACTCTTCTGCTGCCATCTGGGAAATCACTGTGTTGACACCCTGCCCTATGGCGTCGGCGCCGTGATAGATGACGACTCTTTCGTCCTCGGTCACCCGGATTCTTGCCCCACAATGGGTACGCGCCGTACTGTACTTGTTTCCCAGCGCCAGGCCTTTCCCCTTTCTCCACGGCCCCTCTGGAGCGCCTTTCTCTTTCAGCTTTATTGATTCGCAGACCCTGTCAAGGCACTCCGCCGCCCCGATACTGTGAGTGATCTCACCGTTCAACATCGGCTCACCTTCCCTCAGCAGGTTTTTCCGCCTCAGTTCTACCGGGTCAATGCCCAGCTTTTCCGCCGCAATGTCCATACTCGATTCGATCGCATAATCAACTTCGTTCACACCAAATCCACGCATGCCGCTCCTTTTCGGGGTATTGGTGTAAACCGCGTAACCATCCCATTTCAGGTGCGGTATCCGGTACATGCAAATTGCCACGGAACTGCAATTCCGGGTTATCCCCGGTATATTTTCTGCGTAGGCGCCGCCATCCACAAATACTTCCATCTTTCTAGCCACAAGGGTTCCATCCTTTTTAAATCCGTCTTTGACAATGAGAACCATCCCTTCTCGCGGTCCACCCAGCACAGACGCCTCTTCCCTGGTCATCACCCATTTGACCGGACGCCCGGTCTTAAGGGCCAACAAGGTGGGGATATACTCGTAGAGGATCACCTTACCACCAAAAGCGCCACCCACATATTGCTGCTTTACTCTGACCTTGTGCGGCTCTATTCCGAAGGTCGCAGCAATGTCCTCTTTCACGCGGCTTATCCCCTGTTTCCCCGTAAACAGGGTCAGTCCGCCGTCAGGCTCGGGACGGACGACCACCGCATGGGGCTCAAGGGCGCAATGCTGAATCGATGGTGCGACGAACCTGTTCTCCACAATCAGCTCAGATTCTTCAAATCCCTTGTCCGTATCGCCTTTATAAACCTTGATGTGCGTGAACACATTCGGCCTCTCAGTGGAAAGCCTCTCAGGAGGCAACATTACTCTATAGTTAGAAAAATCCGGATGAATGATCACCGGCGGGTTTGTCCCGGCCGCCTCTTCCACATCAAATATGGCGGGCAGTTCCTCATATTCGACCTTGATCAGGTCCATTGCTTGCTCTGCCGCCTCAAGGGTTGTTGCGGCAACTGCCGCCACCGGCTCACCCACATAGCGAACCACGCCACTTGCCAATATCGGCAGATCCTTGATGATGATCCCTGTCAACTTCTTCGGCGCATCCTTCTGGGTGACCACACAACGGACACCCGACACCTTCTGTGCCTCCGAAGTATCCATGCTGAGAATTTTGGCGTGGGCATAGTGGCTCCCCAGCACCTTGGTATGAAGCATGCCGGGTAGCTTTATATCGCTGCAGTATTCATCCTTGCCTAAGACCTTCGTTCTTGCATCAACCCTGATAACATTTTTTCCAACGACTGAGAGTTCGGTCATCTTGAAACTCCTCTTTATACCCGGCGCCTCCCGTATAAAATTGATTCTTGATACTTGATCCTTGATACTGGATCGAAAAACTATTTCGCAATCGCTTGGCTATTTTTTAGTTTCCCTTTTTCTCGGCTGAAGACAAAATCGCCTCGACGATTTTCACGTACCCGGTACAGCGGCACAAATTACCGCTTAACCCTGCCCGGACCTCCTCCTCGGTTGGATTTGGATTCTCAGCAAGCAGGGCCTTGGCAGTCATGATCATCCCGGGGATACAGTAACCGCATTGAACGGCAAAGTGCTCGATAAAAGCCTCCTGCAGAGGATGTAACGCTCCGTTTTCTCCCTGAAGTCCCTCGATGGTCATAATATCCTTGCCTCTTGCCTTCATGGCAAGATAGAGGCAACTCATCACCGCCTTGCCATCAATGAGGACAGTACACGAACCACAATGACCACCCCCACAGCCTTCTTTGGTTCCAATCAGGTTCAGTTCCTCTCGAAGGACACGGGATAAAGTCCACCAAGGCTCCACATATAACCCTTCATCGACGCCATTAATTCTTAATGTTATGAGCTGTTTCATCTCTCAACCTTTTAGACGATGTCTATTATTTTGTTTACTGCCCCCTCTTTAGGGACAGGCCCCCTTTATGGCCCATCTGGTGAAGACCTTCACCATCTCCTTTCTGTAATCAGCGGAAGCCCTCACATCCGTTATGGGTCGTGATTCATCCGCTGCTGCCTGGGCCGCATTTTCAATCAGCGCATCATCAATCTCTTTTCCCTCAAGCACCTCTTCCGCATTCCTGGCTCTCATGGGCGTTGGGGCCACCGCCCCGAGCACGATCTTAACATTCTGGCAGCGTTCACCATCCAAGGTGGCGATGACCGCCACCCCGACAATAGCCAGATCAGCGGTCCCTCTAATCGAGTGCTTTAAGTAAACGCCTTGGGTATGACGTGGCATGGATGGCACCTGGATCTCGACCGCCATTTCCCCTCTCTGGAGGACGGTTTGGCCCGGGCCAGTAAAAAAGTCTTCAAGGGCGACAGTCCTTTTTCCAGCGGGGCCGACGATCTTCACCGTGGCCCCCAAACCTATAAGAGATGGAGCCGTGTCGGCAGCGGGGGAAGCATGGCAGAGATTGCCACCAATGGTCCCCATATTCCGGATCGCCATGGACCCCAGTTGTCCGGCTGCCTGGGAGATGACAGGATGATGCTCTTTGAGTTCAGCCGACAGTTCAAGCGCCCTGATGGTCGTAAGCGCCCCGATAGTCAGAGCCCCCTTGTCATCATATCTCACGTAGTCAAGTCCGGGTACATGCTCAATATCAACGACATATTCCGCTCTTATCATCTTGGTCCGGATCAGATTCATGAGATCCGTCCCACCGGCGATGACTTTGGCCTTGCCGTCATATTTTGTGAGTAATGATACCGCCTCTTGAATCGTCTGCGGCTCTAAATAATCAAATCCCATCCTGCTTTTCCTTTCCTCCTCGTTCCGGATAGGTACTCCTCTTTATTAAAATGACAGCGATTTGCTTCAAGGCATCACAAGGCATCAAGCAAAAGGGGCCGACTGCCTGCTATCGCTTTTATCCCCTCGAATCAGCACACTTAAAGTTAGACAATCTCCTTGACTTTTTCCTTTTTTCAAGAATAAGCTTCACAAGATTTACCGTGCGGCGAAGAAACGCCGCAAAATCTGATGTGAACCCTCTGGCA
>MGSI01000124.1 GCA_001798455.1 Deltaproteobacteria bacterium RIFCSPLOWO2_02_FULL_57_26 | reverse complement strand
TATGCCAGTAGTGCTCCCACACTTTGGCGGCTCGATAGTCCGAGCGGCCATAGCTTGCGCGCAGCTCTTCCTTTTCCTTTTGCGTCAACGGGAGCAAGGGACCGAGCGCGGCAGCGCAAAGAAGGGTCCGGGCGTTTTCCTCGAAGTCGAGACAGTCCATGAAAAGCTCCTGCATGCTCGGCGAGACCAGCGCCGTGCCGTGGGCGCGCATCAGGCACACCCGATGGTTTCCGAGCGTCTCGGCAAGCGCTCGGCCCTGCTCGGTCGTGCGGATGTGCGTCGTGTCGGAATGGACGGGGACGCCATCCATGAAGCGGTAGGCAAAGTTCCGTACGGCAAGGAGTGGCCGGTCCACAACCGAGAAGATGGTGGAAATGTTGGGGTGGCCGTGGCAGACGGCCGCGGTGTCCGGCCGCGCCTTGTATACTTCCGTGTGAAGCGCGGTCTCGCCCGGGGCGGGCCCTTTCCCCTCCAGCACGTTCCCGTCTAGATCGACAACCAGGATATCATTCGCGGTGAGCGCGGCACGGCTCGTATCCCGCGGCTGGATGAGAATACGGTCAGTGCCTGGAATACGAGCGCTCACGTGGCCGCTGAAATCCATAACGCCCTGCATCACCAGCAGGCGCGTGCACGTGGCGATCTCTTCTCGAAGACGAGTGATATTGGCTTCAGACATGAAAACCTCGCGTCAGTTATACTTTAATGCTCGAAACGGTATCCGACGCGGTCTCGCCTGTCAATTGGAACAAACCGGTTTCGGCGAAGACCTTGCGGCAACTGGCAACGCATTTTAGCCGATGCGCTCCAAGCCCCCCATGTAAGCACGGAGGGCCGCCGGAACGATAACGCTGCCGTCCTTTTGCTGGTAGTTCTCTAGGACAGCGACCAAAGTTCTCCCCACCGCTAAGCCCGAGCCGTTGAGCGTGTGGACGAATTGCGGCCGGCTTTTCTGATCCGGGCGGTAGCGGATCTGCGCGCGGCGCGCTTGAAAGTCCTCACAATCGGAGCAGGAGCTGATCTCCCGGTAGGTGTTTTGCCCCGGGAGCCACACTTCGATATCGTAGGTTTTCGCAGCAGCAAAACCTAAATCCCCGGTGCACAGCTCAACGATCCGATAGGGTATTTCGAGACGCCTGAGAACCTCCTCCGCATCCTGCACCATCTCTTCCAGCTCCGCGTAAGAACTTTCCGGCTCCGTAAGCTTGACCAGCTCCACTTTGTTAAACTGATGCTGCCGTATCAGGCCGCGCACGTCCTGGCCGTAGGATCCCGCCTCGCGGCGAAAGCACGCTGTGTAGGCGGTATATCGGATCGGAAGATCTTCTTTATCCAAGATTTCCTCCCGATGAAGGTTTGTTAGCGGCACTTCGGCGGTCGGAATGAGGAAGAAATCCGGCTCGGTTGTGTGGAAGAGATCCTCCTCGAATTTCGGCAATTGCCCCGTTCCCGTCATGGCGGTTCGATTCACCAGGAACGGAGGGAGAATTTCCCGGTAACCGCGCTCGCGCGTGTGCAAATCGAGCATGAAATTGATCAGCGCCCGCTCGAGCAAAGCGCCCTGGCCGCAATACACCGTAAAGCGGGCTCCGGCAATTTTCGCGGCTCGAACAAAGTCCAGGATTCCCAGCTCCTCCCCGATCTCCCAGTGGTTCTTCGGGTCGAAATCGAATTTCCGAGGCTCGCCCCAGCGCCGGACCTCACGGTTGTCCTGCGGGCCACCCCCAAGAGGGACGCTCTGATGGGGCAGATTCGGAATCCGGAGCATGAATCCCTCGAAGCGCTTCTCAATTTCTGGCAGGGGCGCTTCTTCTCCACGGATGGCTTCGCTAATCCCCCCCACCTCGCGCATGAGCGGGGCCGCATCCTGGCCGGCCTTTTTGAGCTTCCCAATCTCACCCGAAAGCTGGTTTTTCCTCTCCTTCAATTTTTCCAGCCTCGACAAAGCGGCACGGCGCTCGCGGTCCAAAGCGACGAACTCCTCCCAGACGATCCGGGTTCCCCGTGTAGCGATCCGCTGTTTGACCAGATCGAACTGGTCTCGCAGCAGCTTGACATCAAGCATGGGAAACACCTTTAGGCTTGAGGCGAACGGCAACAGGCAACAGGAAGAAGTTTTTACTCATGCCTCACGCCTCCTTTATGCGATCTCAAACGCATTCTGCACGTGTTCTACCACCGGCTCGCGTCCCGAGAAAGAGACGCCGATCACATCAAATCGGGACTCCCGATCGTGCAGCCGATGCTGGCTGAGAAAAAAGAGCGCCGCCTTGATCATCCGCTGCTGCTTCAGGCGGTGAACTGACTCCAGCGGGCTCCCGAAGCGCTCGTCCGTACGTGTTTTTACCTCGATGAAAACGATCACGCGGCGGTCCAGCGCAACGAGATCCAGCTCCCCAACAGGACAGCGGTAGTTCCGCTCCACAAACCTGTAGCCCTTTTTCTTGAGATACCTCTCGGCTATCCTTTCCCCTTCCTGCCCGAGAATCTGCTTTTGACTCTGCATAGCTATCAGCTCGCAGCGGTCAGCCTTCAGCTAAAAGACGATCAACATTCATCTCAAAATTTAAGCTGACTGCTGACGGCTTCCCCGCCGAAAGCTACCTTCAGCCACTCGCGGACCGGGCTAAAGCTTCTGCGGTGGATCGGCGACGGACCGTAGCGGGAAAGTGCGGCCAGATGCGACGATGACGCATAGCCCTTGTGCTGCCCAAATCCGTACTCAGGGTAGCGCCGATCGTAATCCATCATGATCTCGTCCCGAGCGACCTTTGCCAGGATCGAGGCTGCAGCGATCGAAATAGATAGCCGGTCCCCTTTCTTGATAGCTCTCTGGAAAGGAAAGGCGTGAGGCGTGAGGCGTGAGGCATGAGGATGAAAAGGAGTGAGGCTAGAGGCGGAAGGCGCGAGGATTAAAGACTCTTGCCTGTTGCCTGATGCCTCTCGCCTATCTGTCGCCTGTTGCCTGGCTTCCTCCGGCTTGAGAAACTCCAGGGGAATTTTTTGGTTGCCGTCGATCAGGAGGTAGTCGGGCACCGGACTCATTTGACGCAGAGCCTGCGCCATCGCCAGAAGGCTGGCGCTCAAGATATTCATCCGATCAATCTCGCCGGGGCCGACGATTCCCAAGCCCCAGGCCAAAGCCTTCTCTTTGATCCAAGGAACCAACGCTTCGCGCGCCTTGGCGGAGAGGAGCTTGGAATCGTTGATTTGAGGGTGGCTGACGCCTCTGGGCAAAACGACGGCGCCGGCGACGACCGGCCCAGCCAAAGGCCCCCTCCCCACTTCATCCAAGCCTGCCACACAGCGGAAACCGCGCGCGTAGGCTTCTTCCTCCAGAAGTCCATGGGGTCGCGCCGGCGGGACCATCTCCGGTGACAGCCAGGTTAGGGCGCGCTTCATGTGGGTCCTTTTTAACCGCTCACCGGCAAATTGTAAATAGAAAACCGCGATTTGCTATCCGCGGCGCGGCTGTGATAAGAATTTTCCATGAAAATCAGCCGGGAAGAAGTCCAGAGAGTGGCCGCGTTGGCGCGCTTGAGCTTCACGCCGGAGGAGGAGGAACTCCTGACGCGGCAACTCGATAAGATTCTCCAATATGTAGAGAAGCTGAACCAGCTCGATACCGAAAAGGTAGAGCCGCTAGCTCACGTGATCGACATTGTCAACGGCTTTAGGAACGACCAGGTCATCCACGAGCCCGCCGTCGATGCGCTGCTGTCCAATGCCCCGGCGAAAGAAAACAATTTTTTCAAAGTCCCGAAGATTATTGAATGAATCTCTATTCCCTTACGCTCCACGAGCTACAGACGAAGCTCAGGAAGCGCGAGATTTCTTCTCAGGAGCTCACCGAGGCGGTTTTTCAAAGGATCTCGGCCACCGAAGATCGGGTCCATGCCTTCATCACGCTTTGCCACGATACCGCCTTGCGCGAGGCCAAGAGAGCTGACGAGCGCCTCGGCAGAGAGAAAGAGAGTGTTCCTCTGTTGGGCATTCCGATTGCGCTCAAGGACATCTTTCTCACCCGAGAGGTGCTGACGACCTGCGGCTCGAAGATCCTGGGCAACTTCATTCCCCCCTACGACGGCACGACGGTCAAAAAGCTCAAAGGGGCAGGCGCCGTGATCGTGGGGAAGACCAACCTGGACGAGTTTGCCATGGGCTCCTCGACCGAGAACTCCGCCTTCTTCGTCACCCGCAATCCCTGGAGCCTCGAGCGCGTGCCCGGAGGCTCCTCCGGCGGCTCAGCCGCCGCGGTCGCCGCCGATCAATGCGTCGCCGCTCTCGGAACGGACACCGGCGGCTCGATCCGCCAACCTGCCGCCTGCTGTGGCATCGTGGGCCTCAAGCCCACCTATGGCCGGGTGAGCCGCTTCGGCATCATCGCCTATGCCTCTTCGCTGGATCAGGTAGGCCCGATGACCAAAGATGTCATGGACTCAGCGCTGATGCTGGAAGCGATTGCCGGCCATGATCCGTCGGACTCGACCTCGATCAACGCCCCGGTACCCCCTTTCTCCCGCTATCTCGACGGGGATGTCAAAGGCTTGAGGGTTGGAATTCCGAAGGAATACTTCATCCCGGGAATGCAGCCCGAGGTGGAGCAAGCCGTAAAGGAAGGGCTGCGAACGCTGGAACGAAACGGGATCGAGACCGAAGAGATCTCGCTCCCGCACACGGAGTATGCGGTGGCGGGTTACTACCTGGTGGCCACGGCTGAAGCCAGCTCGAATCTCGCCCGCTACGACGGCATGAAGTACGGTTTGCGCGTTCCGGGAACAGACCTCGGCGGGACCTACATGAAGACCAGAGAGCAGGGGTTCGGACCGGAGGTGAAGCGGCGCATCATGCTCGGCACCTACGCCCTGTCGGCCGGCTACTACGACGCTTACTACCTGAAGGCGCAGAAAGTGAGAGCCCTGATCAAAAAAGACTTTGAAGACGCTTTCAAAACATGCGACGCCATCATCACGCCTACCTCGCCGACAACAGCCTTTAAAATCGGGGAGAAAACCCAGGATCCTCTCCAGATGTACCTTTCGGACATTTTCACCATCTCCGTCAACCTGGCCGGGCTCCCCGGGCTCTCCGTTCCGTGCGGCTTTGACTCAGACGGATTGCCGATCGGCATGCAGATCGTCGGGAAGCATCTGGACGAGGCAACGATCCTCCGGATCGCCTACGCGTACGAACAGGCAACGGACTGGCACAAGCGAAAGCCAAGCCTTTAGCATGATACTGAATGAAATT
>MGSI01000123.1 GCA_001798455.1 Deltaproteobacteria bacterium RIFCSPLOWO2_02_FULL_57_26 | reverse complement strand
ACCCCGACCCGCATGGGGAGCTGCTTAAGTTTCCGCTGCAGGTGGGACTCAGATGGTCCGGGCGGTTTCGTTTGCACTTAGCGGGGCTTCCCGAATGATGGTGGGGCTAAAGGCCGCGCAGCATGTCAACCTTCGCCGCGAGGATAAAATCGTTCTCCGAAAGCCCGCCGATCGTGTGGGTCCAGATATCGAAACGCACGCGACTATAGTGGATGTGAATGTCAGGGTGGTGTCCCTCCTGTTCGGCGAGCTCGGCTACCCGGTTGACAAACGTCATCGCCTCGATGAAGTTCTTAAATTGAAATTCCTTGGAGATCCACTTGCCGCTAAGCGACCACCCGGAGAGCTGTGCGAGCAACCTTTCCGTCTCGGTCCTCCCCAACGGCGGCACGCCTCCCTCGCAGGGAACGCAGCGCCTCAGCGTTAGCTCGCTCATGTTGCAGACCTGCGCCTTTTCAACGCTTCGGGATTCACCGCGCGGGTGAGTCTCCCGTCCATGTAGTCGAGGATGTTCTCCACCGCATTTTCCGCGAATCCATGAAAGCCGGTATCCGTCGGCCAGCCCAAATGCGGGCAGAGGACGACGTTGTCGAGATCGAGCAGCGGGCTGTCCCCACCCAAGGGCTCCTCCACGAACACATCCAGCGCGGCCCCCGCAATGGCCTTTTCCTTGAGGATTTTCGCCAGCGCATGTTCATCCACGATCGCTCCCCGCGCCGTATTGATCAGATAGGCCGAGCGCTTCATCAGGCGCATCCGCGCCTCGTTCAGGAAGCCTTTGCTTTCGTCGGAAAGCTTGAGGTGAACCGACACCACATCGGCATTCTTTAAGACCTCCTCCAGGGCCATGTAGGTCGCGCCCGCCGCTTCCGCGCGCTCCCGGGTTAGCGTCGGACCCCAGGCGATCACCTTCATACCCAGCGCTAAGGCGATGCGCGCGACTTCGACGCCAACCTTTCCCAGCCCCAGTATCCCCAAGGTCTTGCCGCCGAGGACATAGCCCAGGACCAGCGGCCACTCCCCACGCCTCATCGCCTGATCACTCCGGGGAATCTGCCGCATGACGGAGATCATCAATCCGATGGTGAGTTCGGTGACGCCAGCGCCGCCCGGCGCCATGGTGATGACGATCCCGGCTTCCGTCGCCGCTTCGAGGTCTATATGGTAGGCGTGGTTGCCAGTCTGGGCGATCATCTCGAGGTCCGAGAGGGCCTCGAGCAGTCGCGCTGGGAAGCGGGTCCGCTCGCGCATCGGAATGATCACCTGGGAGCCATTGAGGGCCCGGATCAGCGCCTCTTCCGAGACGAACTTTTCCGTATAGATTTCCACCTGGGCTCTTTGGCGCAGGCGTTGGATCGCGGGAGCTCCTACGAGCGCGTGCTGATAATCGTCGAGGACGCTGACCTTCATGGCTACACCAAAGCAATGGCCTCGATTTCCAGCAGGTAGTCTTCGTTCGCCAGCCCTTTCACTACGATCAGTGTGCTCGTCGGCGCAGATTTCTTGTAGTATTCTTGACGAATGCGGCCGAGTCCTTCTCGGTATTTGATGTCGGTGATGTAAGTGGTGGTCTTGACCAGGTTGTCCAGCGTGCCCCCCGCTGCCTTCAAGACCGTTTTGATATTCTCAAAGACCTGCCTGGCCTGGGCTTCGATGTCCCCCTTCCCCACGATATTCCCGTTTTCATCCACCGCCGTCTGCCCCGCGATGAAGAGCAGACTTCCTCCCTTGGTCAAAATGGCCTGAGAGTACCTTGGCCTTGGATCCGATAATTTTTTCGGCTGAAGAACTTTTCTCATGTTATCTCCTTTCCTCTTTCAACGCTTTAACTTTTTGACCCTTTAACCCTTGATCCCTTCAACCCTTCGTTGGCGCTACACCAGATCTTCTCACCTGTACAGTTCTCCGTCGTCGCCTTGGTCTTTAAACTGATGGATTTTCGGGAACACGGAGAAGCGGCCCGGTCGAGCTTGCAGCAGGAAATCCACCGGGATGAAGCCTTGCAGCAACGGGATAGGGAGTTGAACCCCGGCGAATGGGCTCTTTTCGTCGGTCCCCACGGTGAGCCGATCTCCCCAGAGACCGGCTGGGAGGGATCCGCTCAAATTGAATCGGCTCGCGGAGGCGCTGCCCTGGATTTGCGGTAACTTGAACAGCCCGCCGGGTCGCTTTTCGGTCTCGCTTAAAAGCTCGTAGTCGAGCACTTTGGGGAAGCGGGTTGGAGCCCCCGAGGCCTCCCGCACAAGAGAAAGCGCCGTGTCGTCGGCTTCTTCGCGCCCGCCTTTTTTCGCCAGATCACCTTCTAAAAGAGCCGGGGGCAGATCTTTGAGCTGGTCCGGATTTTCGTATCGCTTCCCTCTCAGAGCCATCAGCAAGCGGTCGCTGTCCTCTTTGGTCAGGTGATAGGCCTGGCTTTGAATGCCCCAGGGAGTTTGGAAGTGGAGCACGATCTCTTGTTCGCTCAGGAGGTTGATTCCCCGGTCCGCCAGCTCCATATTGCTCAGGTCGCCGTCAAAAAGCGTCGATTTCAGCCTGAGTCCCTGCGGGCCGTAGAGGTCCGGATGCTCCAGGAGGAATTTTTTGCTCAGACGAAAGCCCCGGTTCTCGATTTTCATGAGCTGAGCGAGCTTTTGCGTTGCCACTTTCGCGGCCTCGCTTTCCGGGTAGTGGTCCAGGAGGGCCTTCAGGGCGAGCCCGCTTGTGGCTCTATCCCCGCTCTTCTCGGCGGCCTGGAGCAAGCTCTGGGCCGCCTTCCCTTTGAGATCGGCGAGTTTTTTCGCGCCCGCCTTTCCGGACAGCTGATGGTAGAGGAGGGCTCGGTCGTACTTGCCGGTGTTCTCGTAACTTTCGGCCAACAGTGTATAGACATCGGCGGCGCTATCCGAGTCGGGGTGGCTGCGGATGTAGGCCACGGCCTTGTCAATGATAGGCTGGGGGGAGATGGGGTTGGCGGTTAGGACCTCGAAAAGGTTGGTGCCGATCATGAGGACATTGGCGGCGGCTAGAGTGGTGGCTCCGGCCGGACCCGAGACCACTAGCGGCGCCGTGCCGTAGATGAGATTTCTCTTGAGCAGATCGTCTCCCAGGAGCACGTACTTAACCGTCTGGAGGCGGTGCTGGCTGCGCGCCTTCTCCAGCGAGGCGAAGAGATTGTACTCCGGGCTTTCGAGCAAGCTCTCGGCTCGTCGCCGTTCATGGGGGTCGCTCGAGGAACGCGCGATCTCCTTTAGGATCTTTTTCGCCTCCTCGTGTTGGCCTTTGATCTCAGCGGCGACTGCCAGGGCGTCCTTCGCCGAATCGCCCAACGGCCGCCCACGGTTATTTTCCTCCACGGCTTTAGCCACCGCTTCGATCCGCCCGGGCTCCCTCACGGCCAGGGCATGGAGTAGTTCGTTGAAAGCCCGCTGGTCCTCCGGTTCGACAACCCTTGAGGTTCCCTCGTTGGAGACCGAAAGCGCTCTCTGCCTTGACTGTTCCTGTTGTCGGATGCGCTCTCGGAGTTTCTCAAGGCCCTTTTTCACCTGGCTGGATTGGGGATCGATCAGAGCGGCCATCTCATACTGGAATTCGGCCCGGCTGAGCTCTCCCTTCCCCACGGCCTCCTCCGCCTTCTCCAGGCGTTTCTGCACCACAACCGTCTGCTTTCTTTTCTCCAGGGCCTCGATCTGCTTCTGGATCTGCTCGCTTTGCGGGGATTCGGGATAGCGCTTCAGATAACTCCGGTACAGGGCCAGCGCCTTTCTCTCTTCGATCGACATCTTCGGCTGGCCGATCGTTAGAAGCTGGCTGATGGTGGAGTCCACTGCCGCGCCCACGTAAGAGCCGGAAACGATAGTCAGGAGATCCACAGAGCTGAGCAGGCGATTGACGACCGCTCCGAACCGATTGGCGGAGCTTTTTCGCAACAACTCCTCGGCTTTGCCGAGCTCATCGCTGTTCTCGCGCGACTCTGCGAGGTAGAGATCGCGCACCTTATCCGTGAGTCCCGTCACCGTGCCGCGTGCTTCTCTGAGCTCGCGGTCTTTTTCCTGAAAGAAGCGCACGTTATTTTCCAGCAACTTTCCTTTCCGAGTGAGGCTATCAATGAAAGCGGCGCGCACCCGCTTATCGACTTCATCGGGGAAGAATCGGGGTGGGGGCGGGGGCGGGTCGAAGGGATTGTACTTGGGCATGGGGTTGAGGACGCGATCCGGGATGGATTCTTTTTCTTGCGCCCGGGCCTTCCCGGGCGCACCACAAATAGGCCCCGAGGAAAGAAGGACCGTAAGGACTGCCGCGAGAACGCCTCTCACCGATTAAGCCTCTTCACTTCTTCCACCAGGCCACGCATAGCCTCGATCTTCCCTTCCGCCTCGATCTTCTCCATGATCCCATCGACTTGCGCTACCTCCATATAGAGCCCCGCCGCAGACTTTGCAAGCTGATCGAAGGTATCCAAGTCGAAGGACAATCCCTCGGGATCGTTCTGGAGCAGATACTCCCGGGCAAGGCGGGCATAAAAGTCTCCGAAATCCAGCAGGTAACGGTAGAGGTTACGACTCTGGCGGTGCTTGGTGACCAACTGGCTGTAGCCCAGGATGACGAGCTGGTTGCCGTCTTTCATCCGGTACCGGTTTAGCTCCACAAACGCCACCTTGGCCCGATCGATCTTTTCCTCTTCCATGCGCGCGAGGTACTCGTAGACCGTGCCGCGGTATTTTTGCACCACCTCGTTCCAGGCCTCGACTTTTTCATCCAAGCCCTTGATGTATTCGAACGGGTCCTCAGTGGATAGGGGCTTTTTTAGGATGCGCTGGAAGACCTCCAGCGCTTCGAGGTTGTTCGCGGCCTGAGCCTCCAGGCTGCCGTCGGACCGGGGGACCCGTTGGTAATGGGCGATCGCCTGGTCGTATTCCCTGAGCCTTTCATAGGCCATCGCCTGAGTGAATTGCACGACGTCCGGATATTGACCAGGATGCTTCTTCTCGTAGTCCTGGAGGCGGATCAGTGTCGCTTTCATTACATTCATGCCGGTGACCCCCTTGGGTGCGGGAAAGCGATACAAGTCGTCACGTGACAGCCGCTGGAAATCCTTGACGATATCCAACAGGTCTCCGGCGGGCAGGTAGCGCGCTTCGGGGATAGCTTTGGCGGCACATCCAGAGATGACAAAGAGCCCCAAGGCCGCCACTAAAAAGCCCAGATCTCGACTTCGAAACGTGGAGCTTAAAACCTCCAGTCTCAAGATCCCTTGGCCCTTCTTCGCATCTTGCGGCTTGCCTGTTTTACCGCCCGCACGATCTCGACGTAACTCGTGCAGCGGCAGATGTTGCCGGCCATGAAATCCCGGATCTCGCCTGTGCTGGGATTGGGGTTTTGCTCGAGCAGAGCCTTCGCCATCAGAATCATCCCCGGTGTGCAGTAACCGCACTGAAAGGCGCCGTTGTCGAGAAAGGCCTTTTGCAGCGCGTGGAGGCCACCATCGGTTGCAACGCCCTCAATCGTGGTAATGTTTTTCCCTTCGGCATAGGAAGCGAGCAGAAGGCAGGAACTGACCGGGCGGCCGTCCACCAGCACCGTGCAGGCGCCGCACACTCCCTCGCCGCAGCCGTCCTTGGTTCCGGTCAGGTTCAGATGGTCGCGCAGGACCGCTAAGAGTGTTTCCAGCGCTTTGATTTCCAGTTGGCGGGCTGTGCCGTTGATGTTCAGTGTAATCATCATCTTCCCGTTAGTTTTAAGTTTTTAGTGTTGAGTTTTTAGTTTTACCTCAAAACTGAGAACTAAAAATTAAAAATTATTTTTCTGTGAGCGCGCGTAGCACTCTCTCCGGAGTGATGGGTAGCTCTTGGATGCGAACTCCGACCGCGTCGTAAATGGCATTGGCGATGGCCGCCGGCACTGCGGGAAGGGCAGATTCGGCCAGGCCCTTTGCCCCGAACGGTCCGTCTTTGTGCGGCTGCTCCACCAGCAGTACGGGAAAGTCATCGGGCACGTCCTGGAACGAGGGCAGGGGATAATGGAGAAAGGACGCATTCACGGGCTGCCCATCGATGAACTTGAGCTCTTCCAGGAGCGCCTGGCCGATTCCGATAGTGGCGTCGCCCCGAACCTGCCCTTCGCACAGCCTCGGATTGATCGCTTTCCCGGCGTCAGCTCCGCCCACGAGCTTGAGCAGCTTGACGGCGCCCGTCTCCGTGTCTACCTCCACTTCGACCGCGCAGCCTCCCACCAACCAGAATGGCAAAACGGTCTTGGCGTCCTCCTCATCGCCGTAGAAGCCGCTTCCGATCAGCTCGTTTTGGTTATGGGAGAAGTGGCGTGCGGCCAGCTCTTTATAGGTGAAGCCCCGCGCCGCCGCTCCGGCAGCGAAGACCCGCCCGTTTTCGACCCTCAAGTCTTGCGACGAAATCTCCATAAGATCGGCGGCGAATTCAAGGAATTTCTCTTTGAGATTCTTGGCTGCCCGGCGCACCGCGTTGCCCATGCAAAACGTGGAACGGCTCGCGGTGGTCATGGCGTCGAAGGGCGTGAGATCCGTGTCGGGCCGCTGGGGGATGAAGGCGACCCCTTTCAGGGGCACTCCCAGTTCCTCGGCGGCGATCTGAGCCATGACCGTCTCGGCGCCCTGCCCCATCTCGACGCTGGCACTGAAAACGGTGAAGGTGCCATCGCGGTTCGCTTGAACCTTCGCCTCCGACTGGGTCTC
>MGSI01000122.1 GCA_001798455.1 Deltaproteobacteria bacterium RIFCSPLOWO2_02_FULL_57_26 | reverse complement strand
TCTATACGCCGATTCTGATCAGGCCCCGGGTTGACGGTCGCCCGGGATGATGCGGCATTACGACCTACGCGCCAAGCTTTGGGCATCCAGTTGGATGTCCCAAAGCGGTGTCTCTCCACCCTGGCTCGGGCAGTAGGTATCTATCTGGAGAAGCGTGACACAGCCCGGGCAGGCATACTCCAGGTAATGGCCGACGTAGGGCTCGCCCGAAGGAACGCGGTGCCCGGCCAGCTCATCGAGATCCCGGCGGATCTCCAAAGCATAGAGCTTGTAATTCTCTGCCGCAGAGCAAAATACGTGGCCGCACTTACGGCAACGAATCAGCAGCTCATTTCCCGCTGAGGCGACCTCCAGGTATTCGTGGAACCGAAGGACAACGGAGCCGTTGACGTTTCGCCGGGCAACCGAGCTGGTCTTTCCCGCCGGAGGTTTGCCGCGGCTTCGCCGCTCGGCCCGAATAGACTCCCGCTTCTTGTCGGTGGCTTGACGGTTGACCGTCCCCGCCTCATCCAGCACCACGCCATACAGGCGTTCGGCGGTCGACCGGCTGACGAGCGCCTCCTGGAGATCCCGCTCCACCGCCTCCGGCGCGCGATCCAGCGGGTCGCCAAAGCCGCCGCCGCTCTGGGTATAATCGGCAATCAACGAAAATTCCGGCAGCGGGATTCGTGGCGGATTACCTTCAGGCACGACCGGCTGGCCCCAGCCGCCCGGAACCCCCTCGTCCGGTCCCGCCGGATACTCCCCTTTGGCCAACCGATCCATCAGCCGATCGGTGGTAAAAAGCACTCGCGTACCGCCAAACCCCACCGGATGCGCCCCGAAGAGGCCGAAAGAGCCGTGAGGGACAGCTCCGTAAGGCCTGAAATCGACGCTGGCATCTTTTGACCCATAGATCATGAGCAGCCGCTCGCTTCCGGCCCCGCCGCGGAATTTCCCGAAACCATACCCGTCGCGCACATGGCGGCGGGTAAAATAGACGAACGGATACTGCATTTCAGTGCGCTCGATGTCCGAGATGCCCCCCGAGGGAATGTTCATGTGACCCCCGCTGTCGACGCCGTCGCGCGTGGGCGCCGCCCCCAAGCCACCGCCGTGGATGTCGTAGAGCCCCTGCGCGGTCGTGAGCCCTTCCCGGTTGTGGCCGCCATAGAGATAACCCGGGCCGCCCCAGTACCACCATCCGGTCCAGCAGGCGTTGACGTCGTCCTTCAATCCGCCGGCATATAGCATCTTCGATAGACATTCGCTCAAGGCCCCGACGAGGAAGTTCCCGATCATCGGCGCGGCCCCGCAGGCGGCCGGGTACTTGCAATTGAGGATGCTCCCCTCCGGGACCTTCAAGTGCACGGGGACCATCTTGCCGTCGTTCCACGGAACGTCCCAGAAGAGCTGGTTCGTGAGCGCGATCGTGACGTGCGCAAATGTGCTCGGGAACGTGGAGTTAAAATCGTTGTTCATCTGAGGGCCGGTGCCGCTTAGATCGATGTAGAGCTCATCTTTCTGCTTCTTTATCTCGACGTGAATCGGAATCAGCTGGGACTTGCGAGTTTTGGGCTCCAGCGCCGACGCGTACATTCGCGAGCGCCAGGTCCCGTCAGGCAAGGCGCGAAGCTTCGCCCGCGCCAGCTCTTCCGAGTCCCGAATCAGCTTCTGGCAGGCGGCTTTGATAAACCCGGAGCCGAATTTTTCGACCAGATCAAGCAACCGGCGGCTACAAACATTGTTGGCCGCGATGCGCGACTTGAGATCCAACCCGACGTATTCCGGGTCTCGGCACTGCTCGACGATGGTCTTGAAGACATCCTCGCGAAATTCGCCCCGCTCGACCACCTTGAGACCGAGAATCTTGATGCCTTCATGAAAAACTTCCGTCGCCCCGCCGCGCAGGAGCCCGCCGGTATCCGCGGTGTGGGAGGACGAGGCGGTCCAGGCGATCAGCTCGCCGTTATAGAAGATCGGCATGACCACCATCTGATCGTAGGTATGAGAGCCGGCCACATAAGGGTCGTTATGGAAGATCTGGTCCCCGTCGAAGAAGCCCGGGCTCTCGCCGAAGCACTCAATCAACTTTTTGATGGCGTCGGAGGTCGCGGCGGCGAAGCGCAGATGCCCAGAGCAGGCCAGAATCATCGTGCCGTCAGGCGAATAGAAGCTCGACATGCATTCGCCCCCCTGAACGACGATCGGGGAGGCTGAAACCTTTTGCAGCGCTATCCGTCCCTCTTCGCCGATGGCCCACAATCGATGGACAAAGATCTCGTACCGAATGGGACTGAGTTGGGTGGTTGTTGTCTCCCTCATGACGCTTCTCCTAGCTTTCCGTGATAATAATGTTGTGATAGCTATCCACGGTGCCCCGGTACCCCGGCGGGACGACAATCGTGGTCAAAGGCGCCTCGATAATGGCCGGGCCGGTGACGACAGCGCCCGGACCGAGCCGGGTGTAATCGTAGATAGCGGTTTCTACGAAACGCTGGTCGAAGAAGGCCGACCGCGAGCCCTTGCGGGCCTGGCCGCCGTCGCCGCCACGCCCCGTGTCCCGGGTGAGGAGCGGCTTGGGCACCTGCCCCACCGCGTCGACGCGCAGGGTATTGATCTCGATCCCAGCCTGAGAAAATCCCGCCCCCTTGCCGTATAAGTCCTCATACTTCGCCTCGAACAGACGGGCCAGTTCGTTTACGCGCCCGGCATCGAGACGATCCCAGGGCAGCGCGAGTTCCACGCCGTAGGTCTGCCGGCGAAAGCGCATCGAGACGAAGCGGCGCAGGGTGACCTGCTCGCGAGTGAAGTCCTCGCTCGCCATGAGCGCCAGCAGTTCCTGCTCCACCGCCTGCAGACGCTCGTTGATGACGTTCGGATCGATGGGCATGACCGCGTGATAGGTCATCACCCGGGAATGAATGACGTCCGCCATGGCCGCGCCAAAGGCGGAAAAAACCGCTGAGGTGGGGAAGATATAGATCTCCCGGATGCCGAGCTCGCGCGCGAACTCCACTGCGTGCACGGGACCGGCGCCACCGAAGGCGTAGAGGACAAAATCCTCGGGCAGGTAACCGCTCTTCACGATCTGGCGCCGGATAAGGTCCGACATCTTGTTGTTGATGATCTCATAGATTCCCGCCGCCGCCTCCATAACCTCCAGCTTCAGCCGGCCCGCGATCTTCTCGCGCACGGCCTTCTCGGCCTTCGCCTTGTTCAGGCGCTTGCGCCCGCCGAGGAAATAATTCGGATCGATGTATCCCAGCAGCACATCCACATCGGTCACCGTGACTTCCTCCCCGCCTTCGTCATAGCAGACCGGGCCGGGATGAGCGCCCGCGCTTTGCGGACCGACGAGGAGCCGTCCGGTAACCTCGTCGACCCGGGCGATCGTGCCCCCGCCGGCGCCGATCGACTCGATCTCCGCGATCGGCTGGAGGATCCGGAACCGGTCGAAGATCGGCTCTTCGGCGTACTTCCAGAATCCGTCGGCGATCAGGCTCACGTCGAAGCTCGTCCCCCCCATGTCCGTCGTCAGCACCTTGCCGTGCCCGAGAAGGCCCGACATGTACGCGGAAGCGATCATGCCGCCTGCCGGCCCGGACTGAAGGTTGGTGATCGGAATGCTCTGCTCTCGGCTCGTGAGCCCGCCGTTCCCCTGCATAACCAGAAACGGCCCGTGCAGGCCGCCGCCGCGCAGCTTCTTCTCAAGATCGTTCAAGTAGCGCTGCACCGTCGGGCCGACAAAGGCGTTGACGATCGCCGTGTTCGCGCGCGCGTACTCCCCGGCCACCTGGGCCAGATCGCTGCCGAAGCTCAAAAAGACCTTTCCATTCGGGTAGAGCTGGCTCAAACGCTCACGGATCGCGTTCTCGTGCGCGGGATTCGCCCAGGCATGGAGCAGGCTCACCGCGAGGGCGTTGCAGCCCTGCTTCTCGACCAGCTCGGCGACGGCGCTGTCCAGCTCCGGTTGACTCAGCGGGATGAGAACCTGCCCCTGATAATCGATGCGCTCCGAGACGCCGCGGATCAATCGCCGCGGGACCAGCGGCTCGGGCTTGGTGACGTGGGTCACGTGGCGGACTTCCTCCTCCGGCAGGCCGTCAACGCGCCCGATGGCGCGCATGATGAGGGTGGTGTCCTCGAAGCCGCGGGTGGTGATCAAGCCGACTTTGGCGCCGCTTCGGGTGATGAGCGCGTTGGTGGCCACGGTGGTTCCGTGCTTAAAGTACGCCATGCGGGTGAGCAGTTCCTCCAAAGGCAGCCCCATCTGGCGCGCGACCTCCGTAACGGCGTTGGTGACGCCCATGGAAAAGTCGGCGGGCGTGGTCGGCGCCTTTCCGGTTACAAACTCTCCGTTGGGTTTTAGTAGGACCACATCGGTGAACGTCCCACCGGTGTCAACTCCGATAATGTAGCCCTTCTCCTCGGTTTTCACGTCTCCCTCCTTTACGCAGATAAGATTTTGTCAGCGGAACTCTCAGTTCTCCTTGCACGCGGAATCGATAAAGCCGCTATCATCCAAGTCTTTCAGAAACTGCATGTTCACAAACCTCTGAGGATCGGCGGTTCGGGCCTTGGGCATTCTTTCCCCCAGCTCGTTGAGCAGATTCTGCACGTTTTCCTTCTCGATATACGGCTTACACTTCTGCGCTCTCACAAACGCGTTGTAAGTTTCTTCCATTTCTTCTGCTTTCGCCGGCATGTCGATCCTCATATATTTCGCCATAATCTTGATGCTCTCGGGCTTGTGGGCCTTGTAGAACTGGATGGCGGTTATGTACGCCTTGAGAAAGTTCCGGATCGTGTCAGGGTTTTGTTTGATGAAGGAGTCCTTTGCCGAGACCGTGCCATAAACGGTTTTCGGGCTCGACTCGATGAAATCGAAGAGAAAATGCAAGCCAAGTTTTTTCGCGGCTAGCGTATACGGGGGATCGATGACGATGGCCGACAACGCGCCTTTTTGAAGAGCCGAAAAGCGCGTTGCTTTTCCGCCCGCCTGGATGATCGTCACATCTTTCTCCGGGTTGAGGCCCAGTTTCAACAATGCAAAGCGCATCGCGGTATCGTCCAGGCCGCCAAACTGTGCCACCCCGACTTTCTTCCCCTTTAACTGCGACGGCTCTTTGATTTCCGGGGGCACCAAGAGCACGTAGGGCTGGCGATCGTTCATCGCGGAGAGGATCAGGATTCCCGAGCCCTCCACGTTGCTAGCCACAATACGTGTGGCGCCAACCCCTGCCAATTTGACGTCTCCCGCGATGAGTCCATGGACGATGGGGCTGCTCTCCATCAAGATCAGGTCCACATCGAGCCCAAACTTTTCAAAGAACCCGCCTCCTTTAGCGATATAGAGGGGAGAGTACCCGGCGCTGAGGGCAGAAATGCCGACGGCCAGCTTCCGAGACTCCGCTCGAACGGTCAACGGGCCCCCGCCCACAAAACACAAGGATAGAACTAGGGCTAAGACGGGCGGCAAAATTTTCCCCTGCATGATGTCCCCCCTTTCGCGTTAGGAACCTATGCCTGGAGCCTCGGGAAAAAAAGAAAAAGATCTGACAGGGGTTTATAAATTAGCGGTTCGGCGAAAGTCAATAGCCCAATTAGCCCACGACTCTGTGGCAGGCTCAGGTTAAGGACTTTCTGTCTTATGGGTCTTTTCATCTGCC
>MGSI01000121.1:3138-5673 GCA_001798455.1 Deltaproteobacteria bacterium RIFCSPLOWO2_02_FULL_57_26 | reverse complement strand
CTTCGCTCTATTCGGCCCCGCGCGCGGGCCAGGAGGAGCATCGAGACGGCGACGATATAGCACAGATCCCAGAGCAGAATAGGAAGGGCCTGGCCGCTGAACGACGCCCGGGCTATGCGTACGGGGTGGAGCAGCGGTAGCAGCTCTGCGACCCACAGCCAGCCACTGGAAAGGCGCTCTTTGAGCGGGAAGAAGACGTCTGAGAAGAGAAAAAGCGGGGTCAGAAAGAGGGTAAAGTAGAAACTGAACAGATCTATGCTCTTGATCTCCAGGGTGAAGGTGATGCCGATGGCGGCAAAAAGCAAGCCCGCCAGGGGGAGGAGCGGAAGAACCAGGAGCGCTGACGGCAAGGGCGCAAGCCCGGCCAGGGCGATCACGAGGAAAAAGCACCCGCCGTAAATGGCCGACCTTGTGACCGCCCACAGGACTTCGCCGGCCAAGACATCGTCGGGTTCGATCGGAGTGGTCAACATGGCGTCGTAAGCCTTTTCGAAAGTCAGCCGGACGTAGATATTGTAGGTCACTTCAAAGCTGGCCCCGTTCATCGCCGCGACACATACCAGCCCCGGGGCGAGAAAGGCGATGTAAGAGGTCCCGCCCATTTCCGAAATGTAAGCCCCTACGCCGATTCCTATCGATACGAGGTAGAGCAGAGGCTCAAAGAAGTTGGGTAGGATATTCGACTTCCAGGTGCGCCGGTACATGGTCGCGTTGCGCCGCCACACAGAGAACGCATGAGGAAGCGAGACGCTCACAAAACCCCCTCCAGGCTGGTTCCGGTCAGAGCCAGGAAAACGTCTTCGAGATTGGTGGGGCGCACGATCAAACTCCGCCGCTGTCCCCGATCGAAATCGCGGATGTGCTCGATCAGGGAGGAGGTGTCGTCCATGTAGATCATGAGGCGCCTGCCCACCCGGAGCCGTTGGGGGTGGGGGCTGATGCCGTTCAGCAGGACCGACTCTTCGCCGGGGGAGCAATCGAACTCCACCGTCTCGCGCGCCAGGCCCGCGGCGATCAGGTCAGACGGCGCGCCCTCGTCTATGACCTTTCCGCCGCAGATGATCGCCACAGTATCACAGAGGCGCTGGGCTTCATCCATATAATGGGTGGTCAGAAGGACGGTGGCGCCCTCCGCCTTGAGGTCCCGGATGCGGGACCACAGAGCGAGGCGCAGCGCCGGGTCGAGGCCGGTCGTGGGCTCATCGAGGATGAGAAGTTCCGGGCGGTTCATCAGCGAGAGCGCGATCGCCAGGCGGCGCTGGAAGCCCCCCGAGAGCTGGCGCACCGGTGATCGGCCCTGCGAGCCCAATTCGAAAAAGTCGATCAGCTCGCGCGCGCGCCGAGAGAGTTCAGGCTCGCGGAGCAGGTGGTAACGGCCGAACACGCGCAGGTTCTCTTCGGCGGATAATTCCTCGATCAACGCATTCTGCTGCAGCGTGACCCCGAGGCGCGCACGCACGGCTCTGGGATCCCGGTCAATGTCGATGCCGAAGACGCGGATCATCCCGCTGTCCGGCCGCGTGACGCCGTAAATCATGCGCAGCGTCGTTGTCTTTCCTGCCCCGTTCGGCCCCAGCAGGCCGTAGCACACGCCCGCTGACACTCGCAGGCTCAACTGGTCCACGGCCAAACGGTTGCCGAAGCGCTTTGAAACCGAGGAGGCCTCGACGATGACTGAACTTTCGGTGCGTGGCCCCATCACCAAAGTCATATGCGCCGGTATGGTGATTGATGTCAACCAATGGCAAAAGGCAAACCGGGTGCTGCCGGCTGTTTTTCGCTACACGGCGTCCTGATGGGGTAGGGGTCTGTGGAGTAAGCTGTAGAAGACGGTCGCTATGAGGTAAAGCCCGACCAACGCCCAGAGCATCGGACCGTAGCTCTGGCTTCGATCATAGACAGCGCCGGCCACGACGGGAGCCAGCACCGCGCCCCACATGTAGAAGAAACTCATGGTTCCACGAACCGTTGCGAACGCTCTGCGACCAAAGAAATCCCCCACCGTGGCCCACGTGATGGGAAAAACAGCCTCAACCGTCGTGAAAAGAACCGTGAAGAGCCACATCGACAACTCTCCCTGGCCGTAGATCAGGGTGAGCAGGGCCGTCGTGGCTACCAGCATGGTGGAGGCCATCAGCCGGGGCTTCTGAACGTGGTCGGCGAGCCAGCCCAGAAATAAATGGGCCGGAAGGCCGAAAAGGGCAAGATTGGCGAGGAGAATGGCGGATCTCTGCTCGCTCAGTCCCTTCCACACCATAATGGGAATAAAGTGAACCAGGATCGCGCTCAAGCCGGCAACCCGGAACATCGTCGCCAGGATCAGCATCCAGAAGGCCGTGGTCCGCATCGCTTCGCGCACGGTAAAATCAACTTCAGAGGAGCTGCGGTGGGGCGCTTGGCTGCGAGCGGAAGCAGAAGGAGGTGGCCCGTCAAGGCTGTCTCCGTCCGGCTGAAGGCCCATGCTTTCCGGCGAACGGCGTACCATGGCGGCCATTGGAATGCCTACAACCAGTACGCCAAGACCGCCCAAGAGTG
>MGSI01000121.1:0-3126 GCA_001798455.1 Deltaproteobacteria bacterium RIFCSPLOWO2_02_FULL_57_26 | reverse complement strand
AGCCCCATGTTTGGACCGCCAAGGAAAGCAGGGGCGCGACGAAAGCTCCGCCCAATGCCACTGAACCGCTGATCATGGTCATGGCCAGGGCGCGCTTGCGAATGAACCAGGTATTGGCCAGTACCATCGGGGAATGCATGAAGCCGGCGCCAAAACCGAGAGAGATCACGCCCAAGTAAACCAGCAGAAACGTCAGGTAGCTGTTCACCAGGGAAAACAGCATGTAGCCTACACCTGTCATGACTACCCCGATCAACATGATCGGCCGGGGCCCGAAGCGGTCGATCATGTATCCTGCAAGGGGACCTTCGATGGCCCCCTCGGCCCGAGCCAGGGAAAATGCGAGCGATGTGGCGGCCCGGCTCAACCCGAGATCGCGACTTAGGGGCAGAAAAAAGACGGTAAAACCGTACATGTGAAGGCCGCCTGCAAGCATGCGGATGGACGCTCCCAGGGCGATCATGCGCCAGCCGTAGTACAAGCGCGCGGGCGCCTTGAGGAGGCCTTTAAGTTGCATTAAAGCAGCAGGTCGAGGCTAAGGAGTGTGAGAGGGGAGTTTTAGAAGCCGCCTGGCGTTGCCTGACAGGATGGCCTCCTTTTCGGCCTGCGGGCATTGGAGCGCCTCCACTTTTTCGACCGCCATCCAATCTCCGAGCGTGTAGGGATAATCGGTTCCCACCATGATACGGTCGGCGCCGACGATGCGCTTTAAGTAGTCCAGAGTCTCCACCCGGTAGACGAGATTGTCGAAGTAGAGATTTTTCAGATACGCACTCGGGGGTAAGGAAGATTCGGCGGCCCGCGCGCCGTAGCGCACGGCGAAGCCCCGGTCAAACCGGCCCAGGTGGTAGGGGTAAAAGCCGCCGCCATGAAGGACGCAGAGCTTGAGCTCCGGAAACCGGTCAAAGACGCCGCTGTAGGTGAGAAAGCCGAGCGATAGGGCGCTGTCTGCCGGGTTGCCGCAGATCAAACGCAAGCCATAGGGTCCCATCCGCTCGGAGCCGGCTACGTCTTCGGGATGCATGACGATGAGCACGTCAAGCTCTTGAGCTTTTGCCCAAAACGGATCGAAGTCCTTGGTGTTGTAGTATCGGCCGTTCACATTCGAGCCAATGTATGCGCCCGAGAATTTCAGGTCCCGAATCGCGTGGTCCAAAACCGATGCCGCCCGCGGCGGGTCTTGGAGCGGCACCGCCGCAAGCGCGACAAAGCGGTCGGGGCGCTTCTTGACCAGCTCGTGCAGCCCTTCGTTGTAAAGCCGGCACCAGCTCTCGCCGCGCGCCCCGTCGAGGCGATAGCCGAGGCTGGCGGTGTGGGCTTCGAGGACCGCGATGGCGATTTTGCCCTCGTCCATGACGCTGAGCCGCCTGTCGATTTCCGGCAGGTCCGGTTGGATTTGGTATTTCTCGCCTCCCGCAAATGAGAGGCTCGTGTGCCCGTCGCTCGTCTGGGAGATCACGACATCCAGGGAGTTTCCGTGGCGCTTGACCTCATCCAGCAAAACCTGCGGGACGTAGTGGTGATGGATGTCGATGGCACGAAGACTCATCGTTGTTTTACTTCCTTTCCTTGGGTTCCGCGAACGCCCGTCATTAGATGGCACCCTCGGGACGCTCGTACTTCGCTTTGCCTCTTCGCTCTTTTATGGTCGGGTAGGCGATCACGACGACCGTGAGCACAATCAGAACGATGACGCTCGGAAAGAGAAGCCATTTAGCCCCGTAGGCCGCTGTAGAAATCCAGAGGTAGTTTTCGCCTATCTTGCCCAAGATCAAGCCCAGGATCAGCGGTGGCCTCGGCCAGCCGTAGAGCACCATGAAGTAACCCAAGATACCGAAGATGATCGTTGCCACCAAATCGTACAGATGGTTGTTGGAGGTGAATGAGCCGAGGAAGACAAGGAGCAGCAGGAAGGGGATCAAGAGAGAGCCGCGGATGAAGGTGAGGGCAGCCAGATAGTTCAGGACCATGAAGCACACGGCGGCGACAATGATGTTCGAAATGATGAGGATCCAGACCATGGCGAAGGTGACATCCAACTTGGTTTTCAGCATTTCCGGTCCGGGTTGGAGGCCGACGATGAGAAGAGCTCCGAGGAGCAGCGCCATGGCCGCGCTGCCGGGGATGCCGAAGGCGATCGTGGGAATGAGATCGCCGCCTCGGGTGGAGTTGTTGGCGGCCCCCGGCCCAAGGACTCCCTCGACGGCGCCCTTTCCGGCCCGGCTTCGATCTTTCAGGCCTTGGACTGCGTGGCCGTAGGAAACCCATTGGGCGATATTGGCGCCCAAGACGGGAAGAATGCCAAAATAGACGCCAATCAAGCTGCATCGCATGACCAGCCAAAAATGGCGAAAGGTGTCTTTGACTCCTTCCATGACCCCGCTGAGTTTTCCTCGGGGGACCTGCGAGATGCTTGTCCCTCTGACTGCCAGGTCCACAATCTCAGGGATCGCAAATAGGCCAACGACTACAGGAACAATGTCCAAACGGTCCCACAGATAGAGGGAGCCAAAGGTATAGCGCAGCGATCCGGTCTGGGGGTCCACGCCGATCGCTGAGAGCATCAAACCTACCCCGCCTGCTAGCAGTCCTTTGACAAGGGCCGAGCCCGCCAGGGTACCAATAAAAGTGACCGCCATGATCATAATGATAAAAAGCTCCGGCGAGCCAAAGAGAAGGACCAGAGGACGCATGATCGGGATCGAGATGGCCAGGGAGACCGCCCCGATTATCGCCCCAACGACAGAACTCATGATGGCGGCCCCCAGGGCCCTTCCCGCCTCACCTTTTTTCGACATGGGGTAACCATCCAAAATGAGCGCGGCGGAAGCGCCTTCCCCGGGAATACCGAACAAGATCGACGTCAGGTCCCCTGTGGTACCCGTCACGGCAAGCATGCCGAGGAGGAAGCAAAAGGCCTCCACGGGCTGCTTGATCGTGTAGGAAAAAGGCAGCATCAGGGCCAGGGTGGCAAGCCCGCCCAGGCCTGGCAGAAGGCCGACGAAGAAGCCGACTGTTATCCCGATCAAGAGATAGCCAAAGGCCGGCCAGGCAAGCACCTGCCAGAAACCGGATATGAATGCCTGGAGCATCTCCATAGGCTGAACCTCTCCGCGGCAGCGTCTT
>MGSI01000120.1 GCA_001798455.1 Deltaproteobacteria bacterium RIFCSPLOWO2_02_FULL_57_26 | reverse complement strand
TATCCTTCCTTAACCAACTGATCAACCAGGCTAGCGTCAATAAACGAGGCAGGATCCGCAGAGGCGGCTTTGGGGGTTGCTCTTTTTAGAGCCTCCAAGGTCGTCCGGATACTCTCTACCTTGGGCTTGGGGTTACGGTCTACCCACTTCAGAAAAGTCTCGTAGGCGTACTCCGTATCCTCCTGATTGCTTCCCAAAAATTCAGTAAGATAAGAGATCGTCTTATCTTTTTGCTCGAAGTAGACTTTCATAGCGTCGCCCATGACCCTGAGAAAGCGCAGGACGGTGGCGCGGTTGCTCTGAAGATAGGACTTTGGCACCCATTCGCCGTTTTGCTGCCACGCGATTCCCATATCTGGCAGCGAAAGCAACGTGTGAAATCCGCGCTTCTCTCCGATCCGGTCATAAGGAGGCGGCAGAAGAGAAAACTGAACCTCTCCCCTCTCAAGCTGGGCCAACGTGTTTGCCCAATCGGTCCGTGGCTGCTGGACCAATTTCACATCCTTCTCGACATCCAGTCCCACCCTGGCTAAAGCAAAGCCCACGGCAACATGGAGGGCCGATCCAAAAGTGCTGCCTATCTGGCCCGTCTTACCTTTCAAGTCTTGGGGTTTTAGAATTTCCTTTCGCACGACCAGCTTATAAGGGAACACATTGACCCAGGATGAAACTAAAACAAAAGGGGGAGTTCCCTCCAAAACGGCGGTGACGTAAGCGGCGCCGGCCCCGCCGGTGATGATGTGCATGCTGCCACCGAGCATGGCCTGGACCGCACTCGCAGTCGACGACGTGGCGATGATATTCGCATCGAGTCCATGCTTGGCATAAAGATTTTCCTTTTTCGCAATGAAGAATAAACTTGTGCCGGGGTTGACACCGGCTTGGCCCACGGTGATTTTAATGTTTTGAGCGGCTACTTCTGAGAATGCCAACGGGAACGAAAACAGAGACAGGAAAACGGCAAAGATGGACAGACAAGAAGCGCGGACCTTCATTTAAAATATCCCTCCCTCACCAGTTGGTCGACCAAACTCGTATCGATGAAGGAAGCCGGATCCGCCGTGGCGGCCTTGGGCGTCTTTTTCTGGATGGCATCGAGTGTGGTCTGAATCCCTTCAGCCCTAGGTTTCGGAATGCGGTCGCCCCATTTTATATAGGTCTCATAAGCGTTTTCCGTATCTTCGCGGTTGCTGCCCAGAAATTCCATGAGATAGGTAATCGTCTTCTCCTTCTGTCCGTAGTAGACCTTCATGCTATCGGCGACCACTCGCGCGAAGCGAAGCATCGTATCCCGGTTTTTTTGGAGGTAGGCGCGCTGCAGCCACTCCCCGTTGTTCTGCCAAGGAATCCCGAGATCCGGAAGGGAGATGAGCGGGTGGAAGCCGCGCTTTTGCGCGATTTTGTCGAACGGAGGCGTAAGAGGGCCGAACTGCACGTCCCCTCTCTCCATCTGCGCCAAGATGTGTGCCGGATCCGGGCGCGGGATTTGGACCAACTTCACGTCCTTCTCGGGATCAAGCCCCAGTTTTGCCAGGGCAAACCTCAAGGCAATGTCCGGGATCGTACCAAAAGGCGAGCCGATCTGTCCGGTCTTGCCTTTGAGGTCCTCCGGCCGCTTGATGTCCTTGTGGACCATCACCGTGTAGGGAAGGACGTTCACCCAGGACGACACCACGACGAAGGGAGACGCCCCTTCCAGCGTCGCGGTGACAAAGGCCGCCGCCCCACACCCGGTACAGAGCTGCATACTCCCGCTAAGCATCGCCTGAACCGCATTCGCCGTGTTTGTGGGGATAACGTTCACATCCAGACCATTTTTGGCGTAGAGGTTCTCCTTCCGGGCGATGAAGAAGAAGCTCGCTCCCACAGTGATGCCGGCTTGGCCCGCGGTGATCTTAATGTTCTGAGCTACGACTTCTGACGACGCGAATGGAAACGAAAAAAGAGATAGGCAAACAGCCAGGATGGAAAGAGAAGAAAAGCGGGCCGTTAACAGCGATCTCATCGTGTGACCTCCCGGCACCCAAACCAGCGACCTGCTTCTTTGGACGCCCTCTATTGTCTGAAACTATAGTGACGGAATTAAATAAATTGACATCAAATCCCCCCTTACCCCCCTTTTGTAAAGGGGGGATGGGGGGATTATGGTAATTTTCTTTTTTCCTTCACTATAAATAGCACTGGACTACTTACTTAAAATATCCCTCCTTCACCAGTTGGTCCACCAAACTGGTATCGATGAAGGAAGCCGGATCCGCCGTGGCGGCCTTGGGAGTTGCCTTTTTTATAGAGTCCAAGGTCGTCCGGATGCTCTCCAGCGTAGGTCTGGGGTTGTGGTCTACCCACTTCAAATAAGCCTCGTAGGCGTACTCCGTATCCGCCCGATTGCTGCCCAAAAATTCACTAAGATAAGAGATCGTCTTATCTTTTTCCTCGAAGTAGACTTTCATAGCGTCGCCAATCACCCGGAGAAAGCGCAGGACGGTGGCGCGGTTACTCTGGAGATAAGACTTCAGCACCCATTCGCCGTTTTGCTGCCACCCGATCCCCATATCTGGCAGCGAAAGGAGCGTGTGAAATCCGCGTTTCTCTCCGATTCGGTCATAAGGGGGTGGCAGAAGGGAAAACTGAACCTCTCCCTTCTCGAGCTGGGCCATCACGTTCGCCCAATCCGGCCGGGGCTGCTGGATTAACCTCACATCCTTTTCTGGATCGAGCCCCGCTTTGACTAGGGCGAAGCGCAGGCCAAAATCAGGACCAGATCCAAAGGTGCTCCCTACCTGGCCCGTTCTGCCTCGCAAATCTTGCAGTTTTGCGATTTCCTTTCGCGCGACCAATTTATAAGGCAACACATTGACCCAGGACGACACTAAAACCAAAGGGGGAGACCCTTCCAAAACGGCTGTGACAAAAGCGGCCCCCGCAGCGCCCGTTGTGATCTGCATGCTGCCCCCAAGCATGGCCTGCAGGGCACCTGAAGCGGAGGTGGCTATGATATTCGTATCGAGTCCATGCTTGGCATAAAGATTTTCCTTTCGCGCAATGAAAAAGAGACTTGTGCCGGGATTGATGCCGGCTTGACCCGCGGTGATCTTAATGTTCTGAGCCGCGACCTCCGAGAATGCCAATGGAAACAAAGAAAGGAAAATGGCAAAGATGGAAAGAGAAAAAGCGCGGACTTTCATTTAAAATATCCCTCCCTCACCAGTTGGTCGACTAAACTCGTATCGATGAAGGAAGCAGGATCCGCCGTGGCGGCCTTGGGAGTCTTTTTCTTGATGGCATCGAACGTGGTCTGAATCCCTTCGATCTTCGGCATCGGCGTGCGGTCGCCCCATTTTTTGAAGGCCTCATAGGCGTAGTCGGTGTCTTCGCGGTTGCTGCCGAGAAATTCCATGAGATAGGTGATCGTCTTCTCTTTCTGCTCGTAGTAAAACTTCAAGGCGTCGGCCGTCGCTCTGACGAAGCGAACGACGGTGTCCCGGTTTTTTTGAAGGTAGGCCCGCTGCACCCACTCGCCGTTGTTCTGCCAGGCAATACCCAACTCCGGGAGGGAGATGAGTGAGTGGAAGCCACGCTTCTGCGCGATTCGATCGAAAGGCGGGGGGAGCGGCCCGAACTGAACGTCCCCTCTTTCCAGCTGAGCCACGATGTTCGCCGTATCCGGCCGGGGGAGCTGAACCAGCTTCACATCCTTCTCGGGATCGAGCCCCAGTTTCGCCAGAGCAAATCTCAGAGCGGTGTCCGGGATCGTGCCAAACGGGGCGCCAACCTGTCCGGTCTTCCCTTTCAGATCTTCAGGTCGTTTGATGTCCTTGTGGACCATCACCGTGTACGGGAACACATTGATCCAGGAGGACACCAGGACGAACGGCGGCGCCCCTTCCAGCGTCGCGGTGGCGAAGGCCGCCGCGCCGGAACCGGTTGAGACCTGCATGCTCCCGCTAAGCATCGCCTGCACCGCATTCGCCGTGCTCGTGGGGATGATGTTCACATCCAGACCGTGCTTGGCGTAGAGGTTTTCCTTCTTGGCGATGAAGAAGAGGCTCGTTCCCGGGTTGGTCCCCGTCTGGCCCGCGGTAATCTTGACGTTCTGAGCGGATAGATCCGACGGCCAGAGCGCAACCGAGAGCCCATGTAACAAGAGAACCGATATCGATAGAAGAAGAGATTTGAACATTCCTGTGTGTTTCATCGGGTTACCTCCTGCATAGATTGAGCCGTCCTGTTGGGCTATGACTTCTGCGGCCTCCAAGTTTCCAATCGCCTCTCAACGACCTTGAGCAACTCCGTCAGGCCCGCCCCCAATCCGGCGATGATGACGATGGGAACGAACATGGCAGCGATTTGAAAGCGCTGCGCCGCCACCGAGCTCAAATAACCGAGACCCATCGCCGCCCCGTACTGCTCCGCGACAACTATATAGACCAGCGCCCGTCCCAAAGCTACGCGCATCCCCGCCACAATATAAGGCAGAGAACCGGGCATGGAGACCTTTAAAAAAATGGTGGCGTCGCTCGCGCCAAAGGAGCGGGACATCTTGATCAGGTTGGTATCGGTGTTGGCGATTCCGACCATCGTGTTGATCAAAACGGGGAACACCCCTGCCAGAAAGGTCATAATAATCTTCGAAACCGCGCCGAGGCCAAAAAGCATGATGATGAGGGGCAAAAGAGCAATGAGAGGCGTGGCATAAATTCCTGACAAGAGAGGGTCGAGCGTTTTGCTCAGCCCCTTGTACCAGCCCATGGGAATGCCGGCGAGCACCCCGATCACCACGGACACGGCGAAGCCGGCGGAGAAGTTCGTCAGGCTGAAAATCATGTGCTCCCAAATGGCCCCGCTGGCGAGGAGTTCGATCCCTTTGGCAATGATCTCGGTAAACGGAGGAAAATAAAACGGATTCAGAATATGCGTCCGGCTGGCGATCTCCCAGGCCAGGAAAAAGAGAAAAATGCCCAGGAGACCTAAACTCTTATCTGCAAGAACGTAGAAGCGAGATCCAAGCAAGCGCTCAAGCGGGAGCCGTTCCTCTCCAGACCGTCCGGGAGCGACCGGAATTAAGGTCTCGCCCTCTTTTGAAGCAGCCCCCTTTGATGTTAGGTGCGGTTGCGGTTCAAGATCCATTCTTTGCGCAGCCCCCCTGAAGCTGCCACAGGTTTCGCCTGTTTGGATGGGCTGTTAACCGATCCGTTGTTGGTCGACTCTCATAGCCCGTGGAGTCCAAGATTCTTATGCTGTTCCCGACAGGCTGTCAAGCGTCGAGCGTTCGATGAGGTCTGCTCTCAGAATTCCAGCTTGCTCCAGAGCAGCTCCGAGAGCCAGCCGGCGAGCAAAGGGAAAAGCATGCTTACGACGACTCGCACCCCCACGACCCGAGGCCCCAAGAAGGGAAGTTCCCACATGATAATGCGCTGAAAGCCCATAAGGGACCATGCCGTCAGATACGAAACTAAGGGACCAATGCCGATCCCCAGCTTATAAAGCGACGCGATGATGGGGAAATGCATCATGGGACCGCCCGGGGTTAGGGTTCCCATGACCATACCAATGCCAATTCCCTTTATCCCGGACCCTCTACCCATCCAGCTCGCGATAACCTCTGGAGGGACGATCGCTTGGATGAGCCCGGCGATCACGAACGCCGCCACCATTCTGGGTGCGATTTCCAGGATGAGAGCTACGGTGGCCCTAAGCCCTCTTCCGGCGGCTTCCGGAACTTTCAGGTAGACTACCACCAGAAGGACCACGGCGACCAAAAGCATGATTAGCGTAGAGATGTCCATAGATCTCCTTAAAAAGATTCGTGCTTTTCGTCTGGGAAGCATGACGTCACGCAGAATCAGGCAGGGCTCACGGGTGCCTGAATGAAAAAAATCAAAAAGAGATTCTTCAAGACCGAGTCCCTAATCTCGGTAAATCCGACCGGTGTCGAAGGCTACGGCTTGATGATCAACGAGGGTTCGGCCTTTTCCTTCTCCTTCGATTGACTGCGATAAAAGGCCAGGCTTTTCTGGACCAAGCCGGTGAGAAAGGAGATGTCCAAACCTCCCGGATTCCCTTCGGCAAATTGGAGACCGACGGCCAAAGCCAGCTTGGCCTGCTCCGCCCGCTGAGTCTCCATCAGATAAAGCGCCATATCCTCCATTCTCCTTTGAAGGATCTTCCCCTTCTCCCCTGTAAAGAGCTCCTTCACGGCATCCCGGACGATGCCCGCAAAGCGATCCTCTTGCTGCAGCGGATTGAGCACCAGGCGGCTTTCTTGGGCCCGCTCTACCTCCTCCAGAAAAGCTCTCATCCAATCCTCATCCAGAACCCACAGGCGAAACTCGGCTTCCTCAAGTAGACGCCGGGAGAGCTCGCGCCACGCGCCGGACCGCAGCTCGTCCGAGCCCAGACGGGAATATATCGGATGAGCAGAAGGCTTGGCCATGCCCGAAGTGAAAAGCTCGCGCAACGATGGAAACTGTTCGATGCCGCGGCGCCCGAGAGTCTTGGCCGTCTCGTAGGCCTCGCAGAGCATTTGATCTCCGTATTCCCACGGGATCGGGATCATGGTGACGCCGTGCTTGTCGCGAATCTCCTGAGCCATCCGACGCAACTCCTTGCGCCGAACAAGCGCCCCGCCGACTCGAACCAACCCTTCCCGGTCACCGACCATTGCCTGGAGCAACTGAATCCCGCTTCCCGCCTGGGGTTTGGCCAACCAGACGAGCCGGCCGCCGGCAGTGTCCACCGAAGAGAGATAGCCCTCAATCTCGGGTCCGAGTCTGAGAATCGGCTCCGAGCGAAGAGATCGTTCTGCTCCGGATAGGGGCGCGCCGATACCCTTTTGCGCCAATTTGAATAGGGAGCGGCGGATCTCTTTCTTGAGCTGTTTGTCACTCGTGCCCTCTTCCAGAGATGCCAGAAGTGCGCCCGCGGAAGGATCCAGAATGCGGCCCAGAAGAAACACGATGGCCAAATCAGTCTCCCGCTTCTTGCCGAGGTAAGACTTTAAGATGCTGACCAGAGCCGGGGAGCGCTCATCGACTTTCACTCCCTGCTCGCGGAGCTCTCCGAGACCCCTTTGTACCTCCTCTTCCGCTATTTTCCTTTTCGTCAAACCCTCTCCTCCAAGAGGAAACCCGATACGCTCAATCTCCCGCGCGCTAGTGTGGTGTTTCCTAAAGCCGTTAACAAATTCGACAGCCGACGGCGGCTGAAATCCCCCTTTGACAAAGGGGGATTTAGGGGGATTTGGTTTGCCAACGCCTCGAAATCCCCCCTGTCCCCCCTTTTACAAAGGGGGGAAGTACAGGGAACAAACACTGAAATAGTCAACGAACTTCTGTTACACGACACTAGCTCGACTTCAACAAATCGCTCTCTTTGCCGGGCCTGCCCGCCATGGCGAAATTCGGCCATTCTTCGACTTGAGAGGCACGATAGTTCTCCCGGTACCACTTGGCGATGTCGCCGGCGCGGGCAAACCAAACCTTACTGTGACCTTTGGCATACCGGATGAACTCGCGGAGCAGCAGCGCCCGAAACGGGCGGCCCCCGATGAACGGGTGATTTCCCCAGATCATAAACTTCGGATCCTTCCCCCCCTCCTCATACAGGCAATCGAAGCTGTCCTTCCACATCTGCAACA
>MGSI01000119.1 GCA_001798455.1 Deltaproteobacteria bacterium RIFCSPLOWO2_02_FULL_57_26 | reverse complement strand
TTCGAGCCCCATTCAGGGTGAAAGGTGGGCGCGATCTCCTCGTCTCCGAGGTCAACGGAATGAAGCGCCTTGAGCGCCGCCATGTACTTGTCAATGAGTTCCCCGAAGCGCTCTAGATCGCCTTCTTTGGGCTCAAGACCCGCTTGCGCCAACAACGTGGCCAGCGTCTGCTCGGTCAGCTTCTCCATCTCTGCCCCCTCTCACCTAAAAGAAGGTTCGGCAAGTTTCCTTTGCTGGTGCGTGCCAGTCTATCTCCGGTCCCAGACTCGGGTCAAGCTTGCTGCGGCTCTATTGCAAGCCAAACGCTCGTATACCGGGGGACATGGCAAGGCTCAGGACTGGCCAACCCACAGTCGATATGGTATTCGAAAGCCAGGGAGGCAGGAAATATGTTTCTAAAAATACGTTTCCCGGCTGTCCGGACACGGTTGATCTCGCTGATCATCGGGATCGCCGCTGTTGCAGGTACGGCACACGCATCTACGCACGATTTCTATAAAGGCAAGACGATTCGTATGGTAGTGGGTTTTTCGCCGGGAGGGGGCTTTGATACTTACGCCCGGGCGATAGGGCGCCACCTGGGGAGGCAGCTCCCGGGTACCCCGACCGTTATCGTGGAAAATATGCCTGGGGCTGGAAGCCTAATTGCAGCCAATCATCTCTATAGGGTCGCCAAGCCGGACGGGCTCACCATCGGCCACTTTATCGGAGGCCTCTTCCTTGGCCAGATTCTGGGGCGACCGGGGACTGAGTTTGACGCGCTCAAGTTTGAGTACATCGGCGCGCCGGTAAAAGACACACCCATCTGTGTCTTTACCAAGGCGAGCGGTGTTATCAGCATGGATCAACTCTGGGCTACAAAAACGCCAGCAAAAGTAGGCGGCACCGGGCCGGGCGATCCCACTCATGATCACCCGAGGATCCTCAAAGCGGCCCTCGGGCTTCCCATCCAGCTCGTTGCCGGTTACAAAGGCACCGCGGATGTCCGGGTCGCTGCGGAAGGCGGCGAGGTCGCGGGTTCTTGTGGTTGGAACTGGTATTCCGTCAAGGCGATATGGGGCAAAGCGGTAGACGCGGGTGATGCGGTGGTTGTGCTGCAGATGCTGCCGAAGCCGCACCCTGACCTGCCGAAGGTCCCGCTAGCCATTAACTTCGCGAAAACAGATGAGGCGCGACAGCTGATCCAGGCAGGTATTCATGATATGAGCGCAATCATCCGCCCGTTTGCATTATCACCGGGCACGCCGAGCGATAGAGTGCGACTCCTGCGCGAGGCGTTCATGAACACCATAAGGGACCCGGAGTTTGTGGCTGAGACCAGGAAAGCCAGGCTCGATGTCGATCCGGTGGGAGGCGAGGAAGTTCAAACTATAGTGGCCCGACTATTCAAGCTTGGTCCTGATGTCGTGCAAAAATTGAAGGAGATTCTTGGATAGAGACATCTGGAGCGAATCTCAGAGGGTGGGGCCACCGATGGCGGCCAGTTGTGTACGCTTGATCTTCGAGACGCATCCAACGGGGTGAGGGGCGCAGCGAAGTTTTGACTTTCAGTGGAGCCCCAGGCGGGCGGTCTTTACTTCATTTCGAGAAATTCGAGTCGGACGCCCTCAGGACCCTCGAAAAAGCAAACCTTACGCCCATCGGGCAACGTCCGTTCTTCCAGTATCTTAACGCCACTGGCCTTAATCTTTTCGACCTCTCGGGCAAAATCGTCGGTATCGATCGCCACATGCTCCAACCCGTAGTGCTGTTCCAGGCGCTGTCCTTCGATATATCCGGTCACGTTTAAGGGTACTCCGTGCAGGTCGAGGCGAATAGTGGGGTAGCCGTTGGGATTCTGCGTTTCCGACACGACTTTGGCACCCACGAACTCAACGTACCACTTTGCCGTCTTTCTCGGGTCCGGGGTCTTCAGATGAAGGTGATTAACTCTGAACGCCATTTTGCCCTCCTGTTAAGCGACACGGTGATGGGTAACATATTTACCCTGCAACCCCGGCGGAATTCAACCATGCTACAAGAGATCAGGCGTGAGTTTTGACCTATGGGTCCAGGCGGGCTAAGATACGCCTCATGCCCGCATCCTTGCAAGATCGGAGAGCGCATAATATAAGCTTAAAGGGACGCACGGATACATGTTCGATCGTTTTTAAACCTTCTTGCTGCTCAAAAACCCTTCCCAGACAGGCTACTCACGCAATTTCAACGACGTAAATTTCAATCACTCTCAAGCTTAAAAACGGTTCTCGGAATAAGTGCGTAATCGCGTAGAAATAGACCAAACCCAGACCAACCGCGGCACGATCCGGCCCTGGTCGTCATTGCTCTTCCGGGATTTCAGTCTGATCTGGGGGTCAAGCGTCCTGACCGCAATAGCGGTGCAGATCCGTAACGTCTCCAGCCTCTATCAGGTTTACGAGCTTTCGGGCTCGCCCTTCCAGTTGGGTCTTACGGGCTTTTTCCAGGCTCTCCCCTTCGTGCTCTTCGGTCTCTTCGCCGGCGCGGTGGCGGATGCTTTGGACCGAAAGAAACTCATCCTGGTTACGCACTGCCTGCACCTGGTGCCCGGCTTGGCCTTAGGTTTCCTGACCATCACAGGCACAATCCAGGTCTGGCATATCTATCTCTTTGCCCTGGTAAGCTCGCTCGTGGATGTCTTTAGCTGGCCCGCCCGCTCCGCCCTGATCCCGCGCCTGGTGCCTTCGTCGCATCTGATGAACGCGGTAACCTTGAACACTATGGTCACTCAGAGTAGCTTTCTCGTCGGCCCGGCCATCGGGGGAGTGCTGATCGATCGCATCGGCCTGGCTGTCACCTATTTCTCGTGCGCAGTCCTGATCGGTCCAGCCATTCTCTCCGTTCTCGCGGTGCGTAGCTCGGGCAAGCCGGAAGGCAAGCGACGGCGCATAAGCCTTGGGAGCATCGTCGAGGGAGTAGAGTTTATCTGGGCGGAGCGCATCATTCTGTCTCTGTTCCTGCTCGACTTCGGCGTCGTCGTGGTTGGATACTATCGTCCCATTTTACCCATATTTGCGAGCGACGTTTTTAACATGGGGGCAACGGGCCTGGGGACCCTTTATGCGGCGCCTGCGGTGGGCTCCCTGCTGGGCTCGACAGCGCTGCTTATGGCCGGGGATATCAGGCGGAAAGGCGTCTCGGTGGTGGTCGCTGCCCTCTTCTTCGCGGCGAGCCTCGCTCTTTTGGGAATCTCAAAGTGGTTCTGGATGGCGGCGGCGGCGGTAATCGTTCTGGGCTTTACGGACGCCATCAGTGTGACCATGCGCCGCACGGTGGTGCAGCTTCTCGCTCCAGATGGGATGCTCGGAAGGGCTTCGAGCCTCATAACTGTTTTCTCTCAAACGACCAACGCCCTGGGGGCATTGCTCGCCGGAGCGGCCGCTCAGCTGTTCGGAGCGCCGAACGCCCTCCTGCTGGGCAGCGGCCTCTGCCTCATCATGATCATCGGCATTAACCGGGCCATTCCTCAACTCTGGCGCTACCGCTCGTATTAGGACCTGGGTGAAAAAAGAGCAGTCCCTTAACTCGGAGAGGCAATTGAAGGCATGAGACGCGACGAGGATCTCATCGAGGAAATCAACGCACTGTGGCTCCCCGTCTATCCCTTTATGGCCGACCATGTGGTGGCGGCGTCAGGCGTGCGCTCCGGCAAAGTCCTCGATTTCGGTCCGTTCGCCGGCGGGATAGCCGTGAGCCTTCTCGCAAAAAACTCGAACTTCCACGCCAAGGTGGTGGATGAATCCGAGCGCGTGCTGCGATCGGCCGCGCAGTGGGCTCGCGAGAAAGGCTGCGCCTCACGGCTGGCCGTTCACAGGGCACCTATCGAAGCGATCCTGGAGCCCGACGGGTCGTTCGACCTCGTGACATTAAGAGGCGCTTTTTTCTATCTCACCCCTTCACTTCTGCGCGAGGTCAAGCGGGTGCTTCGCCCTGGTGGGTTCGGATGGGTGGGTGGAGGCTACGGACCTTTGACCCCGAACGAAGTGATCACACCCATCGCCGATCTCTCCCGGCAACTGAACGAGGATCTCGGCAAAACAAGAATTACTGATGAGGAGGGCGAGAGATTCCTCAGCAGCGCGGGGCTCTCCTCGTGTGCCAGAATCTCCACCGAGGGCGGATTCTGGATCGAGGTGATCGGCTGATGCGGGCTGCGTCGTTCCGATAGGCCTAGCGATTTCACCTCTTTTTGCGTCTACGGAGGGGGCCCGGAGGCCAGTCCGTCCACAGGGCTTCGTTTTGGGGGTCGTCGTTTTGGGCGTCGGGTCTTGCATTACGACAATGTGTGATTGCAAGACCTGTCCCCCTTTACTCTCACATCTGTCAATCTGTCAAGCTTGACACCTATTGACTGATTCCAAGGAGGGAAATCAAGAGAAGCCCAAATCCCCCACGCTTGACAGTGGAAGTCATATCAACGTTATGGGTGAGAGGCGCGGTCCGCCGCGTCCGTGTCAACCCAATGGTTAGCCAATCTCTCACCTTTTAACGTGTAGCAGCCGTAAGGGCACGCTCCACCTCGCGTGGAAGCGTCAATAGGACGAAATAATCTGCGGGGTAGAGGTAGTCCTCGCCGGATTCGTCAATAACCCTGATGTACTTATCCTTGGCGGCGCGTGCATCGGGAAGAATCTGGTAAACCTTCCTGATCTCTAGATCTTCAGCCCCTTCGTTCCGGACACAGATCGCAAACTGCTTTTTCTGGTGCTTCATGTGTGCTAATCCAAGAATTCCTTAATCTTAAATTTCACTTTCCCAATCCCGTGGGCTTCATACCAGTGTATCTCAGCTCGATGCACTGCGCCACTTCTTAGGCGAACAGTGGCCGTTCCCTTCAGTTTTCGCCAACGACCAGTCCCGTAGCGTCTCCGAAGCCGCGAAGTTGAAGTTGGGGTCAGAAGTTGAAGTTGGGGTCAAGTCCGCTCTTGGCTCATCTTTAATACTGTTGTCCTTCCCCGCATCGGCCCTTATATTCCTTCTTCTACTTCCGGCACTACTCCACAAAGCAGAAAGCCCGGCTGAAAAGAACCAGTCCGGGCGGTGATGCCAAACCAAAGATGTGACAGGATCGGGAGACCCAGCCGAGGTTATTTTCACGAAAAATAGGGCAGATTGAGGACGGGCGTCAAGGGCAAAGAACAGGCAGTGGCATACAAGGAGCCGCCCGTCAGATTGTTTAGAGTGTTCGCTCCACTGCGTCGCAGCGCAGGGGCCTGTTCTGGGAGGCCTGGAAACGGCGGGAGTATAGTCCTCCGAAACTCCCAGTGTCAGACGGAATCCGACTCTAAGACTGCTCCGCTGGTTGAGCCGATGACGCTATGGGCGGTGCGTGGCGCTCTCTACGGCCTTGAACATTTTCGTGTAGCCGGTGCAGCGGCAGAGGTTCCCGGCCATCGCCCACTTCGTCTCCTCCAGCGTCGGTGTCGGGTTAGTGTCCAGCAGGGCTTTGAGCGACATCAGAATTCCGGGGACGCAAAATCCGCACTGAACAGCGCCTTCCTTGATGAAGGCTTCTTGAAGGGGATGAAGCTTACCGTTTGCAGCCAGCCCCTCGACCGTCAAGATCTCCACGTCTTGGACAGTAGCAGCCAGGATGAGACAGGCATTTACCGGCTTGCCGTCGAGCAAGACCGTGCACGCGCCGCAGTCGCCCACATCGCATCCCTTCTTCGTGCCTATGAGCCGGATCTCTTCTCGCAGCACGTCGACAAGCGTCCGATAGGGAGCAATCACAACGTCGTAGATTTCCCCGTTGACTTTGAGCCTCACCGGAATCTTCATGTCAAACCTCCACCTGTTTGCCCTGGGCTCTAGCTAGCGCTGCGCGAGCTGCCCGCCGGCAGAGCACCCGAATCATGTCCAGACGGTACTCCGCGCCGCCGCGGATGTCCGAGATCGGGCTGGCCTCTTTGGCAGCCACTTCGGCGGCTTCTTCGATAAGTTGATCCGTGATCTCTTGGCCTGTG
>MGSI01000118.1 GCA_001798455.1 Deltaproteobacteria bacterium RIFCSPLOWO2_02_FULL_57_26 | reverse complement strand
GACGCCTGGCAGACATCATCATCGAAAACAGCGGCAGTCTGGAAGCCCTCAAGAAGCGCGTGCGGGAGGTGTGGGAGCAGATCGTAAGCAGCTCGCAGTAGGCCGAAAACAAAACTGCCTCCCGTAGCCTGCCTGCCGGCTTCGCTTAAAGCTACTTCACCCGCTCCAGATATTTCCCTTCCGAAGGATCCACCCGGACCCGATCCCCCACCTGAACAAAGGGCGGCACATGAATCGTGATCCCGGTTTCCAGTTTGGCTGGTTTGTAAGAGGCGCTCGCCGTGGCCCCCTTCATGCTCGGCTCGGTCTCTACAACCTCGAGATCGACGGAGGGTGGAGGGCTAATCCCTACGGGCTTTCCATCGAAAAACTCGATCTGCACGATATGGTCGGGAAGTAGAAAAGACAGGATTTCCCCAACGTCCTCAGCGGGCAGCGAAGTCTGTTCGTAGCTCTCGGTATCCATAAAAGTGTGCAGATCCCCATCCTCGTAGAGGTATTGCATCGAGCGGGTCTCCAACGTGGCCCTCTCAACCCGGTCCTCCGACCTGAACTTGTTTTCGGTTCCCAAACCGGTCCGGAGATTCTTTAGCTTCGTTTGCATAAAGCCCCGTTTGTTGCCGGGAGTGAGGTGCTTGACGGAGGCCACCCGGTAGAGATCCCCCTCGTAGATGATGATCATCCCTGGCCTGAGTTGTGTTGCGTTAATCATAACAGTAAATAGTAAATAGCAAATAGCTAATGGTACCTCAACCCCACCCTCCTTCTATTCACCATTTACTATTCGCTATTCGCTGCTTCTAAGCGTACAGGCCGCGCCACAACATGGCGCGCGCGACGCGCTTCACTCCAATCATCAACGCCGCCACCCGCATGTCGACCTTCTCTCTTCGACTCACACCGATGACCTCATGAAAGGCCCGGTTTAAAATCTCCCTGAGCCTATTTCTGATTTCATCTTCGGTCCAGAAAAAGTTTTGTAAATCCTGCACCCATTCAAAATAGGAAACGATGACTCCACCCGCGTTGGCCAGGATGTCGGGGATGATGAAGATACCTTTTTCTTTGAGGATTTGATCGGCCTCGGGAGTCGTGGGTCCGTTAGCCCCCTCGGCTAGGATTTTGCATTTTAGCCCGGCGGCATTCTCTCCCGTGATCTGCATCTCGCCGGCCGCCGGAATCAAAATGTCGCATTTTAGCTCTAAGAGCTCCGCTCCGGGAACGCTCTCCGCTCCCGGAAACCCCTGCACGCGCTTATTTTTGTCCTTATAAAGAACGAACTCAGCCATCGGCAGGCCCTTTGCGTTCCACACAGCACCGGAGGTATCGCTCGCGCCAACCACTTTTACCCCGAGGGCGGCAAGCTCTCTGGCGGTCACAAGCCCCACATTGCCGAAGCCCTGCACCACGGCGCTGCATTTGGCCAGATCCAACTCGAGATGTTTGGCCGCCTCCATGATCATGTAGACTACGCCCCTGCCCGTGGCCTCCCGACGGCCGAGCGAGCCGCCGATATCGACGGGCTTTCCCGTGACCACTCCCGGCACCGCGTAACCCTTGTGCTGGCTGTAGGTATCCATAACCCACGCCATTACCTGTTCGTTGGTCCCCATATCGGGGGCCGGAATATCGACCTCGGGTCCGATGAAGTTCAAGATTTCGGCCGTATAGCGCCGCGTCATCCCCTGCAGCTCATTGCGTGAAAGCTTCTTGGGGTCGCAGGCGATCCCCCCCTTTCCTCCCCCTAAGGGCAAGCCCACCAGGGAGCATTTCCAAGTCATCCACATGGCCAGGGCGCCGACCTCTCCCAAATTGACATCGGGGTGATAGCGTATCCCCCCCTTGAAGGGTCCCAGCACATCGTTATGCTGGACCCGATACCCGGTAAAGACATGTACGCTGCCGTCATCCATGCGCGTTGGCACGCTGACGATCAAGGCGCGATCCGGCCTTCTGAGCCTGCCGGCTACATTCTTATCGAGGTTGAGCCTCTCCGCAGCAATATCGAACTGTCGGACCGCCATCTCACTGGCTGGGCTGCGCCATTCAATTGTCGCCATAGTTCACCTCATGCCCGTTGAACGGTTTGAACTGTTTAAGCCGCTCAAATCGTTTTACCCTTTAACCCTTCAACCCTTTATCCCTCAATCCTTCCTTTATCATCCCGGAGGCCAGCTAAAGTGCCGGCCACCCAAAAGATGAAAGTGAATGTGATAGACGCTCTGTCCCGCGCCGGGCCCGCAATTGGCGACAACGCGGAACCCATTCTCAGCGATCCCTTGGTCACGAGCGACCTGGGAAGCCGCGGCAAAAACATCGCCGACGAGCTCTCTGTCTCCCGGCTCCAAATCCAGGAGGGTGGCGATGTGCTTGCGCGGAACGATCAGGATATGAACCGGGGCCTTAGGGTTAATATCTTTGAAGGCGACGACGGAACTGTCCTGGTAGACCATACTCCCCTTGACCTCGCCTTTGACGATTCCGCAAAAAAGGCAATTCACCTGTTCACCCTCCCTTCATAAAGACTCCATCTCCTCCGGCTCCGGACAGAAGGCGAGTATCTTCTCTCCGCTGATTTTAAGAGGTACGGCCTGGAGGAAAGCCCCATGGCAGGGTCCCCAAACACACTCCCCCGTCGTCGGCTCGTACGTGGCCCCGTGGTTGGCACAGATGATATAGCGCTTATCCTCGCTAAAAAAATGGTTATCCACCCAATCCAACGACAGCGAGAGATGGCGACAACGGTTCACGTAGGCACAGAGGTTCCTTTCGTAGCTCACCAACAAGCCTTCGACGGTACGTCCCTGACACCGAAGCCAAAACTTCTTGGTCATCCCGTGCGAGAGCTCGTTGGCGCGGGCGACCACTTTGCCCCGGCGCGGTCTTTTCTTCCCACCCCGCTCCATGACCTGTCCCCTCAATCGGAGAGGTGAGAGAGGTCTCCCGAGGGGCACGCCACCAAAACTTCCCCCTGATCGATAAGCACGGGAAGGCGATAGAGGGAAAGCCCCTTACAAGGCCCCTCCACACAGAGGCCCGAACTCGGATCATAGATCGCGCCATGGGTGAGGCAGATAAGGTGACGCCCGTCTTCGGTGAAAAACTGATACCGAACAAAATCCAGAGGGGTCTCCATGTGACGGCATCGATTCACATAGGCGTGAAAGTTTCCCTGGTGATTGATGAGAAATCCATTGACCCGATTTTTCTCGCAAATCAGCCAAAACTTTCGCACCGACCCGGGCCCCATCTCGTCCGCCCGGGCGATGACCCGTCCGCCGGGCCGGTCCCCCTGTTCCATGCGGGCCCTGTCCCGTAGAAAAAAAATCCGTCTAAGCGCCAACCCGAGAATGTAAAGGGAAAGGAACAGCAGGGAAACATAGAAGGTAAAGACCATGCCACGTCCACGGAAGCGACGGGGTTTATCTCGATTGCTTTTCCACCATCTTACGGATGCGCTTCACATCCTGCGGGCTCTGATTTCCTTTTAACCCCATAACTTTCATGAGCTCACTGGCCATTTCCGCTGTCACCTGGTCCTGGATGCTGCCCTTGCCGTCCGGGTCGGCCTGGAGAAAGGTCTTGATCTTCCCTTTGACTACGCCAGTCGCTTCCAGCCCGTCCAAAAACTCCCCATATCCCACTCGTCCCCGTAACTCCTTTACCCGGGCCAGAAGCTTTTTACAGTCCGCGCATATCTCCGACCAAAAGCCCCCTCGACTCCCACAGTAGATACAGCGTGCCATCTCGCACCCAAAATTGTCTAAACAACCAACTCCGAGACCAAAATCACCCTGTCTCGGACAAGGCTTTCGCCAGCATCCCCTGAAGGGTGTGGGCCAGGACCTCATTCGAGGCGACGATTCCATGATAGACCGTCTCGGGCCGATTAAAGATCAGCGCTTTTCCAGCGCCATCCAGTACCACCCCACCAGCCTCTTCCACGATCAGCACCCCGGCGCAGACATCCCACTCGTGAAGCGAACGGAATGTGAGGGTTCCATCTCCCTTACCCCCTGCGACCTTAGCCAACCGGTAAGCGATGCTCCCTACCGGCTCCAAATCGCAGGTCTCGACAAAGCGCGCAAATTTTCGCCGCGGCTCAGAACGGCTGACCAAGAGCAAAGCTCCCTTGACTTCCGCCCGTAGCGAAACATGGATCGGATCGCCGTTCAGAAGAGCCCCGCCGCCTTTTACCGCTCGATAGAGCTCTTTTTCCACCGGGTTATAGACCACCCCCAGCATCGGACGACCCGATACCACCAAGCCGACCGAAACCGCGAACTGGGGAATCCCCGCGATGAACTCCTTGGTCCCGTCGATCGGGTCGATCACCCAAACGCGCGCCGCTTTGAGCCTTTTCAAATTGTCGTGATCCTCTTCGGAGAGCCATCCATCCCCGGGGAAACGATCCAAAATAATGTCCTGGAGCTTGCGATTGGCCTCCAGGTCCGCAGTCGTGACGGGATTGCCCTTCCCCTTCTCCCGAATGTGATAGTCCTTGCCGTAAAGCCCCATGATGATTTCGCCCGCTGCGCGGGCTGCCCGCTCCGCGGTCTCAACCTCTCCGGCAAAATGGTTCTCTGCGCTCACGATGCTCCTTTCTGTCAGCTTTCAAGTTTCCCGGCTTCTCTCGGCCCCGGCCCGGACCATCTCCGCGATGGCCCGCTCGGAATCCCCGGGCTGGAGATCCACGCCGCGGATGGCGTCCTCTAGCAGAACTACTTTAAAGCCTTCTTTGAGCCCATCGAGGACAGTATGCTTCACACAATAATCCGTAGCCAGGCCGCCCACGAATATCCGTTCCACTCCCATCCCACGTAAAAGATCGGAAAGCTTGACTCCCCGGTGGTTCCGACCTTGAAACCCCGAATAGCCGTCCTCGTCTGCGCCCATGCCCGCGGATACAATGACGGCTTCGGACGGGAGTCGCAAGTCCGGGTGAAACTCAGCTCCCTTGGTCCCTTGGACGCAATGGACGGGCCAGACGCCCCCATAGACCTTGAAATGAGAGGTCTTTTCGGGATGCCAGTCGCGGGTAGCCAGGATCGGAAGATTGGCAGCTTTGAACCGCTCGATGTAACGGTTCAAGACCGGGACCACTTTGTCTCCATCCGTCACGGCCAGAGACCCGCCTGAACAAAAGTCGTTTTGCACATCGATGACCACAAGGGCATCTTTTCGTTGCATATCTACACATTATAATAGATGATAGAATTGTTTCAATAATCAAGTACAACACGGAAGGCGATAGACGTTTTTATTTCGAATTTCGAAATTCGAATTTCGCAATTGTTTGCCTGGCGCCTGTTCCCTGAGAGTCATGGTTTTCAAAGCGATCTTTTTCGACGCCGCAGGAACGCTGATCAAGACCACTAGACCCGTCGGGGAAAGCTATGCCCGGGTGGCGCAAAGATTCGGGATGGAAGTTTTGCCCGGGCAGCTCACCGAGCGGTTCCGCCGCTGCTTTGCCTCGTCGCCCCCCTTGGCCTTCCCGGGAGCACAGCCCGACAGGATCCAGGAATGGGAGCGCCAATGGTGGAAGGATCTGGTGCGGAGAATCTTCGAACCCTACGGACGCTTTGACGGCTTCGAAGATTACTTCTCGGAACTCTTTGAATATTTCAGCCGAGCCGATTCCTGGTCCCTGTATCCCGAGATCAAAGAAACCCTGGTGGCTTTGCGGGAGCGGGATTTGATCCTGGCCGTGATCTCGAATTTCGATTCCCGCCTTTTTGGCATCCTCGAGGGTCTGGGCATAGCCCCCTGCTTCGATTCTATCGTGATTTCGAGCCATGCGGGACGTGCCAAACCCGCGCGGGAAATATTCCACCGGGCGTTAGAGACCCACCGGCTTAAAGCCGAGGAGGCTATGCATATTGGCGACAGCCCGGACAAAGACGCTGCAGGGGCGAGCGCCGCCGGGCTGACGGGTGTCCTGCTGGACCGCAGCGGCAGATCGGCATCGGACAATGTCCCACGGCTCCAGAATCTCAAGGCGATCTTTTCGCTCCTGGACCGCGCGGGCTAGGCCCGAAACTCGTCGACTCAGGTGAAGCGCCGCCGCTGCCGGCTCGGTCTATTTCCAAATCTCTGAGGCGACCTCTCGGATAACGTCGAACTTTCTCCACTGGTCTTTTTCGCCGAGCAGATTTCCGAGAATGTTCGAGGCGAAGCCACACTGCGGACTCAGCGCCAGCCGGTCTAAAGACAGATAGCGGCTCGCCTCTTCGATCCGGCGCCGCAGCTCACCCGGGTTCTCTACCCGGGCGATCTTGCTGCTCACAAGGCCAAGGACAACCACCTTATCGCCCGGGACGAGTCTCAACGGATCAAAGCCCCCTGCCCTTTCCGAGTCGTACTCCAAGAGGAGACGCTGATGTTTGAGTCCGTTAAAAAGCCTCTCGGCAATGGCGTCGTAGCCCCCCTCGCGATGCCACATGCTGCGCTGATTGCCCCGGCAGAGGTGGATGCCGAAGGTAACGCCCGGGAACCCGGCGATCACCGCGTTGTCCGCGTTTATGGAGCGCTCCATCCGCCTCAGCGGCTCCTGTCCCCGCGAGCGCATCCGCTCAAGAGATCGCGAATCAACGTAGGAAGTATAACTGGGCGCGTCGATCTGGACGTACCGACAGCCGGCCTGCGCCAGCTCAGTCACGATCTGGCGCTCAACGGAAATGACATCCGCTAAAAACTCCTCGACATCACTGTAAACACCGCCCGTGTTTTGACGGTCAAACTCCTCGCATAGCCGATCGGGACTGAGAAGCGTAATCTTTATCGGAGAAGAGGTCAGAGGCTGAGAAAAGCGAAATTCTTCCAGCGGAAGATTGCGCGCCAGGCGGACGCGTTCCACCAGAGGTCTCCAATACCCCAACGCGGGTTCTCCCTGGCTGGGATTGTCGGGGTCCCAGCGAGTCAGAGGTTTTCCGCCCGTGGCACGCTGCTCATGGAACTGAAGCGTCTGCTTGCCCGGAAGAAAGCCCGTGACCGACTCGGCGAAGCTGTCCTGAAAATTGAGTCGGCGGTATTCCCCGTCGGTCAGCACCGGCAGACCGTGAACCTCCTGCCGCGCGATAACCTGCCGGATAGCTTCATCCTGCGCTTGGCGCAGCTCTTCGTCGCTCGCCCGCCCTGAGCCGTGCCAGGCATAGACGTCTTTTAACTCCTGCGGGCGAAGCAGGCTGCCCACCTGGTCGACGCGGATTTTAGCCAGAGGAGTTTCTTCAAGGGCCGAAACGCTGGACCGTGCCACAACCACCTCCTCGCGCGAGGCCTTTCGCCCTCTATATGCCCCGCGCACGGGGCTGTCAAGAATTTCCCAGCTCCCTGCCACCTATTCCGATCACACGCTCGGGCAGGAGCTTTTGGCGCCTAGCCGCCAACTTACGGCATGACCATTCCGCCGTTGACGTGGAGGGTCTGTCCGGTCATGTAAAGGCTCTCGTCGCCGGCCAGAAAGGCGACTCCTTCGGCGATCTCAGCGGGCTCGGCCGTCCTCCCCATGGGAATCTGGCTGCTGGCGGCTGCCCATCCCGCGGCATCGTAATTGCCCATCACGCGTGGCGTGGCCGTGCGACCCGGCGCGATGACGTTGGCGCGCACTCCATAGGGAGCCAGCTCAGCGGCAAGGGACTTCGTAAAGGCGATGATTCCCGCCTTCGCGGCGGAATAGGCGGTGCGCGATGCGCTTCCGGTGACCGCGTAGTTCGAGGCGGTGTTGATGATCGCTCCTTGCCGCTGGGCTTTCATGATCGGAAAAACAGCCTGGCAGCAGAGAAACGTCGATTTCAGATTGACGTCGATGATCTCACGCCATTCGCGGAGCGCGAAATCCTGAATCAGCTTGGCGTAAAGGGCCCCTCCGGCGAGGTTCACGAGGACATCGACGCGACGATAATCCGCAAGGACTCTGTCGAACGCACGCTGAACATCGCTTTTTTTAGTAGCATCGAGCGCGATGCACAATCCTCGTCCCTCCTGGCGCCCGAGCTCGGCCAAAACTTCCCGGCCCGCGGCTTCATCTTTATCCAGGATAATCGGGATAAAATCCGCTTGGGCCAGACGTGACACCACGGCTGCCCCGATCCCTCCTGCCCCACCCGAAACCACTGCAACTTTCTTGTCCGCTGAGCTCATAATTGCCCTCACCACATGATGGCCCCGCCGTTGACCAGCACGGTTTGGCCCGTGACGAACCCGGCCGCATCACTGGCCAGAAAGATAGCTGGTCCTACAAGGTCATCTACCTGGCCGATACGACCGAGTGGAATTCTGGCCGCCATCCCATACAGCTCTTCTTCCGTTCGATGCCCGCGGGGTTGAGCCGTGTCCGTCACTCCCGGGCAGATCGCATTGACCGTAACGCCACACAGGGCAAGCTCCAGGGCCAGCGCCTTCGTAAAGCCGATGATTCCGGCTTTGGACGCGGCGTAATGGGCGCCGTCTTTGGCTCCCTGGAACGCCCGTCCCGAGGTCATATTGATGATTCTCCCCCAGCGTTGCTCCAATAATCTTGGAACGACCGCTTTAGAACACAAAAAGGTCCCGATCAGATTAGTTCCGATGACACGGTTCCACTCCTCCTCCGCCATCTCTTCAACCGGAGAAACCGGATAAATGCCCGCGTTGTTGACCAGGATATCGATCCGGCCAAACTCTTTTAAGCACCGTTCCACCATAGCCAACACGGATTCCTCGCGGGAGACATCCGTAGGAACGGCAAGGGCCCTTTGCCCGCTTTCCTGCAATTCGCTTTGCACTTCTTGCGCGTTGCCGCCGTTAATCTCCGCGATGACCACCGCGGCTCCCTCTCGGGCCATCCCCAGGGCAATGGCCTTCCCTATTCCCTGTCCGGCGCCCGTGATGATGGCCACACGCCCGTCGAGTCGGTTCATAGATCTCCCATAATCTGCGCGGCTAGCCAGCGCCTTCAGCGCGATTTAAGCGCCTCGAGCACCTTTTCTGCCGTGATCGGAAGCGATTTGATCCTCACGCCGACGGCGTCATGAACGGCATTCGCGATCGCAGCGGCGGTGGGCATGATCGCCGTTTCCCCGATGCTCATGCTGTTATAGGGGCCGCTCCCGGTATTGGATTGCATCACAACCGTCTTGAGCACGGGAATATCCCGGATCGTGGGGATTTTGTAGTCGCCGAAATTCGCCGTCACGATCTTGCCGCTTTCATCGGCGCGGAGTTCTTCCATCTTGCCATATCCCATTCCCATGACCACCGCGCCATCGATTTGCCCCTGGTGGGTCATCGGGTTGAGGATAGCGCCAGTGTCGTGAGCCGAAATAATCTGCCGGACCTGGATCGCTCCCGTCTCCGGGTCCACTTCCACCTCCGCCACCTGCGTTACCGTGGACGATTCAGGACCGTCCATCATGTTGTTGTAATGTCCTTCGGCCACGATCGGCTCCCCTTTGGCCCGGACGATCTCGGCAAAGGACATCTTTTTCTGCGCTCTGGCGTGGGTGACCCCGCCGCTCTGAAGGATGAACTGGTCGGGCGGAACCTCGGTGAGCTCGCTGGCGGCCTTGAGGATTTCCTCCCTCGCCTTTTTGGCGGCTTCGTAGGCCGCGCTGCCGTGCACCCGGGTGCTGCTGCTGCCCCGGACTCCGGTGTCCTTCACGACCTTCGAAGTATCGAGCGCTTGTACTCGCACCGAATCTATCGGAACTTTTAGCTCCTCCGCCACGATCTGCCGCATGATCGTATACGCTCCGGGACCGACATCCATGACGGCAGAGGAAAGCGTAACGTTCCCGTCTTTGTCGATCCTGACGAACGCGTAGGATTCACCCCCCTTCGAAACCCATTGAGCCACCGCCAAGCCACGCCCCACGTTCTTGGGCTTCCGCCCGTGGTACCCGGAAACTTCAAGAGCCTTGTTCAGGGCTTCTTCGACCCCCACGTGCGAGATCATGTGCCCCAGCGGCGATTCCTCGCCATCATGCATGAAATTGATTTTACGGAATTCCGCTGGCTCCAGGCCGAGTTCCCTGGCAACGAGATCCATCTGGCTTTCGTTTGCGAACACGCCTTGCGCGTGGCCCGGCGCTCGCATGTAGCCGCACGGGACTTTATTCGTGTAGACGTAGTTTTCTTCAATGAGCACGTTGGGAATTCTATAGGGCCCCGCGCTTTCATGGGCACCGACGAGAAAGCCTTGCGGGCGGTACGAACCATAAGCCCCGCTATCGAAGACGTACCGAAATTGTTGGGCAACCATCCGGCCGGTTTTTTTAACCCCCGTCTTGATCGTTACGACCGCCGCATGGCGCGGGTTGCCTGCGACAAACTCCTCGTTGTAATCCAGCAGCAGTTTTACCGGATGGCCGCTCTTCTGCGACAGCACATAGCACAATGCGATGTCGTTACTATCGCCTTTCCCGCCGAAATCGCCGCCGACATAACTGGGGTGGACGACCAGCTTTTGCGGGGAAACCTTCAAGGCCGTGCCGACCTGCTCGCGCAAGGCGAAGGGGCTCTTGGTCGAAGCCCATATTTCCGCTCCCCCGTCCGGGTTGACCTTCACGAGACAGACATGGGGCTCGATGTAACACTGGTGGGCCATGGATGTCCGAAAAGTATTCTCGACAATCACGTCCGACTGCCTGAAGCCCTGCTCGATGTCCCCCTTTTTCCACTCGAGATGGACGAAGACATTGCTCGGTTCTTTGATCTCGTGAAGGAGACCGCTGTAACTGGGCAGATCGGGATGTAGGAGTGGGGCAGACGGCTTCATGGCTTCCAAAGGATCGGAGACGGACGGTAAGTCCTCGTATTCCACTTCGATCAGGTCCAGCGCCTGTTCGGCGCTGTCTTCGCTCTCCGCCGCTATCGCAGCCACCTTCTCGCCGATGAATCGCACAACCTCATCAGCCAGGATCGGCATATCCACGATCTTCTTCCCAATCTTGGCGCCTTTGACGTCTCGCCCGGTCAGGACCACTTTGACACCGGGCAGCTCCGCAGCCCTGCGGGTATCGATCCGCTTGATACGTCCATGAGGAATCGGGCTCCTCAGGACCTTGACCCAGAGCATGCCGGGCAGCGTCCTGTCCGCCGTGTAGCCGGCTTGCCCGGAGACTTTCTCTTCCCCTTCTACTCTCGGAGTGGGCATTCCGACGACTTGGCTCCGTTTCATCTTTTCACCTCTTGAAAAAGTCTGTGGTTCGACTGACGCTCACCATATCTTCGAAGTGCTGAGCCTGTCGAAGCATGGAGCAGCAGTGAAACCTGCTCGTTCAACGATCATCCACTAGAATCAAGGACACCTACCTCACGCTACCGCATCGGCAGTCACCCAGAGTTGAGGCAACATGTAAACGAAAGCCGAAGGAAGTGTCAAGTATTCCAGACCGGGCCCGGGACGCTCCGCAAGTTTTTGTCCATGGCTTCCTCAATCTTCCGGCGCGGCGAGCGGCTGCTGAAGCCGGCTCAAAACCTCACCGAGGGGGCCGGCCTCCACCGGCACTCCACCGCGATAGGCGATCACCTGATTGGAGTAGGGTGAGATTCGCGGTCCCGGTGTGAGGACGCCGACGAGATTCAAGGGATCGGCTGAGGAAACGATCACGGGCACTGGATCCACGGGCGAGCGGCGCACCGCGCGCACATGATCCACCGCCTCCGGAAGAGCGAACTGCTCGCCGGCGAACCCGCTGACGAACCGCCCCCCGCGGATCTCACCTTGCGCCTCGAGCCGGCGGTAAACCTCCAACAAGGTCCGCCATCGCGGCCGCGCCGTCTCGCGCGCCAAGAGTTCGCGCCACACGACGCCGTAGCGCCGCAGAAGCTGGAGCGCCGCGAACTCAGCGACTTTTTCCGGAATCATCGCGCTCTCCCATTGCGCGTCCGGCTGCCACAGGGACCAGCGCCCGAGCGGCATCAAACGCTCTGGCCCCCGGGCACCGGAGATGAGCTTCAGACGGCCTCTTCGGCCCAGTCTCTTAACTTCCGGCGTCAGCAGCAGGCGCAGCCCGGCGATGCCATCGCCGGTGACCACTCCATGGGCCACAAGCTCCCATAAGGTCTCTTCTGTCTTGCCCTTGAGCAGGCCCGTCGCACGCGCGATCTCTGCTAAGAACGACGCGCCGCGTTCCTCCAGGTAGCGCGCTACATCTCGAGCCGCGGCTGAAAGCTCCGTGATCTTTTCCCAGCGCGCGCTTTCAGGCGGGAGCCAATACGCCAGGTCATCGCGGAGGAGAAATGCGATCGGGGCAACGCGCGCGGGCACCCGCACCCTTCTTTGCCTCGGTCGGCGGCGCTCGGCTTTTTCGTCACCCATCGCAACACCCGTTTCCGTTGGGAGTCTCCCCCACGCAACGACGCCCCCGAGGCAAAGTTCCTCGAGGTGCGATGGGTCATAATCCGCGATCCGCGAGGGCAAAACGTGTCGCTCCCAGGCGGGCGCCAGCAGCTCTAAGCCCTGCAACTGGCGGATAACTCCCAGGACTCCCTCCCGCCCGCGAAGCCGCGTCGAAGCCTGCACATGCTGCCAGGAAAGGAGAAACCGGATAAAGTCCGCGGCGCTGACTGGCTCGATTTCCCGACGAAGCTGCCCCAGCGTCAAACGATGAATGCGGGCTAGCAGCCCCCGCTCGCACCATTCGGGTTCCCTCATGGTGAGCCCGTCGAACCATTCGACCTCGGCCGCGGCCTGCCGGCCAGGCGTAAAATTGCCCCTGAGCACGATACCGGCCGCCTCCAGAGCCGCCAGCGCGCGCCGTACTTGCTCCACGGATAGCCCGACTTTTTGCGCGAGATCAGAGATCGTCGTCGGTCCCAGCACATCCAGCCAGCCATGCACGATCCGGCGCAGAGCTTCGTCTTCCGAGACCACGGGATGAAGCCCGCCGGAAAGCGCTTCGATCTCCGGCTCAACCGATAGCTCAGCAAGGAGCGCTCGAACCCATGCGAGCCGCTCTGCGGCGAGGTAGCCGCGCCGCTCAGCGCTGGGCTGGCCCCCCACCCAACGAGCCACAGTCGCCCTCCCGGCCAGGATCAGCTCCTCAGCCAATTCCCTCCAGGCTTCCGCTGCTTCCAGGGGCAGAAGGCCCACGCTGAGCAGAAAGTCATGGAGCTCGTCAGGATCGCGGATGTCCGGCCAGGCCTGGGTCCGCACTTCTTCGATCGCCGCTGGACTTAACGCTCCGATGCCCAGGCTTAGGTCGCGGTCAGTGCGCCTGAGGGCCACCGCCCTGGCCCGCCTTTCTTCCAGAGGAGCGTCGTCCAAAAAGGCGTAGGGATTGGCGTTGAGAATCTCATGCGCCATGGGCGAAGGCGCGGGGGTATCCACGGCCAAGGTGCGCAGCTCGTCGCGCTCGATTTTGATCAGGAGTTCCTTGAGCCCGTCGAGATCCATCGCCTCGTGCAGGCAGTCCTTCATCGTCTCGTTGACCAGCGGATGATCCGGCAGGGTCACAGGACCCATGCGGTTGTCCTGGCACATCACCTGCTCGGGGAAAACGGCAGCAAGGAGGTCCTCGGCCCGCATGCGTTGGATGGCCACCGGCACCTTTTTTCCGCCGCTGTGACGCAACACTGCGAGCGCGCGCGAGGTGTTCCAGCGCCAGCGGTTGACGAACATTGGGGAGGCAAGCGTTGCCTGAGTCAGCTCCCGCTCCAGGATCGAGGGACGGAGCAGGGCAAAAACCTCCCCTAGAGGAAAAGAATGCTGCTCGACCAGCGAGATCACGATCCCGTCGTCCGTGGCCGCGGCTTGGAGTTCCCGGTCGAAGCTCAAGCAAAAGCGCTTTCTCAGCGCCAGCCCCCAGGCGCGGTTGATCCGGGCGCCGAAGGGCGCGTGGAGAACGAGCTGCATTCCTCCGGCCTCATCGAAAAAGCGCTCGGCCACCACGGTATCCTGGGTCGGGACGCAACCGAGAACCCGTTGGGTTTCCTGAACGTAAGAGACGATCTGCTTGGCTCCCTCCGCCGTACAACCGGTCGCTTCGATCAACCACCGCGCCGCCGCTTCCAGGTCGGGCAGCCGCTCGGCCACGTCGCGCCGCAAAGCCGACACAGCGGTAGAAAGCTCCGGGGTTCGCGCCGGTGCCTCCCCCAGCCAAAACGGGATGCTGGGAGGCAGCCCCTTGGCGTCTTCCACCCAGACCTTTCCGGCAGAGACCCGCCGGATGCGCCAGGACCTATTACCCAAAAGGAAAATGTCTCCGGCAAGGCTCTCGATGGCGAAGTCCTCGTTGACCTTGCCGACGAAGGTTTCCGCCGGTGACTCGATGACGTCGTAATCTGCCGTGTCGGGAATGGCGCCGCCGTTAGTGATCGCGACCAAGCGGGCCCCGCGCCGCGCTCTGAGACGCCGGTGAATACGGTCGCGATGCAGGTAGGCGCTGCGCCGTCCTCGGCGGCTGGCGATACCTTCGGCGAGGATCTCCAGGACCTGTTCGAACTCCTCCGCCGTGAGCCCGCGGTACGGATAGGCCTTGCGCACCAGGCAGAAAAGCTCCTCTTCCCCGATCCCGGAAGCGTCTGCCCGTGTCCCGGCGCGCGTTGCCTTGACGGGCGGGGTCATGCTCGCCACCGTCGCCACCATCTGCTGCCCCAGGACATCGAGGGGCTTTTCCGGGATAGTGAGCCGGTCCAATTCTCCAGCGCGCACTGCGCGAATAGCGGCCATGCACTGGAGCAGATCGTCGCGGGTTAACGGGTAGAGAATCCCCTTCGGCTCTGTTTTCAGCCCGTGCCCGGAGCGACCCACCCGCTGGAGCAAGATCGCCAACGTGCGTGGCGAGCCGATATGACAGACCAGATCCACCTGGCCGATGTCGATGCCGAGCTCAAGGGAGGCCGTGGCCACGACCACGGGCAGGTCGCCGTACTTCAATCCCTCTTCGACTTTGAGGCGGGTTGCGCGGGAGAGGCTCCCGTGATGCGCTCCGACCTTCCCTTCCCCCAGCCGAACCGTCAGTTGATGGGCGACGCGCTCGACAAGCCTGCGCGTATTGACGAAGACCAGCGTAGCTCGGTGCGCTCTCACCTGCGCGGAGATGCGCTCGTAAATTTCACTCCACAGCTCCTGCCGGGCGATCGGTCCAAGCTCCTGGTCAGGCACATCGATGGATAACTCCCAGGCGCGCCTGTGTCCGACATCCACGATGGCGCAGTCCGGACTCCCGTCGGGGAGAATTCTTCCGGTCCCGACCAGGAGCCGCGCTACCTCCTCGATGGGCCTTTGCGTCGCGCTCAGGCCAATGCGCTGCAATGGGCGCTCCACCAGGGCATCGAGCCGTTCCAACGAGAGCGCCAGGTGTGCGCCCCGCTTGTGGCCCGCCACCGCATGGATTTCGTCGACGATCACGGTCTCCGCGCGCCGCAGGAGCTCACGGCTCCGCTCGGCTGTGAGCAGGATGTAGAGCGACTCCGGGGTGGTGATCAGAATGTGGGGCGGCTTGCGGAGCATCAGTTGGCGTGCCCGCGCAGGGGTATCGCCGGAGCGCACAGCGAGGCGGATCTCCGCAAGCGCGAGCCCCTCGGCTTGGGCCAGCCGCATGATCCCAGCCAGAGGTTCCTTCAGGTTCTTCTCGATGTCATTTCCCAGCGCCTTGAGCGGCGAGACGTAGACCACCCGTGTGCCGTCCCTTAGTTCGCCCGCCAGACCGGCGCGCACCAGGCGGTCAATCGACCAGAGAAAGGCCGCCAAGGTCTTGCCTGACCCGGTGGGGGCGGAAATCAAGGTAGCTCGGCCCTGTGAGATGTGGCGCCAGCCGCCTTCCTGCGACGGCGTTGGTGCTTCAAATTGCTGCGTAAACCAGCGCCGGACTAGAGGATGAAATGAAATGGGCAAATTACCGACTCCCAGTCTTTTGAAAGATACCTTGATTCGATCTATCTTGCCACTACGACTAGCCCTAATCCCACATTCCTTTAGGCACGACGGGAGACTGTGTCACAATTTCGCGGAGACGTCGGAAAAAAAATCCAAAAACCGCTCACGACCTTTGTCGTCCAAGAAAATGTCCCTGCGGGAAAGACCACGGTTCATAACGTGGTAACAGGTTGAGAATGGACTCAGGAATTGGCTTCAGTCGCTAACCAAAAGCATGCTTAGCAGGAAGGAGATGATGCTGTACGCCAGGGCGCCCCAGAAAGCGGACCAAAAACCGCCTACATCGAAGCCTTTAACGAATGAGGCGACAAACCAGAAGAGCAACCCGTTAATCACGAAGGTGAAAAGCCCTAGCGTTAGGATGTTGATGGGCAACGTAATGAGGATGAGAATCGGTCGGATCACGGCGTTGACAAGCCCGAGGATCAGGGCCGTAATGAGTGCGGTTCCGAAGCCTGCGACCTTAACGGAAGGAAACAGATGGGAGATCAGTAGAAGGGTTAACGCGTTGATAATCCAGCGCAGCAGCAAGCTCATAGATAATGTTGAATCTCCTGTAGACTTGCCGGGAAGAAGAGATCCTCGATCTTGGGCTTCTCTTTGATCATTCCCTGCTCGTGCTCGTAGCGAACGACCGCTTCTAAAGCCTTGCGGTTTCTTTCGAGGCCGCTCGGCCAGGGATCGGGGCCGAAGATGGCCGCCTGCTCCTGCATCAGCTCTTTTACCCACACCAGGGCAAAGTTGCGGGGATCTTTCATCCGCTCGTAGCAAACCTCTTTGGCTTGCTCAAATGCCTGGAGGAGGTTGACCGCCACCCACGGATGCTTCTCCAGGATATCATTTTTGATCACCACTGCGTGCATGATGGGGAAAATGCCGCTCTTGTTGTAATACTCGATCTCCGCCGCCTTCGGATTTGGAAAGACTAAAGCCACCTTTGGCGAGCCGCTGCGAATGGAGGGGAGCGTCTCGGGGTAGAGCGCTCCTTCCAGCTCACCGTCCAGCAGCATCCGGTCGATATCCTTTCCCTCGGACACCCGGCGCACCCGCATCCATTTGGCCGGCTCAAACGGGACATCTTCTTCTTGCTGGCACCACCATTCGATACTCTTGAGATCCACCCCGTGGTGATCCTGGAGGATCCCGCGCATCCAAAGTCCCGCGGAGTTTTGCAGTGTATCCAGGCCCACTCTTTTGCCGTTCAGGTCCGCAGGCTTGTCGATCCCGCAACCGGTTCGCTTGACCATATACCCGTGGCGAAAGCGACGATGAGGAAAAACCGGAATCGCCGTAAATCCCCTTCCCTGATCCCGGGCCACCAGATAGGCCACCAGGGATAGCTCGCAGACATCGAACTCCTCATGACGCAGCATCCGGCCGTGCCTTTCCGGAGAGGCCATCGTAAGAACATTGAGGTCGATGCCGGGCGGCGCAACCGTTCCCTCGATCAATGACCGGAGCAGATCGTAGGAGCCGCAGGCCAGCGTGAGCCTCAGCTTCGACATTCTTTTCCCCTGACGAACTTCCGGTACTCATCCTCGGTATCGATATCCACAGTCACTCCTTCCTCCCCGGTTTCGATCTCCAACGTCTCATTCCGATGGGCACGGACGACCACCTTCGCCCCTTCCTCGGGCGGCGTGCGCAAAAGCTCGGCAAACAGAGCCTCGGAGAAAATCACCGGATGACCCCGCCTCCCCTGATAGCGCGGCAGGACGATGAGTTTTTTCGACTCGTAGAAGCGGTCGATCA
>MGSI01000117.1 GCA_001798455.1 Deltaproteobacteria bacterium RIFCSPLOWO2_02_FULL_57_26 | reverse complement strand
AAGCTCAGGACATGGCCATGGTGCAGACGCTCTCCCAGACGCTCCCTGCCTCCCTCGACTATAAGCAGATTATCGAGACCGTGAGGGCAAAGATCGGCAACGTCGTGCGCGCGGCTAAGCTGTACATTTTTATCGTCGAAGAGGCCGGGGACTCCTCCCGCGGGACCAGCTTTGAGGGCGGGGAAGGCGGAGATCCTGTCTCCAAAGAGATTGACCTTCGCCAGTACCCGATTGTCCAGGATTGCATGAGGAAGCGCAGCCCGGTGATTCAGCGGGATGTCACCTCCAAGCTCTTTTCCGCGGCGGCGCAGGAGGAAGCTCAGGGTTTTTCCTTTCCCATGTCCACCGCGGTTCCGATCATGTTTCGCAACGAGCTGCACGGGGTCATTCTCTTGGGCTTTAATGAGGCCGATCGAGTTTTGAGCTCCAGGGAGATCCAGTTCTGCCAGATTGTCGCTTTTTCTACCGCGATAGCTTTGAGCAACGCAAAAAAGTACGAGGAGCTCCAGATCGCGGCAAAGAGGCGGCAGTTGATCGCGGAGCAGCTTGCCGAGGCGAACCGCCTGAAGTCCGAATTCCTGGCCAATACCACCCACGAGCTTCGGACTCCGATTGCTGCCGTTGTGGGTTACGGCGATCTTCTCATACAGGAAGTCTTCGGGCCATTGACAGATCAACAGAAAAACACGATGGAGCGGTTGACCCAAAACGCGCGCGGGATGCTTGGGCTCGTGGAGGATATTCTCGATTTTTCTAAGCTGGAGAAGGGAGAGGCCTCCTTGTTCGTCAAGCAACAAGAGGTGGGGGCGCTGCTCGATGAGCTGCGTAAGGATCTCGCTCCGCTGGAGAGCGGAAAGCCTCTCAAGGTCAAATACGAGATCGGGGAGGGCGTCCCATCGATCAAGACAGACTGGGGAAAATTGAAAAGGATTTTGCTCGGTCTGCTGAATAATGCCGTCAAATTTACCGAAAAAGGGGAAGTGAAACTTTCGGTCCTGAGCGCAGGTCATGGGGAGATTTCCTTTATCGTCTCGGATACAGGAATTGGGATCCCGAGCGAGCAGATCCCTCTGATCTTTGAAAAGTTCCGCCAATTGGACGGGTCCACGAATAGGCGCTATGGAGGGACGGGTTTAGGTTTGACGATCACGAAGAATTTGGTCGATCTGCTGGGGGGAAAGATAGAGGTGGAGAGCGAGGTGGGAAAGGGGTCGACGTTTAAGGTGACTATACCGGTCGCTAGCGGCGAAAAGCCGGAAAGAGCTATAAGCGACGGTGTGCCGTGATTTCTGAACCGCTGAGTCTATTATTCAGGCGTAACCGAATCGAGGGCCGAAGCGGTGGTTGGCTTCTCGTCGTTGGATCTGAGAGACACACTTCGTTTTTTGTCAAGACCTTGACAGCCTGTTGCAAAACTCTTACAGGTGATGTTTTGACTGCCTGTCATTCTGAGCGAAGCGAAGAATCTCAAGACTTCAAAAGAGATTGTTCCTCACCTTCGGCTCCTCAGAATAACCACGGAGCATTTTTCAACACCCTCCTTGAGCCTTGACACTAGAGTCTTTCGTGGAATAAATAGGTGCCAAATAGTTTATGCCCAACTCCTCGAACGGCGATGACAATAAAGGGTCGCATCGGCATTATCATTCCGTCTAGCAACTGCCTTGTCGAGCCGCAGTTCCAGCGTTACGCTCCTGCCAACGTCGCCGTTCACGTGACCCGGCTAAGGATGACCGGCAAATGGCACAAGACACCAACGGAGCTTCGGCGAGAGATCGCCGGAGCTGCCGCTGTCCTTTCGGACACCAAGCCGGATGTCATCGTCTTTCACTGCACCGCAAGTTCGATGGAGGAAGGGCTTGCTGGTGAGGCTCGTGTCGTGGAGACGATCCGGGACGCGAGTGGCTGCTCGGCCATCACCACCGCGCAGGCGATCACGCAAGCCTTGAGACGCTTGGGAGTGAAAAGGTTGGTGTTAATCAGTCCTTATGTGAAAGAGACGAACCAGCACGAGGCGCGCTACTTAGGCGAGGCTGGTTTTGAAGTCATTCATGACTTCGGACTTGCGCTCTCGGGTTCACACGAGTACATGGCCGTGTCGCCACGCCGGTGGGAGGAAATCGCGCTGGAAAACCAGCGCGCCGAGGCCGAAGGCTATCTTCTTAGCTGCGCCAACACGACCATGATCGAGGCCATCAGCGAGATCGAAGCGCGCTTGAATAAGCCTGTGGTAAACAGCAATCAGGCAACGCTCTGGGCTTGTCTGGAAAAAATCGGTGCGGGCCAGCCAAGCTCCGGCTTGGGCCGGCTTTGCAACCCCCCGTGAACGGTTGCTCGTCTTCGCTGTGAATCAGCCTCGTGCCATCCTGGCACGTAATTTATCTTTTAAGCCTGTAAACCTCTGCTCAACCCGAACGTTCCGGATGGCCAACGCGACGGCCTTTCGGCTCCCCACCAAGGCCACGAGCTCTTTTGCTCGGGTTACCGCGGTATATAGAACGCTGCGATGGAGCATGGGGTAGTGAGAGGTATGGAGGGGGATGATGACGGCCGGATACTCGCTCCCTTGGCTCTTGTGGATGGAAATCGCGTAGGCGAGGGCGATCTCATCGAGATCATCGAAGGCATAGGAGACCGCTCGGTCGTAGAACTCGATCACAACCTCTTCCCTGGCCTGATCGATGCCAGCGATCTTTCCCAGATCGCCGTTGAAAACGCCTTTGTCATAATTGTTTCGTAGCTGGATGACCTTGTCGCCGAGTCGAAACGGCAATGCTTCTCGCTCGAGGGATGTGCCGTCGGGGTTCAGGAGATTCTGTAGCTCTCGATTGAGATGGCTGGTGCCCAGAAGCCCGCGGTGCATTGGACTCAAAACCTGGACCTCATCTGGTTTTAGGGTTAAGGGGTTCAAGGGTTTGGGGGCAAACCCCGTCGTCCCTTTATCTCTTGCTCCCCCGAGCAAAGCTTTGATGGTCTCAAGTACCCCCGCTTCGTTTTCCCGCGGAATAAACATAAAGTCACGTTTTCCTCCCTCGACCTCCAACGTCAACGGTTGCCCTTGAATGATCCTGTGGGCGTTGGCAACGATCGAGCTTTCCGCTCCCTGGCGAAAGATCCGCCGCAGGACCACAACGGGTAGCGCGCCCGATCCGATCAGGTCTCGCAGCACGCTTCCCGGTCCGACCGACGGGAGCTGGTCGACATCGCCGATCAAGACGAGATGGCTGTGGGGTTCGACGGCCCTGAGCAAGTGGTCCATGAGCGGAAGGTCGACCATCGAGACTTCATCGACGATCACGACCTGGGCAGTGAGGCGATAATGCTCGCCGCGTTGGAATCTTCGCTCCCGGGGGTTGTATTCTAAAAGGCGATGGAGCGTTCTGCTTTCCTCGCCGGTGGTTTCTTCCATCCGCTTGGCCGCCCGACCGGTGGGCGCCGCCAAGGCAAAAGAGACTTTTGCTCGCCGCAGGAGAGCTAAGATTGCCGTAAGGAGCGTGGTCTTCCCGGTTCCGGGCCCTCCCGTGATCACCAGCACTTTCTGCTCCACGGCTTGGCGCAGGGCCTCACGCTGCTCGGCCTCGAGCCATAGATCCAATTGTCCCTGGGCCGCTTCGAGCGCTCCGGCCCCAGTGGGCAGTGACAGGGTAGAAGTTGATGAGAGGAGCGTGTGCAGGGCCGAGGCCACACGGGTCTCGGCCGCATGGAGTTCTCGAGGATAGACTCGGGGCACGCTTTCGCCAACGTCGTCCAAGGCAACCTCTCTCTCGGTCGCCAGCCTATCGAGGGCTGTCTGCGCGGCCTCATCATCGACTCCCAGAAGAGAGCGGGCGTGCTTTTTCAGCAGGTCAGCAGGGACGAAGCAATGGCCCTCATCGGAGAATTGGCCTAGAACATGGAGCAGGCCGGCCTGGACTCGAAGGGAGGAATTGCCGCTGACCCCGATGCTACTGGCGATCCGATCTGCAAGGAGAAACCCGACGCCGTGGATTTCGCGCGCTAGGCAGTACGGATTCTCCTTGACCTTGACCACGGTCTGGGATCCGAAGGCGCGATAGATTTTGAGGGCCAGGGAGCTGGTCACGCCGTGGCCCTGGAGGAAGACCATCGAGTCACGCATGTCCTTGTGCTGCTCCCAGGCATCGAGAATTCTCCGGGCGCGAATCGCTCCTATCCCCGGCACCTCAAGTACGCGCTGGGGTTTTTCGGAAAGCACTTTCAGCGTGCTCAGACCAAAGGCGGAGACGAGGCGACGGGCGTAGATAGGCCCGATCCCCCTGATCAATCCCGAACCGAGGTATCTCTCAATCCCCTCAAGGGTGGCGGGCTCCACCTTCTCCCAATGCTCAACCTGAAATTGGAGCCCGTAACGGGGATGGACTCGCCAGAGGCCACTGACCTTGATCTCCTCCCCCTCGCTCAAGGGAAAAAGATCGCCCACCACGGTAACTCCAGGAGTTTCGTGGATCTCAAGGCGTGCCACCGTGAAGCGGCCCTGTGGGTCTTGGTAGGTGATCCGGGTAACTTTCCCCTGAAGGGAGGATCGCTCGTCTCTTCTTTCGGACATAGGCCGCTCCCCTCTTCGGGCCCTCAACGCGCGACGATCCACCGACACGTCCTCTCGAATCCTAGGGGAGACCTGGAGAAAGATCGGTCTCGGTCGTCTCGATCGCTCGCAAAAGAGCCCTCACCTCTCGAGGCGTGCCGACGCTAATCCGCAGGCTGTCCTGCAACCCAGGTACGTCAAAATAGCGTACCAGGATTCCGCGCCGCTTCAACGCCTCGTAAAGCCCCCCGAGATTCTGCCCCTCTCTTCGCGCCATCACGAAGTTGGCCTGGGAGGGGTAGACGTGAAAGCCCATTTTACGCAGTTGGAGGGTTAGTCGCTGACGGCTTTTCTGGATGCGTCGGACGTTACGCAGCATCCACTGCATGTCCTGAAGCGCGGCGCAAGCGGCAGCGAGGCTCAATCGGTTCAGGTTGTACGAGTCTTTCACCTTGATCATGTCGGTGATGATTCCCTCGGCAGCGAAGGCGAGGCCGATGCGTAAGCCCGCCAGGGAGAAAGACTTGGAAAAACTGCGGAGCACCACCAGGTTGGAAAAGTCGCGGATGAGGGGCAGGGCAGAGACCCCATCCTCTTCGGCGAAATCGATATAGGCCTCATCGACGACGAGGACTCCGGTAACCGACCGTGCCAGCCTTTCGATCTCCGGCAAGGGGACAAGCGTCCCCGATGGGGAATTGGGATTGCACACAAAGGTTAGGGCGGCCTGCTGGGAAAAAAGGGCCTCGGGGAGCGAAAAATCGGGCAGATAGCTAAT
>MGSI01000116.1 GCA_001798455.1 Deltaproteobacteria bacterium RIFCSPLOWO2_02_FULL_57_26 | reverse complement strand
AGTTCCTCAGTCAAGCGGAACTCCCGCACCGAACAGGACACAGTCAAAACGACTGGGCAGTTCGACGAAGAAGCGGTCGATATCGTCGGGAACGGCCTGGCCTGTCCGCAAATACCGCTCGGCGCCAAAGTCGAAGAACTCGAACTCCAGCTTTATTTGGAAGAGGTCGTCGACGGCCCGCAGGACCTTTACGGCCTCCGGGATGACCTCGTTCGCAATACCGTCCCCAGGGATGACACCGATTCTAGCCATCGCTTACCACCTCACTGTTTATGCCGTATAACCCCGATACATTCCGGCGAGATTTCCACAGTTACTTTGCCCCCCTGCTGGAGCTTAAAGCGGGCATTGATCTCGCTCTGTACCAGAACGCTGCCCACCCGAATCTCACACAGAATCTTATTTCCGACAAAAATCACGCGCTCGACTACACCGGGAAACGTGTTCCTGTCATGCCCACTGGAATCGGTTCGGACATGAACATCTTCAGGGCGGAAGACGACAGAGACCTGCTCCCCGATGGTCAGATCCAGGCGGGGAGCGCAGATGAGTTGGCCCAGAGATGTCCGTATCGCGATACCTCCGCGCTCGTCCTTCTGTCCCTCCACCGAGCCATCAACGAAGTTTGCTTTGCCGACAAAACTGGCAACAAAAGGGTTGAGCGGATCAAGGTAAATTTCGCGCGGACTGCCTTCCTGCAAAATCTGACCGTCACGCATCACGGCAATGCGGTCTGAAAGGACAAGGGCCTCCTCCTGGTCATGAGTCACGTAGAGCGTGGAAATCTTAAGTCTGTCAATGAGCTCCCGTAACTCCAAGCGCATCTCTTCACGTAACTTTGCGTCGAGATTGCTAAGGGGTTCATCTAAGAGCAGAAGCCTCGGTTCGTAGACCAATGCCCGCGCCAGGGACACGCGTTGCTGCTGCCCCCCGCTCAGCAAAGGCGCCGGTCTACTCCCCAGTTCCGCCAGACCTATAAGTTCCAGTGCCTTTCTCACCCTCTCTTTGACTTGCGACCTTGGTACCCGGAATCCGCCATGTACCAGCGGGAAGGCGACGTTTTCGAAGACCGTCATGTGAGGCCAGATGGCGTAAGACTGGAATACCATACCGACGCCGCGCTTGTACGCCGGAACTGCCACCCCCTGACTCCCCGAAAAAACCAGCCGTTCCCCGATGTGTATTTCCCCACTGTCCGGAGCTTCCAACCCCGCCACGCACCGCAGCGTAGTCGTCTTCCCGCAGCCAGACGGGCCAAGCAAGGTCAAGAAGGCGCCTTCGGGGATTTCAAAACTGACTCCCCGGACTGCCGCCACCGTTCCGTCCGACATGAGAAAGGATTTTGTTAAATTTTCTACGCGCAGCACGCCTCTTACTATTCTCCCGTCTTGAAAATTCGCTCTATCTCCTTCTCCCACTGATCGGCCTGCTTGGACAGAACGAATTCCATGCGTCCCGCATAGTCCCACGTGGCTACGGGAATTCCCTGCCTCTTATCTTGCACCGCAATGCTGTTCTCATAATTCCCTGGATAATGAAGATTCCCGGCGCCAGCCTCCTCCAGGTGAAGTTTGGACCCCTCCGGGCTGGCAAGATACAGGGCGACCAGTCTCGCGGCGTTGGGATGCTGGGCCCCTGTTCGAACCGCTACGACGTAATCCGCTATGTCGGAAAGTTCCAGGCTCTGCCACTCCGCCGGCATGCCCTTCATCTTCGCTTCTTGGAAGTACTGACTGCCTGAGTGGGCCAGCCAGATTTCCTCGAGGAGATAACGTTTTTGCTGATCCTCGTAGCTCCCCTGTATGGGCCTGTTCTTCGCGATCGCTCGAAGTTCGGCGAAGGTCTTCTCCTTGCCCTGGATGAAGGCAACCTCGGCCCAAACCCTGGGGTAATTGTGGACCCCTATTTTCCCCTTCCACCTGGGATCGGCGAGTTCCGCCAAAGTCTTCGGAACTCTATCGGAGGGAATTCTCTTGGGATTGTACATCAAGCCTCTATGCGCCGTGTAGCTAATGAGGCCATAGCCATGGTATCGGGTTCCGGGCTTTCCGAGGATAATTTCCGGTGGGGTCGCTTTGTCGAGTAGAGGTTGCCAGTCGACCTTTTCGTAAATACCGGCCTCGATGCCCCGCACGATATTGGGAACACTCAAAGACATGAGGTCATAGGTAGGACGAGCCCCGAGTTTGTGTTCCATGAGCGCCTTTGACAAATCGACCGCCATCCGCACGGTGGGGGCGAATTGAATATCCAGGTCTACCCCGTATTTTTTATTGATCTCCCGGCTCAGGCGCTTCATGGATTTTACCGTATGACTGCTGGGCGAGATCTGCAGATTGACTGTGCCCTCCTTCTTCGCGCCTTCGACAACCCGAGATAGGGCGTCTCCGTCAGCGGCCTTAACCTGCGTGGCGCAGGTCAAAAAGAAAATGCCCGCTCCTAAGAGCAGAGCCGTCACGCCATATTTCTTTGATTCCATTTTCCCCTCCTTGTGATAAAATCAATCAACGTGTCCCCATTCGGCTGATGAAAATGCTGGGAAAGAGCCGCAACGCTATACTGATGACAACCCCCATAGAAATTGTCATGATCACTCCGAGGGCCGCCGCGGTGATCGAATCGCCGCTCAGCCACCGGCTCCATATCGTGGTCGCTAAAATGATGTTTTTGGGGGTCTGAAGAAACAACGCCATCGTGACCTCGCGATAGGAGAGAAGCGTCACCCAGATCGTAGTAAAGAACAAAGTTGGAATCAGAAGGGGGACAAGGACCTTTCTCAGCGCCACGACTCGGGAGCCCCCGCATACTTGCACGGCGTCCTCCAAATCTCGGTGAATTTGAACCAGAGACGCATTCATCGATCTGGTACCGAAGGCGGTATAGGCCATGGTGTGGGCGAGGATGATAGAGGCAAGGCTGCCGTAGAAAGGTATTCTGCGGACTAGCAACAGCCCTACGAAGGTGACAGCGAACGCAAAGGCTACCGTCGGCACCGCGTGGGGCAACATGGAAATCGTATCGATCGCGTACCTTCCGGGCAAATCGCTTCGGACAACGATCCAGGAGATGGCCAGGCTTATCAACATGACGGCTATGCCCACGGAGGCGACGAGTTCGAGGGTATTTACAAAAACTCCTCCTTCGGATATCAGAACGGCCGCGGAACGGTAACCATCTGCGGTTACGGTTGCCAGGGCCGCTCTGGTGGGTAGGCGGAGGCGGGGTATGAGAGAACTCCACGCCACCGCCAAAAAGGGCAAAAAAATATCCAACAGGAAATACACCCCGATAAAGCCCGCTCCCGCCCACTTCCACCGCCCGAGGTCTATGAGCTTTTGCTTATAACCTTTTCCGGTGACGGTGGCGTAACGGTAGCCGGACTGAAGCATGCTTTGATAAACCTTCAAAGCGATCAGCGTCGGTATCAGAAGGATCACGCCGTAGACTCCTGCGATTCCGTACTGGGGAAGCCCTATGTCTCTGCTGAAGGAGTAAAACATGAGGGTACTGAAGACATGGATGTTATGAGCCCCTCCCAGCAGGGCTGCCACCTCGTACATGGAGACTGCCGTCATGAAATTGTAGATGATCGCGGAAACTATGGCGGGCTTCACCAGAGGGAAAGTGACGAAGCGAAGGCTTCGGAGCCTTGTGGCACCAACCACCTCGGCACACTCCTCAAAAGACGGGTCAACCGCCAGGAGCGGTCCGGATATCATGAAAAACATCGTCGGGGTCAGGATCAAGCCCTGAAGGAAGCCCATGGAGAACACGTTATAGATGCTCAAAGGTCCCGTCTCGACCGGGATGAAAGTTCTGAGCAACTGATTGACGAGGCCGATTTCAGGGCTCGCCAACATGATCCAGCCCATGACCTTGAGAAACCCCGGCAAGAGGATGTGAAGGAACATCAGGGTAAGGAAGAAATTCTTAAACGGGGTATTGGTGCGGTGAATCAACCAGGCCATCGGAACCGCGAAGAAAAGGTTGACCAGCACCGTCCACACGCCAAGTGAAAGCGTGTTGAGCCCCGCCCCCCAGGTGATCGGGTCGAAAAGAACCTCGGCGTAGTTGACCAAGGAAAAGTGGGCATCAACCCCTGGCAGACCCTTCAAAAAGGTCGCCCAGATGACCACAGCAATCAGGCCACATATCAGGACAGAGACCGATATGCCTATCGCAAAAAGCACCATTTCAGGTCTTAGGAGGCGAGGGAAAAAGGATTTTAGCCTGGTTCGAATTCGCACTGCGGGCCCTCTGCTATGGCGTTTGCGGGTTTATCGATTCACGTGCTTCCTCCCAAGACAGGCGTCGGGCAGACAAGAGTGGCGGGAAAAGATAAAGAAAATCTGCTTTACCTGGAGAGCCTTCCCTCTTTGATCCGGGATTCCAGCACCTGGCCGATCTTGATCCGGGAGATCTGTTGGGTGTCCTCCAAATGCTGGAGGACCATGGCATCCCGAACGTATTTCTGAACCGGCATCTCTCGCATCACTCCACTACCTCCAAAAACCTCCATAGCAGTCAGAGAGATTTTCAGGGCGGCTTCCGTGCAAAAGCTCTTGGTCGCCATCACCAGGGCAGGGTCATCCTGCCCGTGATCAGCGGCCCAGGCCATGCGCCAGAGGAGGGTTCTGCCAGCCTGCAGGATTTGATACATCTCGGCGAGCATCATGGCCACGGCTTGATGCTGGATGATCGGTCTGCCCCCCTGGATTCTCTCATTGGCGTACTTTATAGCCGCGTCAAGCGCGGCGCGACTGAGACCCATAGCTTGGGCACACAGTTCCACCCTGCCGGCAGGCCCTTCGGGGCCAGCCGGTCCTTCCTTTCCTCCCAACAAGTTTTCGACCGGCACTTTCGCATTGTCGAAGTCGAGTTCTCCCTGAACATCGAAGCGGTAGCCTACTTTGTCCTGGATGGAGGCTATCCTGAAACCCGGCGTGCCTGTAGGGACGAGGAAAGCGCTGCAGCCCCTGGACGGAGGCAGAGTCTTATCCGTGCGAGCCGTCACCGTCACCAACTTGGCCACGGGAGCCATGGAGATGAAATGCTTCCGACCGTTGAGCACGTAATAGTTTCCCTCGCGCTTGGCTGAGAGCATGATTCCGGCTTCGGGGACATCGTAAGGAAGATGGGTATCTGAGCCCGCATTCGGCTCGGTTCGCGCACCTGAAAGTAGGTATGTGTCATCGTCTCGGAAGGCGGAGAGGAACCGGTCCTTTTGCTCCTTGGTTCCTTGGTGTGCGATTCGGTGCGCGCCTCTCCAGGATTGAGTTATAATTTTGGAGCAGGAGATGTCACAGTAGGCCAGCTCGTCGATCAGCACGACCCAGGTGCGAAAGTCGAAGCCTGGCCCTCCATACTCTTTCGGTAAGGCTACGGTGCGCAGCCCCAGCTTCGACGCTTTCTTGAGCATGTCCCATGGAAAGTCCTGCAAGAGGTTCTCCGACCGATCCAGCTTCTCAGCGATGGGCCGGATCTCCCTCTCGGCAAAATCCCTGGCCATCTTCTGCAAGGCTTTCTGCTCATCGGTCAAATCGAAATCAATCATGTCTGCCTCCGCTTTCTTTGGAACAGATCCTGCTTCCCGGTCAATTACCGAATCCAAGGATTCTACCGTACTCTCTCGCGAGCCTGTCCACCACCGTAGCTTGATCCTGCGTCATGTACAGGACTTTCCTTCCTTTGAAAAAGTTATAGGCGGAGGTCCCGGGAACGAAGGCGGATCCCTGACCGGTGTACTTTTCCCAGATGACTTGGGCCTCGGGGGTCATAAGGAAGGCTGCGAAAAGATACCCAGCATTCGGATGGCGCGCGCCTTTGAGCAGGCCGACCTGTAAGGCAGGCGAAATGACGGGCTCGATGTCTTTGGCGAACTCCAGAGGAGCGCCGGCCTTTTTCGCCCTGTTGATAAAGCCATCATGGAGGGTGACAGCAATAAGGATTTCACCCAGCTGGAGTCGACTGGTAAGCGTGCCAAGGGGCCCGAGCATCGGCTGCTGCATGGCCAGGGCTTTCACAAACTCAAGTGTTTTCTTCTCGCCCCACGCGCCGGTAGCCAGCCGAGCCAAGTGGTGAGTCGAGTCGGGCACGCCTAGCTTTCCCCCTTTCCACTTCGAGTCGAGAAGGTCTTCCCAGCTCTTGGGCACGTCCGCAGGCGGCAATACCTTTGTGTTGTATGCCGGGAGAACGATCTGGCTGGCTATGGTGATCGTTCCTTTATCGTAATCTATCGCCCTGGAGTCAACTCCCAGGCTGGCGTAGTCGAAGGTCTGATGGAGCTTCTTGAGCCATAACGTGGCGTGGTGTGCGTCGGTGACCACCGCCAGATCCCATTCCGGCGGGACGCCTGAGGCTGCCTGCCCCACGATCTTGCTCACGTCTCTGGCCATCTGTCCGGCAGGGAAGAAATTCACCTTTGTGGTGAGGCCATATTTTTTGTTGAAAACCTCGGCGAGCTCTTGGGCGCCTTTCGGCCCAAGCGTTGACGGGGCATAAAACTCGATCACCCCTTCGCTTTTGGCTGCTTCAACCAGTCGCTCGACAGCGGCGGCCGAAACCTGCGTGGCGGTGAAGCCCAATAGAGACAGCGAAACGAACAGGCCGGCCAGTGAGGCCGTTATCTTTTGCATCCTTTCCTCCGATACGATGTAGGCGTAAGCCTCGATTCCCTGTGACGCGTGGCAAAGGTGCAGGTCCGTATTGTGACCACGGCAAGGTAGGGGACGTATGAGCAATTGGTGTGCCAGTACGCGACCATCCTTCGGGAGTGCAGTGTCCCTAATCGCGTATCCCAACTCGAAGGCATCCGTACGGAAGAACAGGATCCCGTTATGCGGAAGTGTGCGAAAGAGGGAGGCTGCGTTCCTGAAAATAAGAAAGTTGAGGCTGTTTTTTCTCATTTTTGCACCTTGACTTTCCTAATTCATCTACGGACCTACATTTGCCCTCTATGATATCCTGGTATAGAAATTGCTGACCCGCCTTACGAACCTTACGTGAGCTTAACGTCCTTGCGAAGTTATATCAGTCCTCCAGGTTAGGGCTCCGCCGGGGCGATTGCTCGACAGAAAAAAATCCTAACGGGAACAAAGCACGTGGCCTATCGCGATCTACGCGACTATCTTGAGGCATTGGAGAAACGGGGAAAACTCCACCGCGTCACAGCGGAGGTAGACAAAGACTGGGAGATTGCTGCGGTGTGCCGGCGCGTCTTCCAGAAAATTATTCCGGAACGCCGCCCCGTGCTCCTATTCGAAAGAGTCAAAGGATTCCGTATCCCGGTATTGGTCGGATCCTTAGGAGCTTCGTCGGAAGTCTATGCCGTCGCGCTACAGGATCGAGTCGAGAACATCCACGAGCGCTGGGAGCAGGCCCAAACGTGTCCGATCAAGCCCACACGGGTACCGACTGGTCCCTGCAAAGAGAATGTTTTGCGCGGCAATGACGCAGATCTCTCTCGTTTACCTGTCCCCATCTGGACGGTTGGGGAGGATCCTGGGCCCTACATCACCGCTCCGTGCGTTGTCTCCCGCGATCCCGAGACCCAAGCCTACAACGTAGGAACCTACCGGCTGCAGGTCAAAGGTCCCAGGAAGTTGGGAATCCAGGCCCACGAGGGGCAGCATATTTCCCACCATCGCCGCAAATACGAGGGCAGCGGCCGGAGCACACCCGTGGCCGTCGTGTTGGGTCCTGATCCTACCATTGAAATGGCCTCGGTTACCAAGTTTAGTCTCGACACGGAGGAATACGACATCGCCGGCGGATTGCGCGGCGAGCCCGTACCTCTCGTGCCCTGCGAAACAGTCCCAATTGAAGTGCCCGCGACGGCTGAAATCGTAATCGAGGGAGAGATCCCGCCTGGCTACCGGGAGCTCGAAGGACCTTTCGGAGAATATACGGGTTATATGGGCGCCTCAGGAAATATGCCTGTGATCGAGGTGACCTGTATTACGCATCGGGATGATCCTATCTACCGCGCTTTTTTCAGCCAGATGCCGCCCAGCGAGAGCAGTTGCATCAAGCAGACGGGCCGTGAGCAATCGCTCCTGAAACACCTCAAAGTTGATCTTCGGCTTCCCGTGCTGGATTTACACCTTCCCGAAAGTGCCGGCGTAGCCGGTATGATGTTGATCTCCATAAAAAAGGGCGACCCATTGGACGTCAAACGGGTCGTCTCCGGAGCCATGCGCTACGCCGAGGGCTTCGGCAAGTTCATCGTCGTGTTCGACGAAGATATTGAAATTCGGGACCACTTCCAAGTAGATTGGGCCATGAGTTTCCATGTTCAGCCGGCAAAAGACATCGAGATTATTCCGGAGGTCCAAGCGGTGGCTTTAGATCCATCGCAGGCGCCCGCAGACGTGCCTCAAGAACACCCCTCAAGGAGGATCAGCTCTAAGGTCATTATCGACGCCACTCGCAAGCACACCTTCCCGGCCCTCTCTCTGCCTCCTAAAGAGCACCTTCGGCGCGTGGATGCCGAGTGGGCAAAGTACGGGTTGGAGTGAGAGTGACCGAAAATGGCTGTTTGCCGAGTCAATCCTCTGACCTTGTCTACCGTCTGGCATGCGTTGCAAAGCATCTGCCGCGAGATGCGCCACGTGGTGGATCGCACCTCGCAAAATTATCTGATCGCTCAGCTCCACGACGTTTCTGTGGGAATCTGGGATGCGCGGGCGCGAACGGTGGCTATTCCTATCGGCCTTTCGGTCCAGTACCTCGGCGGGAAACTCTCGGTCGAGTACGTCCTCAACAAGTTCAAAGGGAATTTGAATCCGGGGGACATGATTCTGGTCAATGACCCCTACAAAGGCTACTGCTGCCATCTTCCCGACTGGGGGTTTTACCGCCCCATATTTTACCGGGGCGAACTTTTGTTCTTTACCATGGTTCGGGCCCATCAGATGGACACCGGCGGGGCTTATCCTGGGGGATATTTTCCCAATGCCTATGACATTCACGCCGAGGGGCTTTGCATTCCTGGGATCAAGGTGATGGAGGGGGACAGGGAGCGGGAAGACGTGATGGAGTTGATTTTGAACAATGTGCGCTGGCCGCAGGGGGTGCGGATTGACAACTATGCGCAGATAGCTGCCACCCGGGTATGCGAGCAGCGGGTTACGGCGTTGTTGGACAAGTACGGGAAGGAGACCGTTCTGGCCTGCCTGGAGGAGATGATGGATCGCACGGAGAGGGCGGTGCGGGCCACTATAGAGAAGATACCTGATGGGACGTACTACGGGGAGGCGGCCACGGACGATGATGGCACGGAGCTGGATGTCCCGGTCTGGGTGCGGTGCGAAATTGCCGTTAAGGGAGACACGCTCACAGTGGATTTCTCCAAGAGCGACAAGCAACGCAAGGGGTTTGTGAATTGCGTGTTCAATACCACATTTAGCAATGCGCTCTCCGCCCTGTTCATGTTCATGGATCCGGGCTTAGGGGAGTATCACAACGAGGGGAGTTTGCGGCCCATCACGGTCTCTGCTCCTCCAGGGAGTGTGGTGAATGCCCAGTATCCCGCCACCGTGGGAGCTTCTCCCGTGAGCATGGGGCACCAGATCATTGAGTCGGTGGTCATGGCTATGTCTCAGGCCATGCCCGAAAGGGCCGTCGCCTGCTGGGGAAAACGCTACGAGCATTACTTTTTCGGTCTCGATCCGCGCACCAACGAAAAATACGTCGTCACGACTTTTGACATCGCCGGTGGGGCCGGCGCGGTCAGGGGATTCGACGGCTACGAAGGGGCCATTTCTATCGGAGCCCTGGGCGAGGTCAATCGGGGAAATGTAGAGGAAGTGGAGGCGAGGTTTCCTTGGAGGAGCCTGCGCTGGGAGTTCGCAACGGACACGTGCGGGGCGGGGGTGTGGCGCGGCGCCTCAGGTTTTCACTGGGAAGTCGAGAATGTGGGCGGGGACGCCGGGATGGCGACTGGAAGTTCCGATGGGGAGCTGGTCAGGGCTCCCGGGGCGCTCGGTGGAGAACCCACCCCCAACTCTAAGGCTTTTTTAATCCGAGGTAGTGATACCAGCCAGATTCGAGCCCACCGCCTTTATGAAGTCAAGTCCGGAGACGTCATCCGCAAGATCAGCGGCGGTGGAGCAGGCGTGGGCAATCCCGCCGAGCGCGATCCCGAAAAAGTCCGCTGGGACGTGATCAATGAATTCATCGGCATCGACAAAGCGCGCGACACCTATCACGTCGTCATCGATCCCGCCTCTCTAGACGTGGATATAGAAAAGACGTCTATGCTCAGGTCGAGCCAAGGGAAAGCGTAGTGGCTGCAACGGAGATTTTCGGCAGGCCAATGCTCGTTTTGGGCCTTGATCAGCAAACCTACAGGAGGCATGATGTATAGGGCATGTATCGACATTGGCGGGACATTTACAGACTGCTTGATTTTAGACACGCAGGGAAGCCTGCGGGCATTTAAGGTCCCGTCGACCCCCCGGGATCCCGCCGCGGGCATGCTGAATGGTTTGGCGGTTGCTGCCAGGGGGTACAACAAGAAACCCGACGATTTCCTTCGACAGATCGATCTTATCGTCCACGGGAGCACGTTGGCCACCAATGCATTGCTTACCGGGAGAGGGGCCAAGGTCGCCATGCTGACGACGAAAGGCTTCCGCGACGTGACCGAAATCCGCCGCGGCTACCGCAACGTTCGTACTTCTATGTTCAACCTGTTCATCCCTCCGTATAAGCCACTGGTTCCCCGGCGTCTGCGCTTCCCCATCGAGGAAAGGACGCTCTACACCGGCGAGATTGTCACGCCCCTGAACGACGGAGAGGTCCGTCAGGCAATTGGAAAAATCAAAGAAGCGGGAGTTGAAGCCATCGCCATCTGTTTTCTCCACTCCTATGCCAACAAGGCCAATGAGGATAGGGCCGCCGCCATCTGCCGTGAGATGGCCGACGGTCTCTACGTTACGAGTTCTTACCAGGTGCTGCCGATATGGCGGGAGTATGAGCGCTTTAGCACCACGGTCGTGAGCGCAACCATCGGTCCGATTGCCTCCCGATATCTGAATCGACTCGGGGATTCTCTCAAACAGCAGGGATTTAAGGGCTCGCTCCTGATGGTGCAAGCCAACGGCTTGGTCGAGACCCCCCAAGAATCGATCCGGCGGGCGGTCTATCTCCTGGGATCGGGCCCGTCGGCAGCCCCCTCAGCCGCTGCCTACTGTGGGCGAATCACGGGGAAGGACCATTTGATCTCCATTGATATGGGGGGAACGAGCCTAGATGTAAGTCTCATCCGCAAGGGAGAAATCCCCATGACCACGGAGTGTTGGGTCGGAGACGAGCGGGTCGCCATAAAAATGGTGGACGTGCACAGCGCCGGCGCGGGCGGTGGCAGTATTGCCTGGGTAGACTCCCTGGGCCTGCTGCGAGTCGGTCCTCAGAGTGCCGGAGCCGAGCCAGGGCCCGCCTGCTACGGAAAGGGAGGAGAAGATCCGACCGTAACCGATGCGGATCTCCTGCTGGGTTACATCCCGGCGGACTACTTTTTGGGCGGCGAGATTTCCCTCGACGTGGACCTTGCCCGTAAGGCCGTACAAAAAGTTGCGGATCGATTGAGATTGGATCTGCTTCAAGCTGCCCAGGCTATCCACACCACGGTCAATTCTTTTATGGCGGATAGCATCACCGAGATCTCCACCAAGCGGGGGTACGATGTTCGGGATTTCGCCCTGATCGCGGGAGGGGGCGCTGGACCCATCCACGGTCCCGCCCTTGCGGAACGCTTGGGAATTTCCACGGTGATCATTCCCCGTTTCGCCGCTCTCTACAGCGCCTTCGGTATGTTCGCCATGGACATCGGCAGGGATTATGCCCGGTCTTACCACTCCCGCGTCGACAGGGTGAGCCTGGAACAGGTGAACCGGTTGTACGACGAGATGGAGCTCGAGGCGCAGGCTGCCATGAAATCATTGAAGATGCCTAAAGGTGAAGTGAACCTGGCGCGCACAGCGGAGTTGCGTTACGTCGGACAATTCCACGAAGTAGAGGTCCCCATGGCTGCGGGAAAATTGACTGAGCATCACGTAAAGGAGGCAGTGGCCAAGTTCCACAAACGCCACCAGGAGCTTTACACGTTCTCGATGAACTTCAGAGCCGTCGAGTTTCTCAATTTTCGCCTCAAGGCTACCGCCCGTAAGGCCGCCTTCCAGCTTGAGAAAATTGCCCAGGGGAAGAAGAAACCGGAAGGGTCCCTGAAGCGAAGGCGAACTTGCATTTTTAACGGGAAATCCTTTAACACGCCGGTGTACGACGGGGAGAGAATTCGGGCGGGAAACGTCATCCGGGGTCCGGCGATTATTGAGGAACAAGCGACAACCGTTGTCGTCCCTCCAGCGTTCGAGTGCTCCGCCGATCGATTCAAAAGCTACATTCTGAGGAAGCGCAAGTGAGGTGGAATTTTAACAACGACTGTGCTTATCGATCTCATCATGGAGGATGATTTGTATGGGCCGCGCGAAAATTGATCCCATCACCTTATCTACGGTCTGGCACTCCCTGATTAGCGCCTGCCGGGAGATGCGATATAACATCGAGCGCACATGCCAAAGCTACCTGATCTCTCAGCTCCACGACATATCCGTTGGGATCTGGGATGCCAAAGGCGAGACGGTTGCCGTTCCCATTGGCTTGCCTTCCCAATACCTGGGTGGAAAGTTCTCGGTCCAGTATATCCTGAACAAGTTCCGGAAAAACATCTATCCGGGAGACGTCTTTCTCAACAACGACCCGTACAAGGGATACTGTAATCACCTGCCCGACTGGGGATTCTTTCGCCCGATTTTCTATAAAGACCGGCTTCTCTTCGTTACGTTGGCCCGGGGGCACATGGTGGACACAGGCGGAGCCTATCCGGGCGGCTATTTCCCCAATGCCTACGACATTCATGCCGAGGGACTGTGCATCCCCCCCATTAAGGTCTTCGAGAAAGGCAAGGAGCAAAAGGAAATCTTGGAATTGATTTGGAACAACGTCCGCTGGCCCGAGGCTGTCCGCCTGGATAACTACTCGTTGATCGCTTCCACCAAAACTTGCGAGGATCGCATCCTGGGCCTGGTCAAGAAATACGGGGAGGACACCGTTCTGGCCTGCGTGAAAGAAATGAAGAATCGCATGGAGAAGGCCGTGCGGTCTGAGATCGCCAAGATTCCGGATGGCACCTATTCGGGAGAAGCGGCCACGGACGATGACGGCACTGAGCTGGACGTGCAGGTCTGGGTGCGCTGCGACATCACCGTCAAAGGGGACGAGCTGACGATCGACTACTCGCGCAGCGACGGCCAGAGGAAAGGCTTTGTCAACAATGTCTTTATGACGACGTACAGCCGGGCATGCGCCTCGCTTTTTCTGTTCATGGATACGAGCCTCGCGGAATATCACAACGAGGGAAGCATGCGCCCCGTTAAGGTCGTGATGCCCGAAGGCAGCGTGATCAACGCCAAGTATCCCGCCACCGTAGGAGCCTCTCCGGTTTGCGTCGGCGTTCAGATCATGGAGGCCACTGCCACGGCATTTTCCAAGGCCTTGCCGCACCGGGCCATAGCCGGCTGGGGACGCCATCGCGGGCATTACATCTTCGGCATGGATCCACGCATCGGAGAGCGCTACGTGCAGACCACCTTTGACTCTGATGGTAGCGCCGGCGCGGTCTACGGCTACGACGGTTATCCCGGGGCGGCGACCTTCAACGCCTTGGGGAGCGTGACCCGCGGGAATGCCGAGGAAGTTGAGATCCGCTATCCCTGGCGCATCGTGAGGTACGAATTTGCCAAGGATCTTATGGGGCAGGGTAAGTGGCGAGGGGCGCCGGGGACGGAGTGGGAGATCCTCAACGAGGGAGGAGACGCCGCCATTGCTACCGGAAGCTCGGACGGCGACGTCACTCAGGCACCGGGACAATTCGGAGGCGAGCCGACTCCCGTGAGCATAGCCGACATTATTCGCGGTGAAGAAAGGACCCGGCTCAAGAGCCACCGCATGGCCCAGCTCAAGCCAGGAGACCGCATCCAAAAGCACAGCGCGGGTGGGGCTGGGGTTGGGAATCCTAAGGAGCGCGAGCCTGAAAAAGTGCTTGATGACGTGCTCGATGAATTCATTAGCGTTGATGTAGCGCGTGTTAAATACGGTGTCGCCATCAATCCTCAGACGATGGCTGTTGACTGGGAAGAGACTCGGAAACTAAGAGCTGTGAGCTGAGCCAAACGGCTTGTTGACCGCGAGGGCTCACGAACGTCACAAAGAGGAGAGGAGCCATAAACATGAAAAAGCAAGGATTTGTCGGGATCGTTCTAGCCCTGATGGTCGTGACGCTAGGAGTGGGCTTGTCGCTGTCCGCCCAGCGCAGCGTGACTCTGGCCACTCACGCAGTCGGGAGCCTGTATAACTCCTTGGGAACAGGTTTGGCGTCGGTCTTGAGCCGGCGCAGCCCTTTCCTGATTCGGGTGCAACCCTTTGCCGGGCCTCCTGCCTGGCTTCCCTCGATGGAGACGGGAGAGACCGATATGGGGCTGCTCACGAGCGCTGATGCGGTCCTCGCCTCCAAGGCGATGGTCCTTTACAAAAAGCACTACAAAAATGCCCGGATCCTCATTGTCGGGGGGGCGGTCTATTTCGGTTTTTATGTGCAAAAAGATGCGCCGATCGAGACCGTGGCGGATCTAAAGGGAAAGAGGATTCCGACCGACTGGCCGGGCATTCCCATTATCAGGCTGAGCACGGGCGCCTCCCTCGCTACGGCGGGGCTTACCGGCGATGATGTCGTGAAAGTTCCGGTTTCGGACTTGGCCGCTGCCGGCCAGGCGTTTCTGGAAGGAAAGACAGACGCGGGTTGGGTGGGGATGGGGGGTGCGGTTGTGGAGGAGGCGAACGCGCGCAAAGGTGGAGTAAAATATGTCTCTGTCATTGACACTCCGGAAGCCGCTAAAAAGATGGCGGATATTTACCCTGGCAGCTACCCGGGCGTCGTCAAGGCCGGAACCGCGACGGGGGTCGTGAAAGACACCACGCTGTTGGCCAATGATATCTACCTCGTTGCCGCTAAGGAGCTGAGCGATGAGGTAGCGTACCAGATCGTCAAGACCCTATGGGAACAAAACAACGAGTTGGGAGCGGCCTTCCACTTGCTCAAGACGTGGGTGCCCGGCAAGATGGTCAGCGACAGAGCAACCATTCCCTATCACCCTGGGGCCGTCAAGTTTTTCAGGGAGAAGGGTGCGTGGAGCAAAGAGATGGACAAGCTTCAGGCTGAGCTTTTAAAATAATAGAGACATGAGCAAGGTGGACAGAAAGTTTGGTTTGCTTTTCACGTGAAAACGCTGCATGAACCTAGGAGCTTTCTTGTGCCTGGGAACATTTCGAGGTTGATTATATGTACAGAGTTTGCATCGACGTAGGTGGAACCTTTACAGACGGCCTGGTCTTGGATGAGCGGGGAAACCTCCAGCAGTTTAAGTCGGCCACGACTCCCCAGGACCCCTCAGTTGGCTTTCTTGCCTGTTTGGAGAAGGCCGCCGGCGCTTTTCACCAATCCCTTTCTTCTTTTCTGGCCGACGTGGATCTCCTCATTCACGGGACTACCTTGGCCACCAACACCCTGATCAACGAGAGCGGCGCTAAGACGGGAATGATAACCACCAAGGACTTCCGCGACATCATCGAGATCCGCCGCGGCTACAAGAACATCCGCACGTCCATGTACAACGTTTTTGTGCCTCCTTATAAGCCCTTGGTCCCAAGACATTCACGTCTGGAGGTGGAAGAGCGCACCGTGCATTCTGGCGAGATCCTGACTCCTCTGAACGAGGCGCAAGTGCCGCAGGCCATTTCGAAGCTGAAGGAGAAAGGGGTTCAATCGGTAGCGATTTGCTTCCTTCACTCTTATGCGAATCCCCGCAATGAGCAGCGGGCCACCGAGATCGCTAAGGCTCTTTTTGACGGGGCGTACATAACCGCCTCCCACGAGATTCTTCCTGTTTGGCGGGAGTTTGAAAGGTTCTCTACCACGGTGGTTTCAGCCTATGTTGGACCTGTGGTGGAGCGCTATCTCCGCGCTCTGGAAAAGCGGCTGAAGGATTCCGGATTCCGGGGAAGTCTTCTCTTGATGCTCTCCAGCGGTCTCGTGGAGACGGTTGAGCACTGTATTCCGCGCGCTGTCTTCCTGATCGGCTCCGGACCCGCCGCCGCCCCGTCTGGCGCGCTTTATCTGGGCCGGGCTGTAGACCAGCAAAATTTGTTGTCTATCGACATGGGGGGAACATCTTTTGATGTCTGTATGATTCGTCATGGTCAAATTCCTACCAGCACCGAGAGTTGGGTTGGAGACGAACGGGTAGCGATCAAGATGGTGGACATCCATTCTGCCGGTGCGGGCGGCGGCTCGATCGCCTGGGTTGACTCTTTGGGTCTCTTGCGGGTCGGGCCTCACTCGGCCGGTGCGGAGCCCGGTCCTGCATGCTACGGCAAAGGAGGTGAGGCGCCGACCGTCACGGATGCCGATCTCTTGTTGGGGTATGTCCCTGCGGATTTCTTCCTCGGTGGCGAGATTCCGTTGAATGTGGAGCGCGCCACACAGGCCGTCATGAAAGTGGCAGATCCCCTCAATATGTCCGTCTCCCAAGCCGCTCAGGCTATCTTTACCACCGTGAACTCCTTTATGGCCGATCAGATCTCCGAGGTGTCAACCAAGCGGGGATATGATATCCGCGACTTCGCGTTGGTCGTGGGCGGAGGAGCTGGTCCGGTCCACGCCGCAACCATCGCCGACCAACTGGGTATCCCTACGGTCGTTATTCCTACCGTGGCTGCCACATACTCGGCCTTTGGCATGTTCGCGATGGACATTGGCCGCGACTACGCCCGCTCCTACATCTCCCGGGCCGATCGCATCGATCTGGACAGGGTGACCCGACTGTATGAGGAGATGGAGCAGGAGGCCCTGGAGGCCTCCCGTTCGATGCATGTCCCTTCCGGGCAGGTGGTTTTCACTCGCAGCGCCGACACGCGCTACATCGGGCAGTTTCATGAGGTGGAAGTAGAGATGGCTCGAGGAAAGCTCGGCCCTGGCGACATCGAGACAGCACTGCAGAGCTTCCACCAGAAGCATGAGGAACTTTATACCTTCAATATGCACTGGAAGGGGGTTGAATTTCTCACCTTTCGCCTTAAGGCAGTAGCTCCCAAGGCGCCCTTTCACTTGCGCCAGATCGGTCAAGGAGGGCGGGATGCTTCGGCTGCACTCAAGAGACGCCGATCTTGCTGGTTCAATGGGCGCGAGATGGATACCCCCGTGTACGATGGAGACAAGCTCTTGGCGGGAAACCTGATTCAAGGACCAGCAATCATCGAGGAGAGCACGACGACTGTGGTCATCCCGGAAACATTTTCTTGCTCCGTAGACGAGCGGAAGAACTATGTGCTTACGCGGCGGAGTCAGGCTTCGTAGGGACGTGTAACTTTAAGCTATGAGAGGAGGCAGTTATGGGTCCGCGCGCTGTTGATCCTATTACGCTTTCTACGGTGTGGCACACCTTTCAGAGCACCTGCCGGGAGATGCGATACGTCCTGGACCGCACGGCACAGAATTTTCTCATGGCCCAGCTTCATGACGTCGCGGCTGGAATCTGGGATGCCCAGGCTCGCACCCTTGCAGTCCCCGCGGGGCCGACTTCGCAGCTCCTGGGGCAGAAGTTCTCGATCCGCTACATTCTGGACAAGTTCGGCGATGACCTCTATCCGGGCGATGTGATCCTCAACAACGATCCCCACCACGGGTACTGTAATCACTTGCCAGACTGGGGCTTTTTTCGTCCTATCTTCTACAAGGATGAGTTGCTTTTCTTCACTATGGCTCGCGGACATCAGATGGACACGGGTGGGTCCTATCCGGGTGCTTACTTTCCCGACGGCTATGACATTCACGCGGAGGGGCTATGCATCCCTCCGATCAAGGTGTTCGAGAAGGGCGTGGAGAAGAAGGATGTTTTCGAGCTGGTCTGGAACAACGTTCGGTGGCCAGAAGGCGTTCGTGTGGACAATTATGCGCTTATCGCCGCCACCAAGATCTGTGAGAACCGGCTTCTGGCGTTGGTGCAGAAGTACGGACGGGACGCGGTGATGGAGTGTGTGGAGGAGATGCTTATCCGGATGGAGAAGGCGATACGGGCCGAGATCGCCAAAGTGCCCGATGGGACCTACTACGGCGAGGCTGCTTCGGACGACGATGGGTCTCGACACGATGTGCCTGTGTGGGTGCGCTGTGAGGTGACGATTCAGGGCGACGAGATGACGATCGATTTCTCCAAGAGCGACAAACAACAAAAAGGTTTCGTGAACAACGTGCTCTCGGCCACCTATAGCCGGGCCATCGCCGGGAGTTTCCTGTTTTTCGATCCTGGTCTTGCAGACTTTCACAACGAAGGGAGCATGAAGCCGGTCAAGCTCATTGCGCCGGAGGGGAGTGTGGTCAACGCCAAGTATCCCGCAACCGTCGGCGGTTCGCCAGTGAGCGTGGGGACCCAGATTCTGGAGGCTACGGTGATGGCTCTTTCTCAGGCGATGCCCCATAAGGCCATCGCTTCGTGGGGGCGACACCAGGGACATTACATCTTCGGTACAGACCCCCGAAGCGGTGAGCGCTACGTCGAGACAACCTTCGACTCCGATGGCGGTGCTGGCGCAGTGTGGGGATATGATGGCTTCGAGGGGGCCGCCGCTTTTCCTACCCTGGGATCTGTGCAGCGAAGCGAGATCGAAGAGGTGGAGATCCGTTTCCCCTGGCGAATCCGCCGCTACGGGTTCATCCCTGATATGTCCGGGGCCGGGAGATGGAGAGGGGCCTGCGGCATGCACTGGGAAGCACTGAACCTGGGAAGCGACGGGGGCATGGCCACAGGCAGCTCGGATGGCCACCAGACCCAACCGCCGGGCGCCGCGGGTGGAGCGCCAGGCCCACTGTGCAAAGCGTTTTTGAAGAGAGGCGATGAGCAAATGGTGATCAAACCACACCGAATGTACAAGATCGGCGCTGGCGATGTGCTGGTAAAGATCAGCGGTGGCGGCGCGGGTGTGGGCAATCCCTTGGAGCGCGAGCCTAAGAAAGTTCTTGAGGACGTAGTCAATGAGTTTATCAGCCTGGAGGTCGCGCGCGACATTTACCGCGTCGCGATCCGCCCTCAGACACTGGAGATCGACTGGGAAGAGACCCGAAAATTAAGAAGCTCGAGATGAACCGGCCGGGACTTTATCCGAAAGGGCCGGCGAACGCCAAAATGATAGAGGAGCTACGGCCATGAAGAAAAGGTGGATTGAAGCGATCGGTTTTGGAATCATCGCCATCACTTTGATGGTGGGTTTTGCCCTCGGCGCTATGCCGCGCAGCGCCACTTTGGCAACCCATGCGGTGGGAAGTCTCTACAACGCGATGGGGACCGGCATCGCCACGGTGTTGAGCCGCCACACACCCATGACGGTTCGGATTCAACCTTTTGCCGGCCCTCCGGCCTGGCTCCCTTCGATGGACAAGGGCGAGACCGATATGGGCATGCTCACCAGCGCGGACGCCATCACCTCTTATAAAGGGATCATCCTTTATAAGAGGACCTTCAAGAATACCCGGATCCTGGTCGTTGGAGGCACGCTTCAACTGAGTTTCTATGTTCCCAAAGATTCGCCCCTCGAGACTGTGGCAGACCTGAAGGGAAAAAGAGTTCCCACGGACTACCCCGGCATTCCCATTGCGAGGCTGAGCAGTACGGCCGCGCTGGCGAGCGGTGGGCTAACCTATAACGACATCGTCAAGGTCCCTGTCTCCGATTTGGCAGCCGCGGCCCAGGCCTTCCTCGAAGGTCGAATAGATGCGGGCTGGTACACCATCGGGAGTCCAGCGATCGAAGAGGCCAATGCTCGGATGGGAGGAGTGAAATGGTTATCCGTGATCTCCACGCCGGAAGGAGCGAAAAAGATGGCGGATATCTACCCTGGGAGCTATCCGAGCGTTGTCAGGGCGGGGGCTGCAACCGGGGTCGCAAAGGACACCGCGTTTCTCACCAACGACGTCTATCTCGTCGCCACGAAGGAGATGAGCGATGACGTCGCCTACCAGGTGGTCAAGGTGTTGTGGGATTACAACGAGGAGTTGGCAGCGTCCATTCCGGTTCTTAAGGAGTGGCGGCGCGACCGGATGGTCACCAAGAACGCTACCATCCCTTACCATCCCGGGGTGATCAGATTCTTTAGGGAAAAAGGGGTGTGGACCAAAGAGATGGACGCGCTGCAGGCGAAGCTCATGGGGGAATAGGGCTATATGAAACAGCGCAGCGCTGACGCCATCACGCTTTCTACCATCTGGCATACTTTTCAAAGCGTCTGCCGCGAGATGCGCTATATCTTGGACCGCACGGCGCAGAACTTTCTCATGGCTCAGCTCCATGACGTGGCCGCGGGGATCTGGGATGCCCAGGCCCGCACGCTCGCCGTGCCGGAAGGGCCGACATCGCAATTCCTCGGGCAGAAGTTTTCGGTCCGCTACATCCTGGACAAGTTCGGCGACAACCTCTACCCGGGGGACGTGATCCTGAACAACGATCCCTATCACGGCTACTGCAATCATCTGCCAGATTGGGGCTTTTTCCGGCCGATCTTCTACAAGGACGAGCTGCTCTTTTTCACCATGGCCCGGGGGCACCAGATGGACACGGGCGGCTCGTTCCCGGGGGGCTACTTTCCCAACGGCTATGACATTCACGCCGAGGGGATCTGTATTCCTCCGATCAAGGTGTTTGAGAAGGGCGTCGAGAGAAAAGACATTTTCGAATTGGTCTGGAATAATGTGCGCTTCCCCGAAGGCGTGCGCGTCGATAACTACGCGCTGATCGCCGCGACCAAGGTCTGCGAAAACAGACTTGTCGCTCTCCTGGATAAATACGGCCGTGACACGGTCATGGGCTGCGTGGAAGAGATGATCGCGCGGATGGAGCGGGCCATAAGAACGGAGATTGCCCGGGTGCCCGACGGAACCTATTACGGAGAAGCCGCCTCCGACGATGACGGCACGGATCTCGATGTCCCCGTTTGGGTGCGCTGCGAGGTCACGATCCGAGGCGATGAGATGATCATCGACTATTCGAAGAGCGACAAGCAGAGAAAAGGATTCGTCAACAGCGTCTACTCCTCCACCTACAGCCGGGCGATCGCTTCGAGTTTCCTGTTCTTCGATCCCTCGCTGGCTGAATTCCACAATGAAGGTAGCATGACACCGATAACGGTCATCGCGCCGGAAGGTAGTGTGGTCAACCCAAAGTACCCGGCCACCGTGGGAGGTTCACCGCAGAGCGTGGGGACCGAAGTCATGGAGGCCACGGTCATGGCCCTCTCCAAAGCGATGCCGCAGAAGGCGATCGCCTGCTGGGGCCGACACCAGGGCCATTACATTTTCGGCGTCGATCCGCGCACCGGCGAGCGCTATGTGGAGACGACCTTCGATGCCGACGGCGGGGCCGGCGCGGTTTCGGGATACGACGGCTTTGAAGGAGCAGCTTCTCTTCCAACTCTGGGGTCGGTGCAGCGCAGCGAAATGGAGGAGGTGGAGACCCGCTTCCCCTGGCGGATTCTCTGCTACAAGCTTGTTCCCGACCTCTCTGGCGCGGGCAAATGGCGAGGCGCCTGCGGCCTGCGCTGGGAGGCTTTGAATTTGGGAAGCGACGGCGGGATGGCGACCGGCAGTTCGGATGGACATCAGACGCGGCCCCCCGGCGCTGCGGGAGGAGAGGAAGGGCCGTTGTGTAAAGCTTACATCAAGAGGGGTGAAGAGGAGATCCTGGTGAAGCCCCATCGGATGTATCAGGTGCGCACGGGCGACGTGGTAGTAAAGATAAGCGGTGGCGGCGCCGGTGTGGGTAACCCTGCTGAGCGAGAGCCTGATAAGGTGCTTTGGGATGTCATCAACGAATTTATCACCATCGAGAAGGCACGCGAGGTCTATCGAGTGGGCATCGATCCAAGGACTTTGGAAATCGACTGGCAAGAGACCGGCAAACTGAGAAATCAAAACCTGGACAAAGGGGGTTAGGGTGAGGAAAAAGCTTGTGCGACTTGGCCTAATGACAACGGCGCTGGTTCTCGTTTTTGCTGTGGGTTTGACCCGGGCGGAGCTGCCGCGCAGTGCCACGCTGGCTACCCATGCGGTAGGAAGTCTATATAACTCTCTAGGGACGGGCATTGCTACGGTGTTGAGCCGCCGCACGCCTATCGTAGTTCGGGTGCAGCCCTTCGCCGGCCCGCCCGCGTGGCTTCCCTCCATGGACAAGGGCGACACGGATATGGGTCTTCTCACGAGCGCCGATGCCGCGCTCTCCTCCCAGGGGATCGTCCTTTACAAAAAACCTTACAAGAACACTCGCATCGTCATTGTCGGGGGTCTGGTTCAGTTTGGCTTTTATGCGCG
>MGSI01000115.1:11320-12362 GCA_001798455.1 Deltaproteobacteria bacterium RIFCSPLOWO2_02_FULL_57_26 | reverse complement strand
TTATCATCGGGCCGGTCAATCCTGAGCTGACGGCGAGAAAGGAGCTGCAGCTCGTCCAGGGCGGAAAAAGGGTGGACGTGAAAGTGGCGGAGGCAAAACCCTCAGCCCCTCAAGCAGAGCCACAGGCACCGGAAGCCAAGCCGGAACAAGTGGCCAAGCCCAGCCTGGCGGAAGAGAAGAAGTATACCGGCCAGAGAATTTCTCTCGATTTCAAGGACGCGGATATCAAGAATGTCTTTCGTCTCTTGGCCGAGGTCAGCGGGGACAATATCATTGTCACGGATGATGTGGTGAGAAAAGTCACGATCCGCTTGGTGGATGTGCCATGGGATCAGGCCTTGGATCTCCTCATCCACACCAATGGCCTGGACAAAGAGAAAGTGGGAAACGTGATGCGCATTTCTACAGCCGCACGACTGAAAGCCGAGAGCGATCAGCGAGCCGCCGCGAAAAAATCCAAGGAAAGCGAGGAGGACCTTCAGATCACTTACCTAAGTGTCAATTATGCCACGGTCAAGGACCTTCTGGACAAGGTCAAGACGGCCCTCACCCCGCGCGGAACAGTGGTTGCGGATGACCGGAGCAATACAATTATCGTGCGGGATATTCGGAAAGGCATCGAGGACGCCAACGGGATCGTAAGCCGACTGGATACCCGCACCCCGCAAGTTCAGATCGAGTCGAATTTGATCGAGACCACCCCAACCTTTGCCCGGGCGCTGGGGATGGAGTTTAACTTCGATCGGTCAGCGCTGATCAGGTCCTCATTTCCTGCGGGAACCCCGGCTGGCGGGGCGGCATTTTTCTCAGTTCTCCAAGATAGGGTCGGGGCACTCTCCAACCTTCAGCTGAAATTGTCAGCCGCCGAGAAAGAAGGGAATATCCGGATCATCTCTCGTCCCTCGGTGGTCACCCTGAACAATATAGCCTCGACCATCCAAAGCCTGAGGATACTGCGAATCACGCTGCCCACATCCACTAATATCGCCAGCGGCACAGGTGCGGCTGCTGGGGCAGCGGTAGCGACGGAGCGGGTGAATGT
>MGSI01000115.1:3447-11306 GCA_001798455.1 Deltaproteobacteria bacterium RIFCSPLOWO2_02_FULL_57_26 | reverse complement strand
GGCAGCGGTAGCGACGGAGCGGGTGAATGTAGGGATCATTCTGACCGTGACCCCGCAGGTCTCCTCCGATGGCTTCGTTTTGATGAAAATCAATGTGAAGTCGAGTTCGATTGCCGAATCGGCGACCGTCTCAGGCTCCTCCGCCGTTCTCCCCTTTGATGAGCTGAGCCGCGAGGCCACTGCCAACGTTTTGGTCCGAGACGGCGAGACCATCGTCATCGGGGGTATCATGAAGGATACCGGGTCCACATCGGAAAGCGGCATCCCGTTTTTGAAAGACATTCCGGTTCTCGGGTGGCTCTTTAAGAATGCGCGCTGGCAGAAGGACTTTGAGGAACTTATGGTTTTTATCACCCCTCGTATAGTGTCCGGCGGTTCGGAAAATCTCCCCTCCGCCGAGCAACTGTGGCGCCAGCAGCTCAGGACCACCGAAGGGGGTTAACCCTGAGCGGTTTAAACTGTTCAAGCCGTTTAAGTTGAACTTCTAGCCATTGTCTGGCCTCTCGGACTCTAATGCGCTAATATAAGCGCATGTTGCGCTACTTTACCGCTGGGGAGTCCCACGGGCCGTGTCTGACTGTCATTCTCGACGGTGTCCCCGCAGGGTTTTCAATCGATATCCAGAAGATCAACCACGACCTTTGGCGCCGCCAACAAGGCTATGGCCGGGGTGGGCGGATGCTGATCGAAAAGGACGAGGTGCAGATCCGCTCCGGGATCCGCTGGGGTGAGACTTTGGGCTCGCCGGTGGCCATGGGGATTGAGAACCGGGACTGGAAGAACTGGACCAAAAAGATGTCCTTGCTGCCCGAAGATCGGGATGAGTCGGTGGCTGTCACCAAGCCGCGCCCAGGCCACGCCGACCTCGCCGGCATCTTGAAGTACCACCACGCCGACATCCGCAATGTTCTCGAGCGGGCCAGCGCCCGCGACACGGTGTCGCGAACGGCGGCGGGCTCATTCTGCAAGCAGCTCCTCGCTCCGTTCGGTATCAAGATCATGGGTTACATCCGCTCCCTGGGAAATATTGAGGCGCAGTTCGAGGGCCTTTCCTACGAAGAGATTTATGCCCAGGCCGACGAGTCCCCCGTCCGGGTCGCTGACAAAGAGGCCGAGGAAAAGATGATTGCCCTGATCGATGAATGCAAGAAGCGTGGCGACACCCTGGGGGGAATCTTCGAGGTGGTGGCCCTGGGGGTGCCTCCGGGACTGGGCAGCCATGCCCAATGGGACCGGAAACTCGACGGCCGCCTGGCTCGAGGCCTGATGAGTATTCAGGCGATCAAGGGTGTGGAGATCGGACTCGGATTCGAGATGGCGCGGCGGCGCGGCTCCGAGGTGCACGACGAGATCTTCTTCGACCCCCACGGGATGGTCTCTGCGGGCACGCCCAGAATTGTACCGACCGGGTTCTACCGTGGGAGCAACAACTCCGGCGGAACCGAGGGGGGTATGTCCAATGGGGCGCCGCTGGTGGTCCGGGCGGCCATGAAACCGATCTCGACGCTGATGAGCCCGCTCCATTCGGTGGACCTGAGATCGAAGGAATCGGCAGATGCCTCAGTCGAGCGCTCGGATGTCTGCTCCGCGCCGGCCGCCGCTGTGATCGGGGAGGCGGTGGTCGCGTTTGAGCTGGCAGCCGCGTTCCTGGAGAAGTTTGGCGGTGACTCCCTTCACGAGATCACGCGCAACTACGAAGGCTACCTGGAGCAGATCAAGAATTTCTGAGCCCTTGTCTCGCCGCGCGCGAAAAAATATCGCCCTCACCGGCTTCATGGCGGTGGGCAAGAGCATCGTCGGACAAAAGCTGGCGCAAAGACTCAAACGGCCCTTTGTCGACCTCGATCACGCCATTGAAGAAGCCGAAGGGATGAAGGTGGAGGAGATCTTCAGCCGCAGAGGAGAAGCCTATTTTCGCGCAGCAGAAAAGAGGATGTTGCGGAAGGTCCTCAGCCAGGACGGCCAGGTAATCGCTACGGGAGGGGGGGCAGTGATGGATGGGGAAAACCTGCGCTTGCTAAAGGAGAAAAGTTTTCTCGTTTGGCTTACCGCTCCTTCCTCGACCTTGCTCCGAAGAGCGGGAGGCGGTGCGGGCCGCCCGCTTCTCAGCGGGGACGACAAGCAGCGACGGATCGAGGAGCTATTGCGGCAGCGAGAAAAATGCTATGCCCGGGCCCACGCTCGGATCGACACGGCGAAGCTCACGGTGAATGAGGTGGTAAAGAAAATCCTCGAGGCTTTGCGGAGCGGGGGCTGAATCGATGCGTACGCTCACTGTGAATCTCGGAGCCCGCTCGTACCCCATCTACCTGGGACGGGAACTGCTCGCCCAGGCTGGTGAGTTCATCCAACGCGCCGGGTGCGGCGAGAAAGTCGGTATCGTCACGCATCCGAAGCTCGCAGAGCTTTACCTTCCGATCTTGGAGGAATCGCTCAAGCGGACGGGGTTTCGCGTCGTGTCCGTCATCATCCCCGAGGGTGAAGAGCATAAGAACTTCGCGTCGCTTTCTCTCATTTATGACCGCCTGATCGAGGAGCGGTTTGACCGCGGATCCTGTGTCGTGGCGTTAGGTGGAGGAGTGGTAGGCGACTTAGCCGGGTTTGCGGCCGCCACCTTTTTACGGGGGGTCCCGTATGTCCAGGTGCCCACCACGCTGCTCGCGCAGGTGGATTCAAGCGTCGGCGGCAAGACCGGGGTCAACCATCGCGCGGGAAAGAATCTTATCGGCGCCTTCTATCAACCCCGGCTCGTCATCATCGACGTCGAGGCGCTCCGCACGCTCCCCCCAAGGGAGTTTGTTGCCGGGCTAGCCGAGGTCATTAAATACGGGGTGATCGCGGACCCGAAGCTCTTCGCTCTTTTGGAGCAAAAGCTGGATCGCTTACTCGGACTGGACCGGGAGCTGTTGGTGGACGTGATTGCCACCTCGTGTGCGATTAAGGCGCAGGTGGTCGAGCGCGACGAGCAGGAAGAAGACTATCGCTCGGTTCTCAACTTTGGCCACACTGTCGGCCATGCCCTGGAAGCCCTGACCGGTTATGGGAAGTTTCTGCATGGTGAGGCGGTGGCCGTTGGCATGGTCCAGGCGGCCGCTATTTCCTCGCGCCAGGGGGTTTGTGACGAGACCAGTCAGAGGCGGATCAGCGAGCTCGTTCAAAACGCGGGGTTGCCTACGGAGATTCCGTCGGGGATTGAGCCTCGAGAACTGATTCAGGCCATGGAGGTGGACAAGAAATCGCTCGGCGGAAAGATCAAGTTCGTGCTCTGCCGGGGCATTGGCGCTACCCAATTTGTTTGGTTTTCTGCCGAAGAGATTGTCGCTCAACTGGCAGGTGAATGAAGATGGGCAGGATGAAGCCGGCCGCGGCTGTATCGTCGCTTCTGGACCGAGCGGAGGGCCTGCGGCGTGCAGGAAAAATTGGCGACGGCTTGGAGCTCATCGAAGGGTTGGTTCGCGAAAACCCCGACCATCCTCGGGCGCTCCTTCTTTGGACCAGGCTTCTTTTTGAAAGGGGAAGCTTCTCCCAGGCCCTCGAGGCGCTTAAGGCCTTGAGCTTCGTTCCCGCATGTCAAGGAGAGCTGCGCTTGCTGAGAAAGGGCTTGGAGCATCTGGCCCAGCTCGAAGCGGCCGAGCCCGATCCTGCCTTCGCCACGGAAAGCATGGCCCGGCTTCTAGTCCAACAGGGTTACCTCTTGGAGGCGATGGAGATCTATCGCCGACTATTTCTTACCTCAGCCGGTGAAGGGCGATTCTGGGAAGAAATGCGCCGCATCCGAGACCGCCTCGAGGGCGGGGGCTCCCGCGATAAATCGCGGGAAGGCCTCGACGGGGAGCTTGCGGCATGGGACCGCTGGATGCAAAAACGTAAGCGAGGTTCGTGATGGCAAAGAAAAAAAGAATACTGGTCCTGCACGGACCCAACCTGAACCTGTTGGGCCGCAGACAACCGGAGATTTACGGCCGCCTCACCTTGGAGCAGATCAACCGCAAGATCCGCGCGCTGGCGCGGGAGCTCGGCGTGGAGGTGGAAATCCGCCAGTCCAACAACGAGGGAGAGCTAGTCGGCTGGATTCAAGAGTCGTCCGGGCGATTTGGCGCCATAGTGATCAACGCCGCTGCGTATACCCATTCGAGCGTGGCGCTGAGGGATGCCCTGGTGGCTGTGGGGCTCCCGGCGGTCGAAGTCCATATCTCGAACATCTATAAGCGGGAGGATTTCCGCAAGCGCTCCCTGATCGCGGAGGCGGTGGTAGGACAGATAGCCGGCTTCGGCGTTCACAGTTATCTGCTGGGACTAAGGGCCGCCGTGGAGTATCTTTAAAGGGAGGAATTCAGTCCAAGAAGAGCGAACCGGTGTCAAAGCCCTTCTGCCTCATCTCGTCGATCAGCCTTTCCCTCTGGTTCTGTAATTGGTTCATCTGATTCCGCAGTTCACTGAGATCCCTTTCTCTGTCGCTATAAGTCGGGAGAGGGCTATCAACGGTGGGACTCGGAGTGACTTGCCTGGGATGAAGCTCCGTTGTCGTCGGTGGAGCGCCGGCAAAGGGCGAGGGTGTTGACAACCTGACACCACCCGCGTCACTGGGTCCTGCCGGATTGTACTGCTTGTCCCTTAATCTTGAGATGAGGTCATCCTGGCGCGCTCTCATTGCCTCTTCGGTGTTGAGAAGGGTCGGCTCCGTCGAGCTACTCCCTTTCGTGGCAATGGCGTAGCGATCTCTGGCAGCTTTGATCTGCTCCGTGAGCTCTTTAACTCTTCTCTGGTATTCCTTTTCCTCTTTGGCCCTTTCCTCCGCCAATTTCTCCTCAGGGCTTAGGGCCTTTTCTTCAGGCTTGGCCTCTCCGGGAGCTTGCGGAGCGGCCGCTTCCTTCACTTCCGGTTTGGCTTCTGCTGGGGCGGCGCGAACGCCCTCCAAACCTGGAACCACCATCCCGCGTTCTTCCTTCTCTCCGGGCTTAAGTATGGCCTTGACCTGGTCCTTCGCTAAACCGATCTCCCCGCCCAGGCCTTGGAATTTGATCATCCCGCCCTCTTCTCGATAAGTCTGGACGGTAATGCGCCGGCCGTTTTTGAGGACCAGGGTGTACTGAGCCAGAACGGTTCCCGACCAGCAGAGAAGGACCACGAACACCAGGGGGAGGATCCTCTTCAAAATCACAAAGAAATTATACACCTTCGCCCGCCTTGAAGGCAAACGACTGCCCCTCGTTTACACCCTGCGCCATTCATGTTATCTGTGTTTTTGCGCCTCGTCGCGCGATCTATGGTACTTCCAAACCTGCGAATTCTGTCCGGCGGTTTTTTTACCACCTCGGTATTAGTATTCCTTGCTGCGGGTTTGGGGGCGAAAGAGCCGAGGGTCGAGATCCTTTCTCCGCGGGATGGTGCTCGGATCGTACAAGAGCAGAGCACCATCTTGGTCAGCGGCAAGGTCTCCGCTCAAGAGAGTCGAACGCCTAATGTGGACATCGTTTTTGTTATAGATACTTCGGGAAGCACAGCTCACTATGCCGGAGTGGACTTCGGTGATTCGAAGCTTCCCACGGCTTCCGGTCTAGGTGGACGGGGGAGCCCACAGATAGGAATATTCGGAGGCGGCCTTGGACTCGGGGTTCCGCCGCTGAGGGATTTGCGAAATTCCATTCTTGCGGCCGAGGTCGGGGCAGCGCGTCGACTGCTTACTCAGCTCAATCCGGAAACCACCCGGGTCGGGGTTGTCACCTTTGCGGAGCAGGCTCAGTTAGTCCAGCCACTGACGCACGACTACCAGCAGGCAAAACAGGCTCTGGAGGAAATTTTCATCAAGGGGCCTTACGGTGGGACGAATATGGCGGAGGGAATCCGTGCGGCCATCAGGGAGCTGGCTGGGTTAGGGCGGAGTGAGCGGAGGACCGATGCGGTTAAAGTTCAACTGCTTCTGACGGATGGTTTTCCCACTCTGCCGATCGGTGGAGGAAGGAAACTCACCCTTGAGGATACCGATCTAGCGATCAGCGCTGCCCGCATCGCCGGGAAGGCGGGAATCAAAATCCACGTGTTTGCGTTGGGTGAGGAAGCGCTTTCCTATCCGCGAGCGGCGGTTGGGATTGCCGGGGCGAGTGGAGGCATCTTCACCCCTGTTGTCAGACCGGCTGATATTCTTGGAGTTTTGGAGGATATATCGGTGGTGGGAATCGATTACATTACAGTCCTTAATGAAACGACGGGGCAAAGGGCCACTCAGTTGCGCCTAGCGACCGATGGATTCTTCTCTTCCGCGCTTCCGGTGGCGGAGGGACTCAATCGGATACAAGTCCTTGCGCGTTCTGGTGATGGGTCCATAGCACGAGGCTCCGTTTCGGTGTACTATGAGCACGGGGGAAAACGCTCTCTCGAGTTAGAAGTTTTTCTTGAAAAGGAGAGGAATCTTAAGTTGGAGGTTGAGCGCTTGGGGAAGACCCGGGAAGAAATTGAAAGGCAAATCGACCGGGGCCGAGAGGAGAGCCTCAAACGGTCTCAAAACCTTCCCCCTGCAAATGAGATCAATGAAGGCCGACCTCGATAGGGATTGCTTTGCGCACCTTTAAAGCTTTTCTTCCGGTGATCTTCTCCTTCGTCATGTCCTCTATCCTATTGGGCGCCGAGGTTGCCCCAGAAACTCAAGTCCCTTTGTCCCCGAGGCAGTCCATCTCGCTCGTCGATTTTTACTTTAAGGGCGGGCCCACCATGCACTTTATCCTAGCTTGCTCGATTTTCGCGCTGGCGATCATCCTGGAGCGGGCCATTAACTTGCGTAAGGGGAAGATCATCTCGGCTGCGTTCATCGAAGAGATCAAAAAGTACTGGTATCGGCGTGAAACCGATCGGGCGATCCAGGCCTGCAAAGAACACGAGCTATCGCTTTCCAGGGTTCTGCGCGCGGGGCTGGTCCGCTTTGACCACGGGCTGGACGCGGTAGAGAAGGCGATTGAAGGCGCCGGTCAGCACGAGGCGGCTGTATTGCGGAAGAACCTGATGCTCTTGGGTTTTCTAGCCAACATCGCTCCCATGCTTGGCCTCTTCGGAACCGTGCTTGGTCTAACCCGGTCGTTCGATGTCATTGCGAGCTATGGCATGGCGGGAAACCCGGGGGCCGTTGCGGCAGGGGTGGCCGAGGCGCTGATCACGACCGTCTTCGGCCTAATGGTCGGCATTCCAACGCTTGCGGTCTATTACTATTTCAAGCGGAAGGTCGAGATCAGGGTGCTTGAGATGGAGGAGGTCTCGCTTGCGCTGATCGAAGATCTCGCTTACGAGGGCTATAGTGGCCGCGCGCCGACTGCTGCGTCCCAGGTAAGACAGGCTGAGTCGCCCCCAAGACTGCGGGAGCGATTTCGGGAACCTTAGTCGAGGAGATGCGAGATGCAGTTCTTGAAAGAATCGGAAGAGGAAGTTGGGATCAGTCTCACTTCTCTCATTGACGTCATCTTTCTACTCCTTATCTTTTTCATGGTCACAACGACCATCATCGATCCGTCTCGGCGGCTTGATATTCAGCTTCCTCAGGCCAAGGCTGCCTCCGCGGAAAGCCAGTCGACACCGGTGACGATAGAGGTCGGACAGCGCGGGGAGATCACCGTGAACGGGGAAAAAGTTGATCTCCCCGGGCTCGAGACACGGCTTAGGGCGATGGGGCGTAACGGGAGAAAGTCGGCGCTGGTCAGGGCGGATAGGAGGCTGGACTACGGTCGCGTGGTCGCCGTTCTGGGAATCTGCCGCGCGAGTGGTCTCCAGGATATCGGAATCGCTGTGAGGTAGCTGCTTATCGGGCGGGAGGCGCTGGCGATGAGGCGTTAGGGGACGCCATCTGGGGGTTCTTTCCCTGCTGCGTTATGTAT